>NZ_CAXRBQ010000170.1:0-12309 GCF_964228735.1 Pontibacterium sp. | reverse complement strand
AAGTATGTGGTACCATTTTGTAAACGGCTGATGGCTTGTGGGAATTGTATAGACACCAATAACCATAGGGCTTTCAGCCGTTTTCGTATATACCTTCATGAAAAATATGGGCTAGTGTCAGCGGTGTTTTATGGAAACGCTTAGGGCCAGCCCAGTTAACCGGTGATGCCCGCTCCGAAAAGACTGGATCGATCAACCAGAATTCACCTTCTGCCGCCAAAAGTAGACTGGAATGCCCCAAACGATAGATCGCTACACCGGTTTGGTTCTCTGCCACCAGCTGTTCGGAAGCGATTGATTGCACCGGAATAGGATCGACCGGTTTAGCATCAACCCGTTTTTCGGTCAGGTATCGCCATAGAATTTTCACCATTGTGCCCGCCTCCGACATCTTAAATTGCTTTTCATTTTGAAACTCACCATCACCAAAATTTGCCGACTGGTTGAAGGTAACCTCTTTCGGTTGAGACGCGCAGGCGTACAGCGCCACGCTCAGCAAACCTCCCAAAAACAACATGCCCAATATTTTCATCTATTCCTGCCCAGCACCTTCTCAACAGTAAACTACACCGTGCAGTGTAATTTTAACATTATAAAAGTAAACTGCGCAGTGTATACTTTACAAAACTTATGAATTACCCACCGAACCGTGAATAAGAACCTGACACTTAGAGAACGCAAACGCGCCGCGATTATCGATGCGGCAATCCAGGAGTTTCGCGAAAAAGGCTTTCAGGCCACGAGCATGGATGCACTGGCCGCACGCGCGGAAGTCTCCAAACGTACCGTATACAACCACTTTGCCAGTAAGGAACTGCTGTTCCAGGAGCTGGTTCAGCAGATGTTTGAAGTCGCGTGCGCCGGAGATATCTACGCTTACGATAAAGAGATGTCGCTTAAAGAGCAGTTGATGCGCTTTGGCCAACACAAGATGGAACTGCTTCAGTCACAACGCTTTCTAGATCTCGCCAGGATCTTGATGGTTGAATGTGTGCATGATCCGAAACTCGCCGACGAAGCCCGTCAGCGATTTGAGCAATCAGATCAGGGACTGGATAAGTGGATTGAAAAAGCGATTGCGGATGGGCGCATGAAACCTGTTGAGCCAGCCTATGCAGCAAACCAGTTTTTCGGGCTCATTAAAGCATCTGCGTTTTGGCCACAGCTATTAATGAATCACCCCTTCCCTGATGCTCAGGCCGCTGAATTCATCATCCGTGATACAGTCGAGATGTTTCTCAGCCATTATGAAAAAGCCGGTACTAATTAACTCAGCACCGGCTCTATGAAGTTTATACAAGCACTACTTCTTTCATCACATATCTTTTACCAGGGCCATCAGTAAGCCCTTCTCTACCCACATGGTTACCTTCAGACCTTTGACGATGATCTCTTGCGGTGTTTCACCCTTGTCGATATCGGGCATGCGACCAAATTTATCTTCGTCGTAGCCTACTTCGTAGAAGGTTCTTAACTGGTCATCCGTACCGCGATAACGGAGCTGTGCGGCAGTTACACCTTTCACCGAGCAGTAACGTCCGCCGATCATCAGCTGCTCGGGCAGGTCAAACTGATTTTCCAGCAGACTGGATTGTGCAGGTGAGAAATCAAGCTGCGTAAAGAAGCTCTGAATCTCGGTCATCGACTGAGTTCTTACATCCATCGGTTTAAGCTTCAGGTGGTTTTCAACCACCTCTAACG
This sequence comes from Pontibacterium sp., assembly GCF_964228735.1. GTDB lineage: Bacteria > Pseudomonadota > Gammaproteobacteria > Pseudomonadales > Balneatricaceae > Pontibacterium. The sequence goes on along the minus strand of NZ_CAXRBQ010000170.1, from coordinate 10,608 downwards.
CAATTTCACGTGCATATTGCTCGTTGGATGTATTCCAGACAAAAAAGCTCACCACCAGCACTAAACAGGCGGCAGCGGCTGTTAACCAATACGGGAATTGTCTCACTGGCTGCGGCTTGTCATCCAATACCGCGCGTTGCATCGCCATCAGATCGTTTAATTGCTCAGGCACTAGATTTTCCGATGAAGCCTGATCTCGAATCGCGTCTTTCAGGGGCAGCGGATTATGGTCAGGATTATCCTTTTTCATACTTCTACTCCTGCGCTCCGGATAGCGGTTTACTGATTGCCAGGCAGCGTTTTCGCAACCGATGGATGCGCGACAGGAAAGTGCCACGCGGCATATCCATGAGTGCACACGCCTCATCGGTGCTGTAGCCAAGCACCGCCCAGTGATAAAGGATATCGCGATCTTCAACACTCAGCTTCGCCCAGAGGTGCTCCAGCTCGCTATTATCAATCACCACCTTCTCCAGATCGACTGGAGAAATATCATATAGGGCCAGCTCCTCAAATGACTCACTTGACCAGCGCCGGCGGTACCGATAATGGTCGATATAACGGTTACGAATCAATGTACGCACGTACGCTTCCGGGCAATCAATGGTTGGACTGCCGCGCTTTACCGTTACCAGGTAGGACTCAATCGCCGATTGCAGGAGGTCGTAAGCGTCATCACGGTGCTGACTCAGTACCATTGCATACTGATAAAGCTGCTGTAGCTGTGCTTCGTTCAACACCTGCTCGCTCATGAAGGTCCATCTCCTGTATCGAGGATCAGATCAACAGGCATCACCTTAATTCGCAGATCTTCCCGCCAAACAGCTACAGACGACTCAAACGACAGCCTCGCGGCAATATCCGCATAAGGATGCAAAGCCGCCAACCGGTGTATCCAACCCTGATGTAACTGGACGGTTGCTTCCGCTTCGATCACGGTTGGTTCACCTCCATGCTTTAGGTCGTTGTCGGCATAATATTGCTCTGTGATCGCGTATTCGATCGCGGCCAGGGCGGCTATTGCGGGCCAGTCGAATGCGTCCGCTTTTACCCCATTTACCTGAGCTGCCAAAAGCTCGGAAAAACGCTCACCATAGCGGTTCACATCCCATTGGCTTGCGGGAAAGTGCTTTACGTAAACGCCGGCTAATGCTGCAAACGGGCCATCACCCAGTACCTCTTTCACGCAAAGATAGATGTTTCCAAGCGCCATGCGATGCACACCCAGATAATTATTGGTGTACGGCGCAACATCGTCCCGTCCTTCCAAAACGGCATCAGCGAAGGCGGTCAGCGCGCAGTTATAGGCACTGTCCTGGCCTAACGAGGCTCTTTTTTGCTCTGATTTCACGCTGACACCACTCCTGTCAGTTTCCCAGACGCCTCATCGAAAATCCCCTGAGCAACATCCCGCTGCTGCATCAATGTCTGAAGTGACGGCAGGTTGTTGTCCCATTCGATCAGACAAGGAACATCGGCACGCAGTTCACAAAAATCCTTGTATGCCTTCCAAACCGCATCACATATCGGCGCGCCATGGGTATCGATCAGCATCCCGTTCTGTTCTGTGAATCCGGCCAGGTGGATTTCCCCCACCCGCTCCAGTGGCAGCTCCGCAATAAACTGATTCAGGTCTTCACCCAGATTGACCTGATTCACGTATGCGTTGTTCAGATCCAGCAACAAGCCACAGTCCGCTTCTTCACACACTGCAGCCATAAACCGGCCTTCGCTCATCTCACTCTGATCGTAGGTGAAATAACGCGACAGGTTTTCGATCAGGATCGGACGGCCTAACAGCTCCTGCACCTGAGCGACTCGACCAGCCAGATGAAACACAGCCTCGTCGGTAAACGGCACAGGCATCAGATCATGAAAGAACTGTCCCTGGTGGGTGTTAAAGCACGCGTGCTCCGATACAAGCGCAGGGTTAAACTCGTCAACCGCCGCTTTTAACCGTTTCAGATACCCTTCATCCAACGGTTCTACCCCGGCAAGGTTCAGATTTACGCCGTGAAAACTGAGTGGGTAGCGCTCGCTAATCTGCGCCAGTAAAGCGCGACTTAATCCTCCCCCCATGTAGTTACAGATATGCACCTCAAACCAGGGTACATCCGGTGTATCCCTGATCACCTCGCGTAGATGGGGGGAGCGCAGGCCCAGACCTACGCCCTTGCAACCGATAGCGGTCATGATGCCTTGCCTTATTTAGCAGGCTTAACTTTGGCAACAACACCACCTGTAATCTTTTCACAGGTACCTTCAGGGACGTATACCCATTCAGCAGCCAGGTTGTCGGACTTAGCCTGCCCTGCACACCCGTGGGAACCGTCCAGTGCGCCACAGTCGTTCATGCCAGCTTTAGCAATGCCTGCACATTTTTCCCAGTTTTTTGGTGCATCAGGTACTGCATAAGCAGAAGTGGCAACGGCGCTCAGGCTGATAACAGCCGCAGTAATGATCGTTTTGCTGTTCATTGTTGGGTCTCTCCTTAAACGTTTTTATTAAATTGAGTGGCCACTCAATAAAGAAGACGAACCAAGCGTGTATTTGATTGCGAATAATTCCGATTTTTTCTCAATATATCGATTTCTTCATCGGAGCCCTCAGACAAAAAGTTGCATACGTTTTCTGCGCAACGCATCATTAAGCCTTACTCACGCAGCTTCTAAGGCCCTGAAATGCTAGAACTTATCTTTCCAATCCTGCTGATCCTTATCGTGTTTTTCCTGTTCCGAAACAGCCAGAAGAACAAACAGGCCGCGGCACAAAATAAAACGGCTGGCGAAGCATTTCTCGCACAAAACAAAAACGAAGAAGGCGTGATGACCACGGCATCCGGTCTGCAATACAAAGTGCTGCAGGAAGGCAGTGGCACCGAACACCCGACAGCAACTTCCAAAGTGAAAGTGCACTATCACGGTACGCTGATTGACGGTACGGTATTTGACAGCTCCGTTGAGCGCGGCGAACCGATCGAGTTTGGCTTGAATCAGGTGATCAAAGGCTGGACTGAAGGTGTTCAGTTGATGGTGGTCGGTGAAAAGACCCGCTTCTTTATTCCCAGTGAACTGGCCTATGGCAACGGTTCAGCGGGCGTCATCACACCGGGCTCTACCCTGATCTTCGATGTGGAGCTGCTGGACTTCAAATAACATCATCGAAGGTAGATATTAATGATGCGGGCGTGCAGATCTGGTTACGCCCGTTTTTCTTGGCGGAATACAACGCCTTATCGACCAGCTTAATCAGCTTCTCTGGCGAGCTTCCCCGTTCTGGAAAGGCGCTGGCCACACCACAACTGATGGTCAGGGATGGCGTTATCGGGGAGCGTACATTAGGGATGCCCAACTCCTCAATCGACTGCAGCAACTGCCGGGATACAGCCCTGGCAGCATCCAGACCTACTCCACTCAAAGCAACTACAAACTCTTCCCCACCGTAACGTGCACAAATGTCCCCTGGGCGACGCGCTAAGCGGTCAGCGCAGCGGGCAACCTGCCTTAATACGTTGTCACCTTCGGGGTGTCCGTATTGATCGTTAATCAGCTTGAAGTGATCGACATCGAACAGGATTAGCGAGATAGGAGTCCCCAGGCGCATACAACGCTTCCACTCGGTCTGAAAAAACTCTTCGAAATATCGACGGTTGCTGATCTTTGTTAACCCGTCTGTGCATGAAAGCTGTAATACCCGCTCTTCGGCCAGATGTCGCTCAGTAATGTTTTGATGCACGATTACACAACACCGCTGTCCCCGGTATTCAATGGGCGTAGCCAACATCAGAAACCAGCGCTGCTGATCCGGACTGTGGCAGGGGTATTCATAGGAAAACTGTTCGCTACCGCCCTCAATAACCGATTGGATGCCTTTCAGGGCATCCATGCCAAACTGATCACCGGCTGTGGCCGACGCTTTGCATACCGTAAGGTAATTGACCTCAAGCCAGTCTGTGGTTTCGGGCTCGCCGTTGCAGCGGCCAAACTCAACCCACGAACGGTTTACGTAGAGTATATCTCCTAGCGGAGAGACAACTGCTACGCTGACCGCCAGTTCATCCAATACAAGGCTTAAAAACGTTTCCGATCGTTCCATCTCAGTCCTTTAACGCTGCGCATTCAATCCGGAGTAGCAACACACTTATTGAGTACGAGTTGCGAGGCGCTAAAGATAAACATATTAGAAAAACCGGAAATAACCAGCTTAAAGATGGACTATTCGTGGCTCGGTTGCCCGATATCATAAAGAAAGCCCAAACCTGGATGGCCTGGGCTCTGAAAGAAGGGACGGATAGGGATATAAAGAAATCAGGATTCCGGAAGGATTGCGAAGGTGTTGTCACGCTCAACCTGAAGACGCGCGCCAAGTTTGCTGCGCCAGCGGATGGTCATGGTTTTATCACAGCCCGAATCCGTATCCACCTCGATGGTGTAGGGCTTACCGTGGCCATCTTTAACATCCCACACTAGGTTCCCCCTCACCCGTTTGGGTTTTCCCAGGTCATACAGGGTACGTTCGGAGCTGTGCAAACCACTGCCCAGAAAATCACGCAGGGTAACAGCTACGAAAGGTGGCAGATCCTCCTCCCGTACATAGCGCCCTTTGCGGTTCACACTGTAGTTGTAGCTCTGCGTTTCGATCACTTTCATTTCACAGCGGCGGTTCTCATCCTTCGGCATTGAGATCAAGCGGCTCTCCGGGACGACGTTTTCCTGTATCAGACTTTCGATGCTGTGAGTGCCCTTCCCGCTGCGATTAGGATAAGAGAGGATAATCTGCTTGATACAGCCCTGCTGCTTGGTCACAACCAGATGTACTTCGTTGCGGCCCGCTTCTTGATGCCAGGTAAAGCGGGTTCGCTTCTCATCTACCTGCTCAATTTCAGGTGCTGCAGTAAAGAAACCGGCTATCCACTTATCGGATGCGTCGATCGGCACCGTACCAATCTCTTCGAAGATCTGCGCCATCACCGGTGGCACACTGCCAGGAATCTCGTTAAAGCGCTCCCAGCGGGCAGTTTTATGTTCGCGCTTTTCAACCATGTAAATATTCGTGGCGCAACTCTGATCACGCTCGTACGCAAAAACAGGGGAAGATACCACAGAGATAAGGCCTAACAGGCCGAGTGCAGATCGCATAAACAACATACTTTCCGTCAAACAGTGTGCCAGGGATTCGACCGATCCAAATACAGACTAGGCGTTTCCCGAGGGTTTCTTTCAGAATCTGGCGCTAATGTACCTGAAGGACGATGAATGTATCTATAACCGATCCGATTAATCCCTCTGAACCACAAAAAATCATAGGAAAAAGCTACGAAAAGCAACGTTTTTAAGCCTGATCAGCGGAGCGTGTATAGAGATTCCAGTAGCATACGCACTAGATCTCCAACTTGTAGCCCATGGCATATACGGAATGAATCAGCACTCGATCGTCATAAACGGCACTGATCTTTTTACGAATCGATTTAACCAGCGTATCAATAGTGCGATCGGTCACCACGCGATGGTCATCGTGGATACGATCCAGTAACTGCCCTCGACTGAAGATCTGGCCTTTATGGTTATGCAGCACTTCCAGCAAGCGGTATTCCGATGCGGTGAGCTGGATATCGTGCCCGTTGACCCGTAGTTTGATTGAGTCACTGAGTAGTTCAATCAACTCCCTGGGCTGTTCCTGCGTCTGAAAGCGTTTCACGCGACGCAACGTGGCACGAATACGTGCCTCCACGTTTACCATCTGAAACGGTTTGCAGATGTAGTCATCCGCACCTAGGTCCAGTCCAAGCAGTTCATCCACCTGCTGCACCCGCGCGGTCAAAATGATGATCGGGATATCCGAGTGTTCGCGCAGACCACGACAGACCTCAACTCCATCTTTGCCGGGCATCATAATGTCCAGCAACAACAGATCGGCATGGTTGTCCGCCAGCCAAGGCTCTACCATATCTCCCCGATCTACATGGTGGCATTGATACCCCTGTGCTTGCAGGTAGTTGCTCAACAGGCGAGCCAGTTTCTGCTCATCCTCTGCAATCAAGATTGTTGGCGAATGTTCCGTCATAGGATTGTTCCATAATTAACTTCGCACTGATCGGCCTGCCTGGGGCATTTACCCCTGCTCCAGTGGCAGTGTAATCACAATGGCCAGGCCACCCAGTTCGGAGTGACGGGCTGTAATTTCACCTTCCTCCGCATCGATAATGCTCTTGCAGATCGACAGGCCCAGGCCTGAACCACCGGTCGCACGGCTGCGTGAGCTTTCCACCCGATACAAACGCTCAAATAGCATGGGCAGTGATTCATCGGGTACCGACGGGTCAGAATCTTCCCACACGATCCGCACCTGGTTGTCCGTAGCGGTAGCCGTCAAGCGAATCATGCCACCGTTGTCGGTATACCGCAGGCTGTTCTGCAGCAGATTATCAAATACCTGACGCAAACGGTTTTCATCTGCAAACAACCTCACGTCAGCAGGCAGTGCAGCCTGGCTCAGCTCGAAGTCTAAATTTTGTTTGTTGGCAGCGTTCCGGATCTTATCGGCAAACTGCTCCAAAAACTGATCAACCTTTACTTCACTTCGCTCAAAGTTGAGGCCGCCCAGGTCAGAATGACTCAACATCTTCAGATCATTGATTAACTGGTTGAGCTGAACAACCTCTTCGCGCATCGACTTCAGCATATCTTCAGATGAGCCCTGAATCCCTGCTTCCGCTGACTCGATTTCCGCATTCAGGATACTGACCGGCGTACGCAGCTCGTGGGATATATCACTGATCCAGCGCTGACGTGTCTCTTTACTCTCCTCCAGCGCACGGCCAAGAAAGTTCACGTCATCACAGATCGGCTGGTAGGCCACATTGTTAGTCGCGGGCATACGCGCGTCGAACTGTCCGGAAGCCAGGTTGCGCAGGGTTGCCGAGATGCGGACCAACGGTCGCGTCAGGTTCTTACTGACCGCGTATGCGGAAAGCAGTGAAATGGAGAGCGCAATCAGCAATCCCCACACCAGCGTTTCGGTGGCCGTACTCCAAACGCTGAATTTGATTTTCTGAATCTCGTGCAGCGGACGGGGGCGTTTCAATACACCTACGACTTCACCCCGCACGATAATGGGCACCTCAACCGAGGTAATGCGTTCGTGCTTGGGATCTCCGCGTAACAAGGTGCCGTTTGTATCGTAAAGCAGCAACGAACCAGCAAGCTCATTCAATGACGGCATGCGACGCGGAGGTGGCGCCAGATCTCGTGGGCCCGCATTTGCCCCTGGCATCGGTTGAACATGCAGATCTTTAGAAAGCAGTGAGGCACGTCCGCCATAGCTTTCGGATGTCAGCATCGGATGCAGGTAGGTATGATTTGTACGCATATCGGCAAGATCGGGGGCACTGCCGTCCGGATTGGGCATCATCGCCATCGGCGCTGCCAGCGTCCACCACAGCTGCTTGTTCTCAATCACCGGTAGCCAATCACCATGATAGGCATAGTGGCGTGCCAAGACCCGGGCAAGGCCGCTCAATCGATCTTCCTGCGAGCGCCCGACGGTGTCCCGCGCACTGCGATCCAACGCCTGTTTGCCGACCACCGCCATAAATCCGATGCTGAGCACGTTCGCCAGCAAAATCCAAATAACAAACTGCCGTAGCAGTGCGCCCTGCTTCATTGTTCGGAAACACCCTTTCCACTATTACGATGGCGCCAATATACCCCGCCATCCGCGGCCAAGACAGAAAAACAGGCAGAACTCACATTTACCTCACATTTGCGCTCTAGCCTGAAAACTTTGCATAAAGCACCGAGGCAAATCATCGCCGGCGAACAACTACCGAAGGTGTCACGATCTGACTTATGTACTCGCGAGTCCGGTGTAATGAGAAGTCTTAGCTCAGACCTGCAGGATACGCTTTAACGCTGAATGTACTTCAGCGGTACCGCGCAGCTATCTACGATCTTGCGCATCACAAAGGAGGACTTCACTCCGGTTACCCCTTTAATCCGCGTGATCGTCCCCAGCAACACGTTGTGGTAGCTATCCATATCCGGTACCGCAATCTTCAGCTGGTAATCTGCCTCGTGACCGGTGATCAGCAAACACTCCATCACCTCCGGCAGACTGCTGATCTCACGTTCAAACTCTTCGAAACGTTCCGGAATGTGTTTGTCCATGCTGATATGCAGGATGGCGATTAGGTTCAGGTTCACCGCGCGCTCATTCAACCGCACTACTCGCTCGGCGATCACACCGTTCTCTTCCAGCTGTTTTACCCGACGTGAGCACGGCGCTGCCGTCAGCCCAACCCGCTCAGCCAGATCCTGGTTGGAAAGACCGCCATCTCGCTGCAATTCGTGCAATATTTTGATATCAAACCGGTCCAGCTCGACATTTATCTTCATAACAAATCCGCTTTACGCAATTTTATTTACAGAAAAATACTAAACCCTTACATATAATTGCGCAAATAGTGATAATTCGTTGAATTAAGAGGATTAATTGCGGAGCATTTTCCCTACACTATTCCTCGTTGACTGATGAGCCTCACGGCAACTCAGACACAGGAGAGCAGTTCCCCGGTGGTGTTACCTCCCATCGGTGGCTTAGCAGTCAAAAGCTGTTGCGGCCTGACACTTTCCCGGTTTATCGAACCGAACACCCAAGCGCCAAAAGTGCCGGATGACTAAAGCCCCGTTTCAGCTATGATCGCGGGGCTTTTGCAGTTGAGTAGCCAGAACATTATAAATAAACCAGCAAATTAAGACTCAGGAACACCGTCATGTTTGACCATCGTAAATACAGTCCATTTCCAGCGCTTGCTTTGACCGATCGCACCTGGCCGGACAAGCAGATCACTAAAGCTCCCGACTGGTGCAGCGTTGATCTACGCGATGGCAACCAGGCTCTGATCAACCCGATGTCGGTTGAGAAGAAAACCAAGCTGTTCCAGTTGCTGGTCAAAGTCGGCTTTAAAGAGATCGAAGTGGGTTTCCCTTCCGCCTCTTTGCCGGATTACGAATTCATGCGCAAACTGATCGACGAGGAGATGATCCCAGACGACGTTTGCATTCAGGTGCTGGTACAGGCACGTGAAGAATTGATCAAGCGCACCTTCGAATCCCTGCGTGGTGTGAAGAAAGCGATTGTGCATGTATACAACTCCACCTCGACCGTTCAGCGTGAACAGGTATTTGGTATGGAGCGCGACGGTATCACCGGCATCGCTGTACAGGGCGCTAAGTGGCTGAAGCAGTACGCGGCAGAACACCCGGACACCGACTGGACATTCCAGTATTCGCCAGAGAGCTTCACCGGTACCGAGATGGACTACGCAGTCGACGTCTGTGACGCCGTGATCGACGTGTGGGAACCAGAAAACGGCCAGAAGGTTGTGATCAACCTGCCATCCACCGTTGAGATGTCCACGCCTAACGTGTTTGCCGATCAGATCGAGTACTTCTGCCGTAAGTTGAAAAAGCGTGAGCACGTACGCATCAGCTTGCATACCCACAACGACCGTGGTTGTGCAGTAGCAGCGGCTGAACTGGGCGTAATGGCCGGCGCGGACCGTGTCGAAGGCACCTTGATGGGTAACGGTGAGCGCACCGGCAACATGGACGCTATCACCATGGGTATGAATCTCTACTCCCAGGGTATCGATCCAAAGCTGGACTTCTCCGACATCAACGAAATTATCGAAACCGTCGAGTACTGCAACGAACTGCCAGTACCGGCACGTCACCCTTGGGCGGGCGAGCTGGTATACACCGCATTCTCCGGCAGCCACCAGGATGCGATCCGTAAATCGATGGCATACCACGAAGCGAAAAACCTGCCGCACTGGGAAGTGGCTTACCTGCCGATCGATCCACTGGATATCGGCCGTGAGTACGACGCGGTTGTACGTATCAACAGCCAGAGCGGTAAAGGCGGCGTGGCATTGGTACTGGAGCGAGACTACGGTATCGAACTTCCGAAATGGATGCACGCTGCGCTGAGTAAAGTGATTCAGAAGGCCACCGAACAGAGCGGTCGTGAGATCTCCCCGGAAGAGATCAAAGCGCTGTACGACGAGAACTTTGAAAACGTTAACGCACAGTGGATTCTGGACGGTTACGACCTGCACACCGAAGGTGCACAGACCCAAGCCGAGATCCGTGTAGCTGACCACACCCTGCAGGGCACCTGCACCGGTGCAGTAGGCGCGCTGTGTGAAGCACTGACCGCGAAATTCGGTTGCGAGATTGAAGTGACCCACTTCGACGAGTTTGCGGTATCCAAAGGTACTGACGCCAAAGCACGTGCTTGTGTGGGCGTTAATCTGAACGGCGAACAGCACTTCGCCGTTGCGGTTGCAGCAGATACCACCGCAGCGACCCTGCAGGCCATACTGACCGCCTTCAGCCGCAGCGAACAGGCAGCGACTCAGGCCGCCTAAGCTTCAAATATTCTCCCACTAAAAAGCCCGGCAATTGCCGTAATGCTGTTCACTTAAGGGGAGCAGCATTGCGATCCACCGGATAACGAGTCTTTGACATCTTTACCGTCCTCGGCCTTGAGGGGCGAGGACGGGATTTCATAAACAGGCTGGCAACCCCCGCTCTCAGTTCAGACAAC
>NZ_CAXRBQ010000169.1:0-11507 GCF_964228735.1 Pontibacterium sp. | reverse complement strand
GTTCTGGGGGTGGATGTGGGTGGTGGTACGACCGACTGCTCCGTGGTGCGCATGGGTCCGCAGCACCGTGCCAAAGCCGATCGTAGCGACGACTTTCTTGGCCACAGCGGTTCCCGTGTGGGCGGTAATGATCTGGATATTAATCTAGCGTATCGAGGCCTGATGCCGGTGTTCGGTATGGGTGGAACGCTGAGAAGCGGTCGTCCGCTGCCAAGTCAGCCGTACTGGAACGCGGTGTCCGTGAATGATATTCCGGCGCAGACCGAGTTTAACTCCATGCAGAACATCGAATTGATGGAACAACTGCAGCGCGATGCGGAAGAACCACACAAACTCGCCCGCCTGCTGCAACTGCAGAAGATGAAACAGAACTATCAGTTGGTGCGCAGTGCCGAGCAGGCAAAGATCAAGCTGTCTGATCAGCCGGAACACTTTGTCGATCTGAACTACATCGACAACGCACTCACCCAGGCGATCAGCAAAGCGACCTATGAACAGGCGGTCAACCGCCCTGTAGCGAAGATCGTAGACCTGATGACCGAAGCGCTGAACCAGGCGCAGTGCGCGCCGGACCTGATATACGTGACCGGCGGTACCGCAAAATCACCGGTGGTGCGCAAAGCGATTGCAGAGAAGCTGGGAGAGATTCCGGTGGTGGACGGCGATCACTTTGGTAGTGTGACCGCCGGTCTGACCCAGTGGGCCGAAAAGCTGTACCGCTAGCCTTTTGTAAGCAGAACTGGCGTTAGGCGCGGTTGGTGTAACCGGAGATAAAGTCCGCAGGCGCTCCGGTTTCCGGATTAAAGGTGTGGCGCAGGACTTTACCTATATCGGCGCCATACACGTGAATACTGATCGATACCTTATCCTCGTGGGCGTTGGATACCTTGTGTACATCGCCCACGGTCGGTGATACCAGATCCACCTCCCCTGGATTCAACAGATGCTGGCCGAGATGGCGAATACCGTCGTCATTTACGGTGTATTCGTCACAGGTCTCAGCACCCCGCAGAATACCTACCATGCCCCAAACTGTGTGGTCATGTACCGGCGTAGTCTGGCCCGGTCCCCATACGAAGCTAGCTACAGAGAAACGATCCTGCGGATCACAGTGCAGCAGAAATTGCTGATAGGTGCTTTCAGATGGCTGCGCAAACTCTTCCGGTAGCCAGTCGTCATTGCTGACCAGATCCACAAGCAACGCCTTACCGTCGGAAAAGACCTGCTCTTCACTGGCCCTCTGCTCGATCAGCTGGGTAAAGGACTCGATAAAGTGATCAAACCTGGAGGTGTTCTCCATCTCAAAACTCCCGTCGTTGAAGCGCTTAGCGTTGTTATTGTTTGCAATCAACTATGGGATAGTCGCCGATGAAAAGACACTCTCTAAAAGTATGACATCCCTCCTTGTAGGGTAGCCTTCAGGCTACCGGTACCCTAAAGGGTGCCCTACAAAAGCATTCAACGAAACCATGTAGCAGCGGGCTTTTATGCCCTTTAGGGTGCCGACCGCGACAAATAAACGTGTCGCCCTCAGTACCCAAAGGGCATGATAAGCGGGCTGCTACAGGTGTTGATTTCCTGCCGAAGAAAGTGGATGAAATGTAGGTTGGCCACCGTGAAACGGTGCCCAACACGTTAGGCATCGCTACGCGATGACTAACCTACGCAGTCGTTCAAGCAAAGACACGCATCTGCATCTACCGACGAATCTGCATCACCTGAAAACGCGGTTTAAATCCGAAACGTTCGTAAAACGGCATTGCCTCTTCGTTTCCTTCCGCGACATATACGCTTATCTGGGTGCATTTCTGATCCTCCAGCCACGCTATAGAGCAATCCATCAATTGCTGACCAAGCCGAGCTCCTTGATAACCTTGTTGCACGTACAGCGAGTCAATTTCGCCTTTGCTTTCATTTGCAGATGCGATGCAATAACCCACAAACACATCACCATCTACGGCGACGAATATCTTGAGGTAAGGCGCCGCATTCAAATGTTTTACACGCTTATCGAAGGTAAAGGTTGAGAAGTGCTGTTCGAAGTGAGTAGAACGGGCTTGGTGATGAGAATTTAGGGCATTCCACAGCGGCTCAATTTCATCAATTCGCTCGCGAGGCAGATCCAAAATCTCAATGTTGCGTTTTTCCATAAACGGTTTTATCTCCTTAAATAACGTACTCTAGCAGCCCGCTTATCATGCCCTTTGGGTACCGAGGGCGACTGTTCTAAACGTCGCGGTCGGAGACCGCAGCAACAAAAACTATTGATACCGATATAGGGTAATATCGTCATCGAAGGTGATCACGCTGCCGGCACCCTAAAGGGTGCCCTACAAAAGCATTCAACGAAACCATGTAGCAGCGGGCTCCGACCGCGACAAAGAAACAGAGTCGCCCTCGGAGCGGGCTGCTACAAGGATCGAAGCACTAACGCTCCACCGGCGGAATATCCTTCACCTCACCACAAAATGCAGCCAGCTCTTCGTGGCTGTATTGGGTATGCACCCGCTCGGTCGATGCAGGCTGATGCGCTAAATCCCACCCGGGCGGCGTGCGGTTTTTGGTCGGATCGGGCGCGGTACAAAGCCGCCATCCCAGTTCGGGCAAACGTTATACAACACGTCCTCTACGCAGTCTTTGCAGAACGTGCACTCGTAGGTACAGATACGCGCCTCGGTTGAATCCGGTGGCAGATCCTTATCGCAACATTCGCAGTTTGGTCGTAGCTCCAGCATCGACACGCCTTCCACTAAACGTAGGTTGGGTCGAGTGAAGCGACACCCAACATCTAGACCACCTTATCGAGAAATCTCAACATCGTTAAGCTGCGCCCACTCCCGCAAACGGTTGCGCTTAGCCTCTTCCTCATAGCGATACCATTCGTCCAACTTATCATGTGTATGAAGCAGTTCTTTGAACTTGGCGTAGGCTCCTTTTCTACGAAATATCTCATTGACGGTTTCTTCTTGCTCAGAAAAACACTCTTCAACAAAGTCGTGTACCAGCATACTTCCCAAGTCGAGATCACGTGCGGTCGGTATCTCAATATATTCAGGGTTTGTGTATAAATCATCTGGCAGAGGATCTATCTGATCGTCAGCTTCATAGTGAATTTCCCCCGATCTCTTATCAACGTACGCTGAAAAGCCAAACTGCTCCCCTGATGTCGTGTAATCCAAAGCCAATATCAAATCTTCAATATTCACAGACATAATTTGCCCTTTTCTAGCAAGTACCTAATAAAACTCACAGTGTAATAAAACGGGGAGAGAAAAGCGTCTCGATATGCGTATAAACACTGTAGGCCAGACCTGCCAGAATGCCCCATAAGCTGGGTGTCGCCTTCGGTTCGACCCAACCTACAAAATCACTCAGGCTTACGCGCAACGATAAATACAGCTTTGTCCTTCCCCGGTCGCCAATCGTATTCGATCTTAAAGCCTGCGGCGATCAGGCTCTGTTTCAATTCCTGCTCCGAGAATACCGCAACATTAGGCAGCAACGGTAACCAGCGGAAAAGCGGCGCGATGTATTTAAACCAGCTGGAAAAATCCCCAATACAAGCGGTGCTGGAGACGAACACGCCACCTGGCTTCAGCAAATTGTACACACGGCGAATCGCCTCATCCTTATCATCCACCAGATGCAGGATGCTCATGCCTAACACCACATCCCAGCTTCCTTCGCCACTTTGCAACTCGGCAAGGTCGCACTGCTTAAAGCGGATATTTTCAATGCCCGCGGCCTTCGCTTTACCCTGCGCTATCTCCAGCATTTTCGCAGAGATGTCGGTAGCCAAGACCTCCTTAACCACCGGGGCATGGGTGATTGCCGTCGATCCGGTGCCACAACCAAACTCTAACACGCTGCTCTCAGGTGTTAGAAATTCACGGGTAACCGCGAGTTTCTTCTGATACGACGGCTCATCCGCCACCGGTTGTTTCGAGTAATGCAGGGCAATTCTGTCCCAGAATGTGGATCGGCTTGCCATATGGCCTCCATAGCATTGAAGATCTATCCCATCGCTATTCTATACATGCGTATATCTACTGAATATTCCCGATTAAAGCATTTCAGTTAAACGTATTCGTATGGATTGGTGTGCAAACAGTGTCGACTGGAACCAAACGAATCCACACCATTACAAACTGCCGGAGCCATTCAAACCGGCCACATAAATCTGTGTCAGATAACCCGCCAGCCACGGTCCCACAAAAAGAAACAGGAAGCCCAGAAAGATAAGTACGCCTTCCAGGCCTCGGGTTTTCAGCAGATACCAGGGTAATGCGATTGGCCAGAACACATACACTAATAGCCCGAAATCAAATGGCTTGTCGAAGTCTTTCCGATCCGCATCGTAGTACGCCCACATAATGGTGGAAAACAGAAATATGATTGCCCAGATTACTTGGGTGGACTCGGAGATCGTTTCAGAGTGCAGGTTAAACGCGACTTCTGTCACCGCCATGCCCAGCGACAACACAAGCAGTACAACGATGAAAAGATTGTATCGGCCGTTCATAAGTGCTTCCTTCTGTTTCCCCTTCCCTAACTGAAACTGTAGCTCCTGATCACATTTCTGGCGGGTGAAATTCATGTAGTGTTTGATAACCTTGCAGAGGCGCTGCAGGCCCCGAATTGATCGGTCTCACAGCTCTCTTAAAGCCAGATCTGGCACGCGCCCAATTATTAGACTAAAGTAGACATCTCTATATTTTCTTGTACTTAACGGATGCACTTAATGGATTGCCGGACACGGATTTCTCAACCTATCGCAGTAATCGACTCAGGCGTTGGTGGCTTGTCCGTCGCTCGTCAAATCCGTGCCCATCTCCCCGCAGAAGACCTCCTCTATATTGCCGATTCAGCCAATGCTCCCTACGGCAACAAAAGCGTAGATTTCATCACCGGCCGTTTGCTGAGAATCTCTGCATTAGCGATTGAGCATGGCGCCAAAGCGATCGTTGTCGCCTGTAACAGCGCCACAGTTTCGGCAATCGCCACCTTGCGTGAAGAGGTAGACGTACCGGTGATTGGTGTAGAACCCGGCATCAAACCCGCTATCGAGCATAGCGAATCCGGCATTGTGGGTGTGATCGCCACCGAACGCACCGTGCAAAGCCCAAACCTGCGTGCGTTGATCCGACGGGTACAAGGGAAAAGCCAGGTGATACTCCAGGCTTGCCCTGGCCTGGTTGAGCAGATTGAACAGAACCAACTGCACACACCGGAAACCCTCAACCTGCTCCACCGCTATATCGACCCGATGGTTGCCCATGGCGCTGATACCCTGGTGTTGGGTTGCACCCACTACCCGTTTCTGAAACCACTGATCGAAGAAAAATGGCCCGATCTGGTCCTGATCGATACCAGCCTTGCGGTCACCCGTCAGCTGATCACCCGTCTTGAAAACGAAGCTCATCAGGAACCGGCAGAGCGTGTAGGCAAAGACCTGTTCTGGAGCAGCACGGAAAACAATCAACCGGTGATCGAAACCATCTGGCAGTCGTCCATAACCCTCAACGCAATCCCGGATTGATCACACCTCGCCGGAAAAATCCGTTAAAACTGCGCTGTACGTTATTAAACCAATAACGTACTAAGAGATATGGAATACATATTTATATTCAATGACTTAAAATTAACGAACTGTGCCTAATACAGCTACTTCAGGGTTTTGAGCACCAGCCTTTCCATAAACGGCGCTTGCACAAATAGCGTAAAGATCACCACCGCATACACAATCGACTGCACCGTGTACCAGCCTTCCACCTCCACCGGGATAGCAAGCACCAGCGCCAGCGACACCGCCCCGCGCAAACCACCCCACATCATCACCTGTTTGTAGTTGCTGTCGCAGGGTTCTACCCTCGGCAACACCGTAAACATAGGCAGCAAGCCGTAGATCACCACAAAACGCACCACGGTCGCCGCGCCAATACCGATCAGCATCGCCAGCCACTGGTTGGTAAACATGGACACGGTAATGGTGACACCCACCAGAATGAACAGGATGGCGTTGGCGATGTAGGCATTCAGCTCCCAGAAGTCCGGCGCAAAGTGGTGATCCCTCTGCGCGTTCTTACGGCAGAACTCGCCCAGCACCAGTCCGGCACTCAACACCGCCACCACCCCGGATACATGCAACCAGTGCTCCGCCACAAAGAACGACAGCACTGCGGCGATAATGCCCAGCACCGTATGGGCGAAATGACCGATACACCAGCGGTACAGGTAACGCCCGATCCAGGCGATTACCAATCCCACCAGCACCCCACCCAGCAGGCTTTTAGCAAAGGTTAACGACGCCCCCAGCGCAGTCAGCTCAGCGGTTGGGTTAAGTGACGCCGTCACCAGAATGCCGTACACCACAATCACGGTTACATCGTTGAACAGACTCTCCCCTTCCAACAAGGCATTAAGCCGATCCGGTGCACCCAGTTTTTTGAAAATCGCGACCACGGCTACCGGGTCTGTGGCAGAGAGGATCACCCCGGCCAGTAGCGCTGTAAGCAACGGAAATTCGGCACCGCCGCCAATCCCCCAGTAGATCAGCAAACCGGTTAAGCCCGCTGCCACCAGCATGGCAGGTATCGCTAGAAACAGCACCGCCGGTAGGTTGCCCATCAGGGCTTTGAAATTGGCGTTAAAGGCCGACTCGAAGATGATAATGGGCACCAGCAGATGCAGGATGATATCGACAAAATCATACCAGCGCAGGCCCGTATCAAAGCCCATCATCACAATCAGCTCCGAACCTGCAAAGCCAACAACCACCAGGAAGCTGGAGAACGGTAGCTTGAGCCGTTCGGCCAACGGTTCGATCAGCATGGCAAACAGCAAGAGTGCAGCGAAGAGCGCGACGGTTTGACCCATAACACCACCTTAAGCAGTCAGAGATACAGCGCAATCGTGTTATGCAGCAGTATAGTTAACGCGCGTCATTTACCCGTTCTTGATCTCAAACGCCCCCGTCGAAGATCCTTTCAGGTAACATGGCAGAGCGTTCAAGAATCCATATACCGAGCAATCCATGAATAACGAAAGTAGAGCCTTAGCACTTGCCCCACTCATCACACCGTTTGCTTTTGCGTTTCACGCCTATGTGTCTGATCTGTCAGGCTTCAACATGGATGACGGAGTATTGACCTTTCTTGGACTGTTCCTAGGCATGTCCCTGGCTGCGATACCCGTCGCTTACGTTTATATGTTTTTTATCGGATATCGTTTTTACCGCCTTCTGCTGAAGAAGAACCGTATTAACTTTTTCACATTAACTTTGGGCGGGGTATTTGTCGCAGATATACCGATGCTTCTGATATGGCCGTTTGCTCAACTGGGTGGCACGGTCGATTTTTACCAGACGTTCCAATTGTTCTCAGTTGTCGGCTTAGCGATTGGCTTGAATTTTTGGGTTTTGCTCAACTATGAAAGTCTACGAG
Organism: Pontibacterium sp.; assembly: GCF_964228735.1. Lineage (GTDB taxonomy): Bacteria > Pseudomonadota > Gammaproteobacteria > Pseudomonadales > Balneatricaceae > Pontibacterium. The sequence goes on along the minus strand of NZ_CAXRBQ010000169.1, from coordinate 4,065 downwards.
AGAAGTTAAAAAGCAGTTAATAGCAATCCAGCCGGTTCTTCACCGGATTCGGACATTACGCACGTCGCTACCCCATTAAAGGCTTTCGACGTAACGAATCATGCGCAGGCGCTGAGCCTGATCGGGAAATCGGCCATACAGCGCGCCCATGTTTTCCTGCATGTGTTCTATCTGCGAAGTGGCGGGAATCGCACAGGTAATCGCCGGGTGCGAGACGATAAACTTCAGGAAGACCTGTGCCCAGTTTGCGCAGTCAATCTCTGCCGCCCAAGGTGGCAGCGGGTAACGCTGGAATAGATTAAAGAGCCCTTTACGTCGGAACGGACGATTGGCGATCACCGCAATGCCACGGTCCACCGCCAGTGGCAACAGCCGCTCCTCTACTTCTCGATCCAGAATGTTGTAAGTCAGCTGAACAAAATCGAGTGGTTCCCGCCGCATAATCTGTTCAAGTTTCTCGTGACGTCGACCATGGGAGGTAGTTATGCCAATGTAACGAAATCGCCCCGCCTCCTTGCCTTCCCGCAGGGTTTTCAAATGGTCTTCCCAACTGAGCAGGTTGTGTATTTGCATCAAGTCGAAGGTTTCCACGCCCCAGAGATCATGTGATGCAGCGATCTGTTCAGGACCATAGGAGCTGAACCAGGTCCAGACTTTGGTGGCGGTGAATGGATCGACGACGTTCCCAAGCTGTTTTAGGCAATAACCAATGGTTGCTTCCGATGAGCCGTACATTGGCGAAGAATCAATAATCCGACCCCCGCGATCAAAGAACGTCTGCAGGACCTTCGTGCGATGCTCAAGTAACCGCAGATCACGCCCCACATCAAAGGTCTGCCAGGTTCCCATACCGATGACCGGAATAGTTTCACCCGATACAGGGATCGCTTTCATCAACGGCTTTTCGTATTTCGCCATGACAGGGAGCGATCCGAGCGATGCAAGCGCGCTCCCATATGCGAGTAACCGCATAAAATTGCGGCGGTTCAGACCTGCGGAGAGTTTACCCATGACGGCCACCTCTCGTTCGAACATATAGTGGTTTCAGGTGATGTCCGAATGGATGTTACTCAATAGATTAAGTGTAGATCCTTATCGGCAGGCCTATCTAACCCTCATCATCATGGTCAGCGCCGCCCCTACGCATGCCACATCCAGCAGGGAGCCAAAGAACGGCTTGAAGTAATGATGACTTTTCATTTCCCAAGACCAGCCGCAACAAACCAGCCTTCTCTCCTTTAAAACGCAATTGGGCAGCACCTTGATACTCAAACCACGCATTCAAGGTGCCGCATAACTAACCCTCAAAGATTAGCGTTTATTAAGCTGGAACAAGTTATCCATTCCGTATGTAGAGTAGATATCCTGCATCGCCTGTTCGGTCGCTCGGTTTATCCCTTCTATTGCCGGGTTCAAGCCGGTGCCATCTACAACGGTTCTAAAGGGACGATTTTCAGCTTCTGTTCTGAGCAGTTGTAAAACTGCATCAGCCACCATCTGAGGATTCGGCGCATCTTCGGAATCATGACTTTGCTCGGTACCCGCCCACATTTGCTCCGGAGCATCGGCATGTTCGCCATAGCTCTCAGCAACGGCCCGGTCACTGGCCTTTAACAGGTTTGAGCCAAAGTCAGTCCCAAATCCTCCCGGCTGAACAACCAATGACTGAATACCAAACTGTGATAGCTCTACACGGTAATTTTCCGCCAATCCTTCCACCGCATGTTTGGAGGCATTGTAAGAACCAAGGAACGGTAAAACGAATTTACCCAAGATGCTGGAGATCTGGATGAGCGTGCCTTTGCCTTGGCGCTTCATCTCAGGCAATACCGCGCGCACCATTCGCTGGACACCAAACACATTGATGTCAAAAACCTTTTTAAAGTCATCGATATCAAAGCTTTCCTGCCAACCGAGTGTCCCCACGCCAGCGTTGTTTATTAATACGTCGATTGCTCCCACTTCTTCGACAGCTTTTTCGACGCCTTTGGAAACGCTTTCATCATCCGTGACGTCAATTTCTACGACAACCACTCCTCTGGCTTTCAGATCATTGGCGACAGAAGCGTTGCGGCCTTGAGGATCGCGCATGGAGCCAACAACCCTGTAGCCATTGTCTATTAGCGTGTTGGCAATAAGGTATCCGAAGCCGCTATTTGACCCGGTAATAAGAACTGTCTGATTCATAATAGTATCCTGCTTATTAAGTTTGCTCGCTGGGACCCGCGTAAATAGCTTTGGTCTCAGGTCGTAAATAGGTGGTTTATTTATCCAGTAGATTCAGCAATTCCCGAGCCACACCCGTTGATGACTTGTTGTTTTGGCCTGTAATCAATTCGCGATCGACAACAATATGTGGGTGCCAATCTTTGCTACCCTGAGAATAGTTGCCGCCCGCTTTAGTCAGAGCATCTTGTGGCCAGTAATACAGTTCATCACCACCCAGATAGTATTGAGTGGCTACTGCTTCTTCCGAGTTGCTGAAAGTGGTCATGTTGTAGCCGTCATATACCCATCCATTCGCAGGTTCGGCATTTTTTCCGGCTTTCATTTGCGCTTCGAATTCATCGCTGTTAGGCAAGGCAGATAACAAGGCAACAGGACCGTGGCACACCAGGCCAGTAGGCTTAGATTCGGCGTTGAAATGGCGCAGGAAATCACCGAGTTGATCATTCGCGACCAGATCACCTAATGGCGCGTGACCACCTGGTACAAACACCGCGTCAAAGTTTTCGATGCCGATCTGTTCAATGCGCGAGAAGCTCACTACAGGGCTGTGTTGTTTATCGGTGAGCTTAAGCTTATCGAACAGCGTCCTATGCGCTTTGTAGTTGTTCTCGCTCTCGTCCAGAAAGTGTCCTGGTGTGTCCGAAACCGGGTCCATGGTTGGCGCCTGGCCTGTAGGGGAGGCAAAGGTTAGCGTATGGCCCGCATCCATAAACATCTTGACCGGTTCCATTAGTTCGTTCAGATAGACCCCGGTCTTGTAGTCATAACCGCCCTTGAGTGTTAACTGCGAGACATCGGACATAACCACCAGGATGTTGTCTGCAATGGCCACCGGACTGATTGCTAACGTTGCTACCGCAAGCAGTTTTTTGAATTTCATCATCGTATCCTCAAAGCTAAGCGTGATTGATTGTGCTTCGGTAACCAGAGTACGGCCCACCCCTCCATTATTGAAATTAATTGGGATAATATAGCCATGACCAGATTTAATAGCAGAACACATTCATGGCCAACATTTCCGATATCGAACTGAGCCAGCTAAGGCTGTTGCAAATCATCTTCGAAACCAAAAACCTGACGCGCGCAGGTGAGCGTGCAGGGTTAACACAGTCTGCGGTCAGCCATATACTCAAAAAGCTCCGTCACAGCTTCAATGATTCACTGGTGATTCGTCAGGGGAATAAGTTGGTGTTAACGCCAAGAGCGGAACAGCTGCAGCCCGCTTTAAACCGTTGGCTAAATGACTTTGAAAGGAACATTTTGTTTCAGGAGGCATTCGAACCATCGACATCAAATCGTACTTTTTTCATTGCAACGAGTGACCTGGTCGAACACAGTCTCGCGCCACGGTTGATAAAACACCTCAGTAAGGTCGCGCCGAATATTCAACTGATATTCAGAAAGCTGGATAAACGTGGCTTCGCCAGCCAGATTGAGAGCGGTGAAGTAGATTTTTCCATCAGCGTTCTAGATTCTAGTCACCCAAGTTTGATGGTGAGAACGCTGTATCGCGACGAATTCGTCTCTGTGGTAAGGACGAGCCATCCTTTGTTAAAAACCAAAAAAGATGCAAAAAACTTTTGCAAATACCCGCATGTATTGGCGGGAACAGGGAGTGATAGCAGAGGGATGGTTGATGATGCTTTAGAAGAGATGGGATTATCCCGAGATGTGCAATACAAAGTCGCTAACTTCTCTAGCCCGGATTTTTCATGAATACTCCTCGATGCCTGTTTTCTCGGAATGTTGTCCAACGAGGAGCTGAAGTACCCGGATTCAGGGGCATGCAACGCGATTTTTCAGACTCAAGGCGCAACTCCCCCTTACCCCCATTGG
>NZ_CAXRBQ010000168.1:0-11449 GCF_964228735.1 Pontibacterium sp. | reverse complement strand
TCTGCTGGACGATACCTTTCCCCATCACAACTACCTGATGGAACCACAGTTTGATCACTACCTGAGTCATGGTGATCTGTGGGACTTTCTCTATCTGCGCTCGCTGGACGACCCGGAGCGGGTATTCCTGCCACTGACGCTTGAGATCGGCTCATGGCTGTGGGTGAAGAAGAACCCGCGCCAGATGATCAGCTTCAGCGGTTTGTTTAATCCACTAGTACCCCATCGTCGTCAGCGTGCGTTGAGGCGCCACCAGATGTTGCTGGAATTTTTAATGCATGCGACCCGCTCAGCCCCTGCCTGGCTGCCAGAAGGCAAGCGTCGTACTCATCAACAGCTCAAAGCGATAAAGGCCTGGTATGACTGACAGGGCAGGTAACTGGATTCTGATGCGAGGGCTGACACGGGAGTGCCGGCACTGGGGTGGCTTTACCGAACTGCTGGCCCAGTCCCTGCCACACAGCTCAATTCAGTGTATCGATCTGCCCGGCAACGGTGCGCTGTGTAACGAAAGTAGCCCGGATGAAATTGCCGATATTACCGATCGGGTGCGGGCTCAGAGCGGGGAGAACAGTGATGTTCACCTGCTTGGGCTGTCGATGGGGGGAATGGTCGCCTGTGACTGGGCGTTGCGTTATCCCGAAGAGGTGCAGGGGGTGGTGTTGATCAACAGCAGCCTGGCTGACCTCAGCCCGGTCTGGCAGCGCATACGCTGGCAGGTGTGGTGGTCGGTGTTATGCGCTTTTCTGGCACCCAGGGAGCGGCGGGAAAGCATGATCTACCGCCTCACCTGCAATGTGCGAGAGGATCACGAGTCCACGCTACAGCAGTGGTTGCGCTACCAAAGAGAGTGCCCGGTGCGGCGGCGGAATTTCCTTTATCAACTCCGGGCGGCAGCCCATTACCATCTACCGGTCAGCGGCAATCAGCTCACCCAGGAAGCGTTGATTCTGGCCTCAGCCGGGGATCATCTGGTCGACCCGGTGTGTTCAGAACACCTGGCATCAGCTTTTGGCAATCGGGTGCACCTGCACCCCGATGCTGGGCATGATCTGACCCATGACGACCCGATCTGGGTGGTGGAGCAGATCACCGAGTGGCTGGGCCAGACCGCTGAATCACCGCTGCCACTTTCTGCGCAGCGTTAAAACTGCTCAAAGCGATGTAACGACCGCATAAATTCCGCTAAGGTAATGGGGATTCACATTCTGACAGGGTTGGTCTGGTCATGCTGATACGTGCTATTTGTCTCAGCTTGGTAGCATTGATTGCTGCCTGTTCATCGGTACAGCAAACGCCGCGGGTGCTTAACAGCGCGCGTCCCAATACGGGGGTAGCGGTGATGGCACTGACCAAATCCGGCTTTGATCCCTGGCAGGTCAGTTACTCGTTTGAGCAGGTTGACGGTGACTATCGCGGCAAGCTTGAGATCGAATCCGAGATGGATGGCCGTATCCTCAGCGATTATGCCCAGTTGCAGGGCAACCTGAAAATGGTTGAGCTACCGGCGGGGGACTATCGCATAACCGGATGGGAGTTGCGTCGCTGGATGACGGTTCGCCGCTCGACTGTCCCTCTGAATATCCGTTTCCGGGTCTATCCCAAAAAATATACTTATGCTGGTGAGCTGAACCTGGATACCGGTAATGCCCGTATTCTCGAAGTGGGCAGTGCTAGGGTGAGTTTACAGGTAAAGGCAGGCGCCGAGCGGGATATCCAGCATATCCAGAGAAATTATCCCGACGTAGATTTCCGTCATTTTCGAATCCGGCAGATGGAGTTTCGTATACCTGCGGCTTCCGTGCAGTAGTTAGTAGGCGTTAAAAAGGGCCATCTCAACATGGCCCTTTTTACTCGGAAGGTATTTCCGTTTGTGCGTCTTATTCAAAGACTCAGTGTGTAGTTCGTATTACCTATGCTGCGAGCGGGTCGTCGTGGAAGATATGAACTGATTCGATCAGTGCCTTAGGGCAATGTCCGCGAATCATGTGATGGAATTCCGGCAAGCGTTCTGCAGGTACATCAATCATCATTACAATCTGTCCGTCATCCAGTGCATGTTCGTATTTTTCGATCAGTGCGTTTGGTGTGTCTTCGCCAATCATCTTGCCCAGCCAGCCACCAAATCCGATGCCTAACAGGCTCAGGGTCAACAACGTACCACCGCCCAGTACCAGCCCAAACGGCGCGGTACCCAAAACGGCCAGTCCGGCAATGACACCAATGGTACCGCCACTCACCATGCCCCAGTCCATATCGGACTCAAGCTCGGAGGTTTCCATCTCGGTTGCTTCGTGGATGTTGGCGTCTTGCAGCATCTGATGATCTTTAGCCACAACATGCATTTTTTCGTCCGGAATATCCATTTTCCGCAGGTCCTCAACGACGTTCTGCGCCTGCTCCAGTGTTGGCGCGAGGAATACCAAGCGTTTCATCCCTCACCTCCACTTTCTGTTGCGAGTTGATTTTATCCTTACGAAAGTAACCAAAGTATAGTCCAGCCGCTGGAGCGCGGGAGAAACGGCGTAAGTGGGTGTTTACATGCTGAAGACGAATTGCTTGGTGAACAGCTGGGGTTAATGCAAGAATGTTCGTTTGATTGGAAATGGAAACACCATTTGGCGTTAACAAGGATCTCTGAAATGAACATTGAGCTGGTAAACAAAGATAAAGGGGAAGATGTGGCCAAGCTGGCCGTATGTCTGCTGAACGAGATAATCGAGCGCGTGGGTATGCAGGCGTTTGATGTGGACGAGAACAAAGCCGTCCGACTCTGTGAAGACTTTATCGCAGACCGACGTTACCGTGTGCTCGCTGCATTTGATGATGATCGAATTGTGTCTTTTGGTGCGCTTTGTGAAAGTCACTCCCTGTACGCTGAGGGCAGCTTCGGTATCTTGCAAGAGTTCTATGTGGAGCCTGAATACCGAAGTCAGAACCTTGGGCAGAGGATGATTGAGGCGATGGTTGAATATGGGAAAGGGCAGGGCTGGACGCGATTGGAGTTGTGTACACCGCCATTACCAGCGTTTGATCGTACCGTTAGCTTTTATGAGAGTAACGGCTTTGAGATCACTGGCGGCTACAAGATGAAGCGCGTATTGGCCTGAACGTCTGCGCTGAGTGAACTTTCTTAGAGACAAAAAAATACCCGCCGAAGCGGGTATTTTTTATGGCGCAGGAGGCTTAGCCTTCCAGTGCCTTTTTGATACGGCTTAGGGCGTCTTCCAGTACGTCCAGGCTGGTCGCGAAAGACAGACGCATGTTACCCGGTGCACCGAATGCGGAACCTGGTACCAGGGCTACACCCGCTTCGTTCAGCAGGAACTCAGCCAGGGCGATGTCGTCTTCGAAGCGGTCATCGTTATCGATGATCTGCTGGAAGCTTGGGAATGCGTAGAAAGTACCGTCAGCAGGGATACACTCAACACCTTCGATAGCGTTCAGAGTTTTAACCACGTAGTCGTGACGCTCTTTGAACGCTGTAACCATCTCTGCAACGCAATCCTGGGATGCTTCCAGTGCAGCCTGCGCACCAACCTGTGAGATCGAGGTTGGGTTGGAGGTGCTCTGAGACTGGATCTTCTTCATTGCGCCGATCAGCTTCTGCGGGCCCGCCGCGTAGCCGATACGCCAGCCAGTCATGGAGTACGCCTTGGATACACCGTTCAGCACGATGGTACGGTCGTACAGTTCCGGGCATGCCATCAGGATGTTGCAGAATGGCTCTTCGGTGAACAGGATGTGCTCGTACATGTCGTCAGTGGCAACCAGTACGTTCGGGTGTTTCTTCAGTACTTCACCCAGTGCAACGAGCTCTTCGCGGGTGTACGCAACGCCGGTTGGGTTGGATGGGCTGTTCAGCACAACCAGTTTGGTCTTGTCGGTGATCGCCGCTTCCAGCTGCTCAGCGGTCATCTTGAAGCGCTGTTCCTGGGTGGTGGTCACGATCACAGGTACTGCGTCAGCGATCTTCACCATGTCCGGGTAAGACACCCAGTACGGTGCAGGTACGATCACTTCGTCGCCTTCGTTCAGCAGCGCCAGGGACAGGTTGAAGAAGCTCTGCTTACCGCCGCAGGAAACCAGAATCTGGTTTGGTGCGTAAGACAGGTCGTTGTCACGCTTCAGTTTTTCAATAATTGCATTCTTCAGGGCTGGAGTGCCGTCAACGGCCGTGTACTTGGTGAAGCCGTTCTGCAGCGCTTCAATAGCAGCCGCTTTAATGTGTTCAGGGGTGTCGAAATCAGGTTCGCCAGCACCCAGGCCAATAATGTTCTTGCCTGCCGCGCGCAGTTCCGCTGCACGGTTAGTTACCGCCAGCGTAGGGGATGGTTTGATGTTGTTGACGCGGTCTGAAAGTTGAACGTCCAATCCTAAAATCCTCTTGAGAGTTCCCGTGTTTTGTAGGGGAGCCGCTGAAGTATAGTTAATGCAATTTCTTTCGTCTGGCCGCACATAGTTATCGGCTAGGGGCGTACGATCCTGACGTTAAAAATAACCGCAAAATTATACAGAATAAGCGTTGCGTCGTGTAAGTGTTCAGTGGAGAAAAATAGCACTTTGTCGCAAATAAAGGGGAATGTGTTCCAAAAAGAAACTTTGGTGTGTTTAGGAGATCTTTGGATGCACTGTATGTGGGCACACAGTGTTCTGTTTTTTAAGGGAATAAGACGCGTTTTCACCCCAGCACATGTTGTTTGAAGGGGGTATAATGTCCGGCTGGTTCAGATTGAGTAGAGACGATGAAAGAGCGCTTTAAGGTTCACTCCAGTTTTCAACCTGCAGGTGATCAGCCAACAGCCATTGCCGGGCTGGTGGATGGTATCGAGTCGGGCTTGGCAGCCCAGACACTGCTGGGGGTAACCGGCTCCGGTAAGACCTTTACCGTGGCCAACGTGATCGCCCAGGTGCAGCGTCCGACCATCATCATGGCGCACAACAAAACCCTGGCCGCGCAGCTGTACGGCGAGTTCCGTGAGTTCTTCCCGGACAACGCGGTAGAGTACTTCGTCTCCTACTACGACTACTACCAGCCAGAAGCCTATGTGGCGGCATCCGATACCTTTATCGAGAAAGATGCCTCCATCAATGACCATATTGAGCAGATGCGTCTCTCTGCGACGAAGGCGTTGCTGGAGCGTGATGATGCAATCATCGTCGCCACTGTATCGGCGATCTACGGTCTGGGTGATCCGCAACAGTACCTGGGCATGATGCTGCATATCGACCGCGGCGACATGATCGACCAACGTGCCATCCTGCGCCGACTGGCCGAACTGCAGTACACCCGCAACGATATCGAACTGCACCGCGGTACCTACCGGGTACGTGGTGATGTGATCGACGTGTTCCCGGCGGAATCCGAGAAGGAAGCGTTGCGTATCGAGCTGTTTGACGATGAAGTGGAACAGCTCAGCTACTTTGATCCGTTGACCGGCGAAGTGCTGAAGAAGGTGCCACGTGCCACCGTGTATCCGAAATCCCACTATGTAACCCCACGCGAAACGCTGGTGGCTGCTGTGGATAAGATCAAGGATGAGCTGCATGGGCGTCTTAAGCAGCTGCGTGACAACAACAAGCTGGTGGAAGCACAACGTCTGGAACAGCGTACCCTGTACGATATGGAGATGATCATGGAGCTGGGATACTGTTCCGGCATCGAGAACTACTCCCGCTACCTGTCTGGCCGCAATGCCGGCGAAGCCCCACCAACATTGTTCGACTACCTGCCGGACAATGCGCTGCTGGTGATCGACGAATCCCATGTGACTGTGCCGCAGATCGGCGCCATGTACCGCGGTGACCGTAGCCGAAAGGAAACGTTGGTGGAGTACGGTTTCCGCCTGCCGTCTGCATTGGATAACCGTCCGATGAAGTTCGAAGAGTGGGAAGAAAACTCTCCACAGATGATCTTTGTATCGGCAACACCCAGCAAGTACGAGGCGGCAAACCAGCAGCAGGTGGTAGAGCAGGTGGTACGCCCAACCGGTCTGGTTGACCCGGTGGTGGAGATTCGCCCAGCAACCACGCAGGTGGATGACCTGTTATCCGAGATAAATAAGGTGGTTGCCAACAAAGAGCGTGTGGTGGTGACCGTTCTGACCAAACGGATGGCGGAAGACCTGACAGAATACCTGGATGAGCACGGTGTGAAAGTGCGTTACCGGCACTCCGATATCGATACGGTCGAGCGTGTGGAGATCATCCGCGACCTGCGTACCGGTGAGTTTGATGTGCTGGTGGGGATCAACTTGCTGCGTGAAGGTATCGATATGCCGGAAGTGGCGTTGGTAGCGATTCTGGACGCAGATAAGGAAGGTTTTCTGCGTTCCGATACCTCCATGATCCAGACCATCGGCCGTGCGGCACGTAACGTGAATGGGCGCGCCATTCTGTATGCAGATAAGGTGACGGGCTCCATGCAGCGAGCGATCGACGAGACCGAACGCCGTCGTCAGAAACAGCTGGCCCACAACGAAGAGCATGGCATCGTACCGAAAGGCATCAAGAAGTCTGTTGCCGATATTATGGAAGGCGCTTCAACTATCCCTGGCCGCAAGGCGGCTAAGGCCGCGAAGAAAGTGGCTGACAAGGCGGGTGATTATGAGGTTGATCCGCAAACCATGAATCCGGCGCAGCAGGCGAAGCTGATGACGGAGCTGGAAGACAAGATGTATGAAGCGGCCAAGAACCTGGAGTTCGAACTGGCGGCTCACTACCGCGATCAGTTGGAGAAACTGAAGCACGGCGGTTGATCACTGCAGGTATACAGTTGCGGTGATAACGCTGACTGAGATTAAATGCGAAAGCGCTACATTGTTAGGGAGAATTAGGGTGTTGCGAGTTTGGGTGTTGTTACTGGCGCTTACGACGTCATTCAGTAGTGTCGCTGCCGAAAGCATAGGACGTGTCATCCTCAGCCTTGGCGATAACAAGGCTTACAATCTGCGTGGTCTGTCACGCGACCTCAAGCGGGATGATCTGGTCTACGAGAAAGAGCGTCTGGTGACCGGTGTGCGCGGCCGATTGCATATCCGCTTTAACGATGGCTCCAGCATCAATATGAAACCGGAATCCAGCCTGCAGTTGTCCCGCTACCAGTTCGAAGAGAAAAAGCCGGAGCAGGGCCAGGCCGTATTTCAGCTGATGCGCGGTGGTCTGCGCACCATCAGTGGCAAGATCGGCAAGTCCAACCCGGATAACTACCGCTTCCAGACGGTGCTGGCGACCATCGGTATCCGTGGTACCGAATATGAGGTGTATGTGTGTGATCGCTGCTGCGCTGAGAAATACGATGTGACCGAAGGGGTCGCAGGTGGCGTGGACGAGGGCGGTATCCATGTGAACACCGCTGTGGGTAAAGCAGACCTGAATCCGGGGCTGTTCTTTGAACTGGCACGTGGTGCGAGTGGCCTGAATATCTCCGACGTGCGTCCGGCGATGCTGGCGATTGGTGACGAGAAACCCTACGTGAAACCGCAGCCTGTGAAAACACCAGAACCGGCGGTTATGCCAGCCGAGCAATCTGTGGAGGAGCGGTGCTCGGGCTTAACGGATTTTGGTGAGTTAGACGCTGAAATGGAAGAGATCTGGGGAATCTGTGGTAACCAGGCAACCGGCGGTTCCTGAGTCCGATCTTTCCAAGCCTCACAAACAAAAAAGCTGGTCAGCGTATGCGAACCAGCTTTTTTGTGTCTTTGAATCCGTGTGCCTTAAGCGCGGCTGAGCAATTCCAGCAGGCCTTTCTTACCGTTTGGATCTTTAACCGTGATCAGCTCGCCATCTTTCGGGAAGAGCTTGTCACGCAAGCGAGAGAGCCAGAAGCGTAGTGCCGCGACTTTTTGCATCTCGTGCAGCCATTTGTGCTCCTCCTCATTGAGGGTGCGTACAGCCTGATAGCTGGAGAGCAGGGCGCTAGCCTTCTCGCGGTTGTAGGTCTGGGTTGGCTCGTCATAACACCAGGCGTTCAGTGTTACCGCCAGATCGTACAGATAAGGTGCGGAGCAGGCATGATAGAAGTCGATCAGACCGGCCAGGGCGTCACCATTGAACAGGGCATTGTCCGGGAACAGGTCCGCATGGATCGGGCCGGTCGGCAGGTTGGTCCATGGCAGCATACCCGCATCCATCACCGCTTCCTGCAACAGCTGCTTATCGGCGTCCTCCAGTTTTGGCAAAACACGGGCGCTGACTTCGCTGCACCACTGATACAGGTGGGTGTATTCGTCTGCCGCCAGTTGAGACGCGGCCTGATGACTGTGTGCCAGGGTGTCGCCGATAACAGCGCATTGTGTCAGGTTTGGCGTGTCCAATGGGCCGCCGTTGAGGCGACGCATAAAGACGGCAGGTCGATCGTTCAGGCAGCCAAACAGCTCGCCCTGGTTGTTCAGGATCGGTTGGGCAACGTCGAGCTGGCATTCTGCGAGGTGGGCAACAAATCCCAGAATAAAGGGCAGTTTGTCGGCAGAGACGGACTCGACCAGCGTCAGGACATACTCACCTTCACTGGTCGTAACAAAGTAGTTGGTGTTTTCCACACCGGCTTCGATCCCCTGAAAGCTGACCAGCGTACCGATGCTGTACTGCTCCAGATAGGTTTCCAGTTGAGAGGGTTCAACTACCGTATAGATCGACATAAATTTCCTTAGGTATTCGCGGTCCGTTTCAGCCGTTGGCTGCCTGGTCTTCTGTTGCTGTTTCCGGGTGGTGCTGACTCAGCCATTGCCACAGGCGCTCGGCGCAGTGGTCACGCACCAGGATGTCGTACTCGCGCTGATCGCACGGTTGCATGATGGTGACACCCTCTTCAGCAAGGCGTTTTACGCTGTCGTCGCCGGTGCTGTCATCGCACTGCTGCAGTGTATTGATGGCAGCATCGGACAGGCGCGCATGTACCAGATCACCTTCTGCTTTCAGCGCCAGGTCAGAACCGAATGTATCCTGCAGTGCCTGGGATACTGACAGATGACTGCCCGGTGGCGGTAGGACCAGCCAGCGGGTTTGATCCAGCCACAGAATCGCCAGAGAACCGACGTGGGAAATACGGCTGACCGTCAGTGGCTGAGCCACATCCATCACTTCACCCACCGCAATCAGCAGGGAGAGGTTGTCCGGATCAATATCCAGGTTCAGTTCGCCGATAAACGGGCGCTCGCGCATCATGATGGATGCGACTTCGGCGTTGTTATCGGTCTGGATTGCCAGGTTGATGTGGACCAGTCGGCTGGTGATGCTTTCTACCGTTCCCATGTTACTCCCCTCCGGCAAAGCCAACCGGCTCGCCGCTTGCCTGCATATCCGCGTGGTAGGAAGAGCGCACCATCGGGCCGCTGGCCACGTTAGTGAAGCCAAGCTCCATGCCGATGGTTTCGTACTCTTTAAACTCCTCTGGTGTTACGTAGCGTTCTACTGCCAGGTGGTGTTTAGTCGGTTGCAGGTACTGGCCGATGGTCAGCATATCCACTCCGTTGGCACGCAGGTCTTTCATCACGGTGATGATTTCGTCTTTTGTCTCACCCAGACCAACCATCAGGCCAGATTTGGTAACCACCTCCGGGTGGAGGCGTTTGTATTGATACAGCAGGTTGAGGGACCAGTGGTAATCGGCACCCGGACGCACGGAATCGTACAGGCGAGGTACGGTTTCCAGGTTGTGGTTCAGTACATCAGGTACGTCATCGGAAAGTGCCTCCAGGGCAGCGTCCAGCTTACCCCGGAAATCAGGCACCAGGATCTCCACGGTCAGGTTTTCATTGAGGGCACGTGCTTCGCGTACAACCTCAGCAAAATGACCCGCGCCACCGTCACGCAGATCGTCACGATCCACGGAAGTGATAACCGCATAACGCAGGTTCAGCTTTTGAATAGACTCAGCAACGTGGCGTGGCTCATCTTTATCCAGCGCCATCGGACGACCGTGGGCGACATCGCAGAAAGGACAGCGACGTGTACAGATAGCACCCATGATCATGAACGTTGCAGTGCGCTTGCTGAAACACTCGGCCAGGTTAGGGCAGGAGGCTTCTTCGCACACGGTGTGAAGCTTGAGGTCACGCAGCTGCTTCTTCACTTTGTGAACGTTGCCGTTGCTGCGTGGATCGATACGAATCCACTCGGGTTTGCGCAGTCGTTTCCGGTTTGGGTCCGGCTTATGGCGCAACTTCGCCATTTTTGACTCGCCTTTAAGTTCAGTTAAAGGAATCATTTCCATTACGTCACCTCCCGGGTGGCTTCTTATTGTTATAAGGAAAAGGCTGATAATCAGCCTTTCCTATATGTTGCAATTGATCATGATTGGCGGGTGAAGATTGCAGCCTAGGTTATACAGGGCAGGGCGGAGCGCTTCATGCTTGTTTGCGACGCTCCATGGTGCGTTTCCGAATCCTGCCCGATAAGGGCTGCAATGAGCAGCCCTCTCCGCCAGCGGGCAGGGATTAACCGCGGTAGTAACGCTGCTCGATGAACGGCATGCGGGATACAGTCATAGGCAGCTTCTTGCCACGTACTTCTGCGAATACCACAGTTTCCAGCGCGCTGAAGGCAGTTTCTACGTATGCCATTGCTACCGGCTTGCCTACGGTCGGGCCAAAGGTACCGCTGGTCACAACGCCGATCTTGTTGTCGTCAGCGTCGAACAGTTCAGTGCCTTCACGTACAGGTGCACGACCTTCGCCCAGCAGGCCAACACGCTTGCGGGTCCAGTCTTTGTTTGCGATCTGACCCAGGATCTTCTCTTCACCCGGGAAGCCGCCCGCGCGCTCACCGTCAGCACGACGGCACTTGGAGATCGCCCAGATCAGGCTGCCTTCCAGAGGCGTGGTGGTAGTGTCGATGTCGTTGCCGTACAGGCACAGACCGGATTCCAGACGCAGGGAGTCACGTGCACCCAGGCCGATCGCTTCGATTTCCGGCTGTTCCAGGAACAGGCGGCACAGGCGATCTGCATCAGCAGTTGGGATAGAGATTTCGAAACCGTCTTCACCGGTGTAGCCAGAACGGGATACGAAGCAGTCAACGCCGTCGATCTTCATCTGACGGGAATCCATGAACACCATGTCAGCGACTTCTGGTGCCAGACGTGCGATTGCAGCTGCAGCGGTTGGGCCCTGAACAGCAACCAGAGCGCGGTCGTCCAGGACTTCCAATTCTACGCCTTCACCCAGGTTAGCCTGCATGTGTGCGATGTCCTGGTCTTTGCATGCTGCGTTGACAACAACGTAGATCCAGTCGCCGTAGTTGGTCACCATCAGGTCGTCCATGATGCCACCGTCTTCGCTGGTGAACAGCGCGTAACGCTGTTTGCCCGCCGGCAGGTCGATGATGTCCACTGGTACCAGTTTTTCCAGTGCTGCCGCAGCGTTTGCACCGGTCAGCTTAACCTGACCCATATGGGAAACATCAAACAGGCCCGCTTGGTCACGGGTGTGCAAGTGCTCCTTCTTTACGC
>NZ_CAXRBQ010000167.1:0-44662 GCF_964228735.1 Pontibacterium sp. | reverse complement strand
GCGATTGTCAGTGGTCTGGTGTTCTCCACCATCCTGACGCTGATCGTGGTGCCGGTGCTTTATCGCCTGAGCATGGGGCGGGCAGCGCGTGCCAAACAGGCCCGACATCTGAGTTGAATCAAGACAGAAGAAATATTCCGTTTGCGAATGCGGTGAATACAGAAATCTGGTCTACGCTGGCATAAGACTTATTTGCGCAAGCCCGCCCTCTGTGACACTGATGACCACATCTCAAGGAGACGTTTTATGAGTATGGAAAACAACCGCCTGTTGATGCAGCTGGACAAATACCGCCGTGAAGTAAACCGTGAGGTGTTGAATCCGGCAATCTCCGAGCTGGCGTTGGAAGACCTTAAACCGATGCTGGGCATGGTGGCACAGGCGCGGGCGCAGTATGTGTCTGAGCTTTTAGAGGTGGCAAAACTATCAGGTAATAACCTGCCCACTCCTGAACAGATTCGTCAGTTGAAGGTGTGTCGGGAAACCTACGACGAGCTGGTGGCCGCCGCCAATGCACTGGAGACTGTGATTCAGCGTGGTTATCTGGATGTGAAAAACAGTTGAGGTGATACAGAGGCTAAGCAGCCTCTGTATGTTGTGTACTTCGGGACTGTTCAGAACTCGTAGCTGAGCTCAATGTTATAGCGGCGCTCGCCCTCATCCCCGCCGTTCAGGTGTTCCTCAACGGCGAATTCCATCTCGAAACCGCTGATCGGTGCTTCGTATTCTAGCTTCAGATGGGCGATCCAGCGCTCGTCATCGTCCCAGGTCCAGTCGGTCTCATCCTCGGCGCGCTCGGCATCCAATTCACGTTGCCAGAAGGGACCGGCGGTCAGCTCCCAGCCATCTACAGGTGTTATCCAGCTCAGGAACAGACCCGCTTCGTATTGCTGCTCCATCTCAGCTTCCTGCATTTTGTCGCGCTTGTCGTCGTGCCACAGGCTCAGGCGTTCCTGTTTGTACTCAATAAACGGGTGCAGGTAGAGCGCCGGAGACGGGGTGGAGTATTCACCGATTGCCTTAATCTCCCACTCGTAGCCTTTCAGGTCACCGCTACGTGCTTTGGCATCTTCGTGCAGCATGTTGGCGCCGTAGGATACATGCAGGTAACGGTCGTAGCGCGCTTTCAGCAACCAGCGGTCGGCTCCCAGAACACGGCCGGTGTCGTAACGCAGGCCAACGCCTGCATAGGTGATGCGGTCAAACTCGGTACGGGTCTTGTCCTTCTTGAGGCTGCCGTCCTCGTTTAGCTGCAGATCACGGTCTTTATTGCGCTTGAAAAGGTGGCCTACGCGACCGATATATTCCAGCTCGGGTACGCGGCTCTCGGTGGTGTAGGTGATCAGGGTGTCGACTTCTGTTTTGCGCTTTTGCTTGATCTTGCGTTTGTCGAAAGAGCCGCTGTCGTAAGTCGTTACATCGGAGATGGCACCGTCGGTGTATTTCAGATCCGTTTTGATCTCCCATCCTTCAGCGACCGCAGTCGATGCGAACAGGCAGGCACTGCTTAACAGCAGCAGTGCGTTAGAGCGGTTCATAGAGTGTTTCCTTGTCCAAGAGCTTCAGCAGCTGTTTGAGCGGTGCAGGTTTGGCGTACAGGTAACCCTGGGCATAGTGGCCGCCGCGGCTGTGTACAAAGTGCTGTTGGGATTCGGTTTCAATCCCTTCGGAGACGGTTTTGAGTCCCATGGAGTTGGCCAGCGTGATGATGGTTTCGATTACTTGGTCGCCCTGGCCGCGGTTCATCTCGGCGATAAAGCTGCGGTCGATCTTCAGGCCGTCGATCGGCAACGAGTGCAGGTAGCTGAGGGAGGAGTAGCCGGTGCCAAAGTCGTCGATCCAGATATCGGCCCCCACCTTTTTCCAGTCCCGTAGGGTATCGGCGCAGGACTGGATGTTTTCCATCATGCTGGTTTCGGTCAGTTCCAGATGCAGTGTATGTTTTGGTAGCCGATGACGCTGAATAATGTTGTGAATGGCGTCCTGAATGGCAGGCTCACGCAGTACCGCACCGGAGATGTTAACTGACAACTTGAAACGGTCGCGGCGTGGCATGATCTGCTGAATCAGATCAAGACAGGCGTGCTCTAGTGTCCACAGGGTCAGGGGCATGATCTGGTCGGTTTTTTCGATCAATGGGATAAACGTATCCGGTGCAATTGGCCCGCGTTCCGGATGCTCCCAGCGGATCAGAGCCTCTGCACCGACGATGTCACCGTTTTCCATATCCACAATTGGCTGGTAGGCCAGCTTCAGTTCGCCCTTGTGCATCGCATCGCGCACACCCTGCTGAATCAGCATCTTACTGATCACTTCATTGTTCATCTGTGGCTCAAAGAAGCGGTGGCGTTTGCGGCCGGAGTGCTTGGCAGCGTACATGGCGATGTCGGCCTGTTTCAGCAGTTCGGTTACGCTGCGGCCGTGTTCCGGGAACAACGTAATGCCCACGCTGGCCGAAACGGTGTAACGCCGGTCTTCAATGGTGAAGCTGTGGTCGAGCACGTCGGCAATACGCGTGGCGATGCGGCTGATCTGCTGTCGGTCTTTGCAGTTGGGCAACATCATCACGAACTCATCGCCGCCCAAACGGGCCAGCAACAGGCTTTCCGGCACCGGGAAGTCGATGTTTTCCGCTTCAGTGACCAACAGGTTGGTGAGGCGGTTACCGGCCTGGATCAGCAACTTATCCCCCACCTCGTGGCCGGCTACGTCGTTAACCTGCTTGAAGTGGTCCAGGTCGATGAACAGCACGGCGACCTGGTTGTTGTGGCGGTCGGCCCAACTCAGCATCTTGTTGAGCTCTTCGTTGAACATACGCCGGTTGGGTAGTTGGGTCAGTGCATCGTGGTATGCGAGCCGTTCTACCTGACTGCGGGAACGGTTGATCGAGTCTTTCATCTCCTCCAGGGCATCGCCCAGCAGGCCAAACTCGTCGTTCCGCTCCAGCTTGAAGTGGATCTGGCTTTCGCCTGCCGCATAGCGGCGACAATGGTCCACCAGTTGGCGAATGGGCGCCAGCAGGTGCTGAGAAAGGAAGAACACCAGTGCCATCGCCGCGGCAAGTAGCAGGATGATGATGCTGAGTGATGTGATAACAATACTGTTGCGCAATTCCTTGCCCTGCAGTGCCAAATCGGCGCTCATCTCACGGATGTCTTCCTCGGCTTCGGTGTAGGTGATGGCGATGCGCAGCACCGCAAAAGTGGTTTCACCGGAGTGGATGGGTTGGGCGATATGGATGTACTGGCCGATCTTACGGGTATCAGGCTCCAGCGTAACCGGTAGGCCGGGCGGCAGCAGTTCGCTGATATGGCGGCCGTAGTTGTGCAATTCGGCGCTGCCGTCGTGAATGACGGTACCGCTCGTGTTGTAGATGTAGGTGTAGGCTACATTGGTGTTGCGTGACAATGCTTCCAGCTGTTCCTGAATGGAACTGAAGTCGGAGCCGTACACTGCCGTGTCCAGGTTGTTGGCCAGAGATTCTGCCACCAACTGCGCATCGCGGATCAGCTGCTTTTCTACCGCGTCGGTCAGGTGATGTTGCCCCTCTTCGATGGCCGCGTGGGCATACCGTTCCAGGTAGAAGATATTCACCAGCAATACGCAGCAACCCACCAGTGCGGTCATGGCGGCCAGCAGGATGCCGTAGCGTGTGGCGATAGAGTGTTTCATTCAGCCCAGTTCCGGCTGTTGTTGTAGATCTCAGCAAGCAGTTTGGGTACATCGTCATTGAGTGCTTCAAACCCGCTGGTTTTTTCGTAGCGCGACAGCAGTTTGCCGTGGCTGTCCGGGGTCATGCCTAGCAACAGGGCTTTAAGGGCAGCAGCCCGTTCAGCGCTAAGTTTACTGCTGACCAGCTCCAGCGCCCGCGGATAGGGTTTGGAGCGGTAGATAATGCGTAGTTCCGCTTTTAGGGCTTCTGGCACTCGGCCAGGATTTTGCCAGTCGCCATCGTTAAGGGCACCGGCTTCCACCAGTTGTTTGTGCACCCAGAGCAGGTTGTTCTTTTCGTTGCGGCTGAACAGGTAGTTGACCTTGTTGCTGTCCTGCTCGGCGTGCAGGCCTTTGATCTGGTTAAGACGCTGCCCTTGCTTCTCGAGAATCAGGCGGGGTAGGTAGTAACTGCTGAAGGAGTTGTTGTGCTCGAAGGCGATCCGTTTGCCGTTCAGATCCTGCAGGCTTTTCAGGCCGGAGTCCTTGTGGGTGTAGATCAGGGTCTGATAGCGCTGCTGACGTGACTTCCACTTCATCACCAGGGGCACCGCGTCTGCTTCATGCACCAGCACCGCGGCGCTGTAAGGGGTTTCAGTCACCCAGTGCACATCGCCGTTCTTGACCGCTTCGACCAGTTCATCCAGCTCGGAAAACAGGCGCACCTCGGCACGGGTAATACCCACGTGGCCCAGCTGCTTGGCAACGTACTTTGCCATTGGGCGTAACTGCTTGAAGTCTTTCTTGGGACGGTCGCTGAGCTGTGCGAGCACCAAAGTCTCGGCAGCCACATGCGAAGTGATCAGGAGTGTGGACAGGCAGATCATCCTGATCAGGTTGCGCAAACTACGGCGATACAACATAACTACTTCCTGTATCGGAGCACGGCTGTTTCCGTGCTCCGGGTGAGGCGGGGATTCTATCAGGCCATGTCGATCACAGCATCAACCAGCTTGTTGATGCCGGAGGCTGCTTCCGAGATCGAACCTGCCAGCATGTATGCGGGCGTGGTCACGACTTTCTTGTCGGTGTCGGTCACCGTCTCATTCACAGGACAGGCCTGGTGTTTGCCGCCCATCGCTTCGATCGCTGCGGCGGTATCCGCATCGGTGCCGATGGTGCAGGTGGTGCCTTCGCCAAACAGCAGTGGGGTCATGGCCGGTGCAATGCAGATCAGACCAACCGGTTTACCTGCGGCATGCATCGCTTTGGTAAAGCGGGCAACGTCTTCGTTTACGCTGCAGTTTGCGCCTTCCACGGCAAAGTTGCTGAGGTTTTTGGCGGCGCCAAATCCGCCCGGGATAATCAGGGCGTCGTAGTCGTCTGGGTTGGCATCGGCCAGATCGAGAATATTGCCACGCGCCAGACGGGCGGCTTCAACCAGAACATTGCGGCTCTCATTGGCTTCCTCACCTTTAAGGTGATCGATAACGTGCAGCTGCTCGATATTGGGTGCCATGCACTGATAGCTGCCGCTGTTCTGCTCGATACGCAGCAGTGTCAGGACTGACTCGTAGATCTCTGATCCATCAAAAACACCACATCCTGCCAGAATTACCGCAACTTTTTTCATGCTGAGATCCTCTCTTGAACTGAAAAGCATTTAGACCTGATCAGATAGAATGACCTGTAATTGTGACAACCGTCATTACGCCATAGGTATGACCGGGCCGGTAGGAAATACGCTAACTACTTACCACCAGATTACGTTAAGATTTGGGCTAATACCACGCGCCCTCTGGTCCGGCAGGCTCTGTCGGGATGCGTATCGTAAGGGGCGCCGCGCTGATTTTCATTGCCACCGATCAGGTTATTGAATGAACAACCGTCAAATAAGGCAGTGGAGTCATATTTCTGTCATGTTTTTCGAGTCCAATCTCGTGCGAAAGAAGGATGTTGCCCGTGGCCTTTAACAATAGCCAGCGTTTCTACCCTGAAACCCGTATGCGCCGTATGCGTGCTGATGATTTCTCCCGTCGTCTGATGCGGGAAAACACCCTGACCCCGGATGATCTGATCTACCCGGTGTTTGTGATTGAGGGCCAGAACGAAACCGAGATCGTACCGTCTATGCCAGGCGTAGAGCGCATGAGCATCGATCTGCTGGTGAAGGAAGCCAAAGAGCTAGTGTCCCTGGGTGTGCCTGCTGTGGCGCTGTTCCCGGTGACCCCGCTGGATGCTAAATCTGAATTCGCTGAAGAAGCTTACAACCCGGACGGTCTGGCACAGCGCACCGTTAAAGCGTTGAAAGATGCCTGTCCTGAGCTGGGCGTGATCACCGATGTGGCGCTGGACCCGTTCACCACCCACGGCCAGGACGGCATCATCGACGAGAACGGTTACGTGCTGAATGACCGCACCGTGGACACGCTGGTGCAGCAGGCGCTGTCTCATGCGGAAGCCGGTGCTGATGTGGTGGCACCAAGTGACATGATGGATGGCCGTATCGGCTCCATTCGTGATGAGCTGGAAAGCAACGGTCACGTAAACACCCGCATCATGTCGTATGCTGCTAAGTACGCAAGTGCTTACTACGGCCCGTTCCGCGATGCGGTGGGATCTGCTGGCAACCTGGGTAAAGGTAACAAGTTTAACTACCAGATGGACCCGGCCAACAGTGACGAAGCCCTGCATGAAGTAGCTATGGATCTGGCAGAGGGCGCCGATATGGTGATGGTCAAACCGGGCATGCCGTATCTTGATATCGTACGCCGGGTGAAGGATGAACTGTCAGCGCCGACCTTTGTGTACCAGGTCAGCGGTGAATACGCGATGCATATGGCCGCGTTCCAGAACGGCTGGCTGGATGAGAAGTCAGTGATGATGGAATCGTTGATTGCCTTCAAGCGCGCGGGTGCCGACGGTGTGTTGACCTACTTTGCGAAACGCGCAGCACAGCTGATGAATGAGTAATCGGTAGCCAAAATCCAATAGGGCTGCTGATCAGAAAGGAGTTTGAGTAATGGTTGAAGATACCGCAGTACAGAGCAGTGAAGCGGCAGTAGCCCTGCTGGAGAGCCGTGAGAGCGTACCTACCACCGAACCGGTGGAGGAAACCCCGGTTGACCTCAAGGCCCCCGAGCTATACATCAACCGCGAGCTGAGTCACCTGCAGTTCAACATCCGTGTGCTGGAACAGGCGCTGGATGAAAATCACCCGCTGCTCGAACGGCTGATGTTCCTGCTTATCTTCTCCAGCAACCTGGACGAATTCTTTGAGATCCGTGTCGCCGAGCAGCTGCACCAGCTGAAATACGGCCGTGAAGCGGTGGGGCCGGATGCGATGCACCCGGAAAAAATCATCAGCCGCATCTCCGAAATCTGCCATGCGCAGATCGAACGTCAGTACCAGATCCTCAACGAGATTCTGTTCCCGGAGATGGAAGCCGAAGGCATTCATTTCCTGCGTCGTCGTCTGTGGACCGACGAGCAGCGCGAGTGGATCCGCCAGTACTTCGAGAACAATGTGGTACCGGTACTCAGCCCGGTGGGTCTAGACCCGTCGCACCCGTTCCCACGTCTGGTTAACAAGAGCCTTAACTTTATCGTTGAACTGGATGGCAAAGACGCCTTTGGCCGCCAGACCGGTATGGCGATTATCCCGGCACCGCGTTCGCTGCCGCGTCTGGTACGTCTGCCGGATGAGATCTGCGAAGGTGAGGGCGATCACCTGATCTTCCTCTCCTCCCTGATCCACGAATTTGCCGATGAACTGTTCCCGGGTATGAAGGTGAAAGGCTGCTTCCAGTTCCGTATCACCCGTAATGCCGACCTGACCTTCGACTTCGAAGAGATCGAAGATCTGGCCAACACCCTGCGTGGTGAGCTGCACTCCCGTAAATACGGTGATGCGGTGCGCCTTGAGGTGGACAGCCGTACGCCGGAAGAGTTGATCTCCTTCCTGCAGCAGGAATTCACTTTGAACGAGAGTCAGACCTACCGTGTCAACGGCCCGGTGAACCTGACCCGTATGATGGCGGTGCGTGATCTGGTGGAGCGCAACGACCTGCGCTACAAACCGTTCTCTCCGGGGATTCCGGGCAAGCTGAAGGATCAGAAGGATATCTTCACTGCACTGAAGCAGAGCGACCAGTTGTTGCTGCACCCATTCCAGTCGTTTATTCCGGTAGTCGATCTGCTGCGTCAGTCTGCCAAGGATCCCAATGTCGTGGCGATCAAGCAGACGTTGTACCGTACCGGTGTGAAGTCCGACATCGTTAACGCGCTGGTGGAAGCGGCCCGTAGCGGTAAAGAGGTGACTGTGGTTATCGAGCTGCGTGCCCGCTTCGATGAGGAGAGTAACCTGCACCTGGCCAGCCGCCTGCAGGAGGCCGGCTGCTTGGTTGTCTACGGTGTGGTGGGTTACAAGTGCCACGCCAAGGCGATGCTGATCGTGCGCCAGGAAGGCAACAAACTGGTACGTTACTCGCATCTGGGTACCGGCAACTACCACTCCGGTACCGCGCGCCTGTACACCGACTACAGCTTCCTTACCGCCGATCAGGAAGTGGGTGAAGACGTACACAAAGTGTTCCAGCAGCTGACCGGTATGGGCAAGATCCAGAAACTGAAGAAGTTGTACAACGCACCGTTCACCTTGCATGCAAAAATGCTGGAGATGATCCAGCGAGAGGCACGTCATGCCAAGTCCGGAAAAGACGCGCATATCATGGTGAAGGTGAATGGTCTGACCGAGCCGAAGCTGATCCGTGCGCTGTACGACGCGTCGCGCGCAGGTGTAAAAATCGACTTGGTTATTCGTGGCATGTGTCGTTTGCGTCCGGGTATCCCGGATCTGTCCGAGAACATCCGTGTCCGTTCGATTATCGGCCGCTTCCTGGAGCATACCCGCGTGTGTTACTTCGCCAACAACGGCAAACCGGAAGTGTTTGCTGCGAGTGCCGACTGGATGGAACGTAACATGCTCAACCGTGTGGAAACCGGCTTCCAGCTGTTTGGTAAAAACGCTGACCGTCTGAAGAAAGAGATGGATTACTACATGATGGACAACACCCAGGCATGGGACCTGCACGCCGACGGTAGTTATACACAGGCGCATCCGGCGGAAGGTGAAGAGCCGTTCTCTGCACAGCAGGCGTTGCTGGACGATTTCGCACGCTGAGACCTACCCTCTCAGACAACAGCCTCGATGGAGGCTGTTGTCTTTTCCCCATCGCTCCTTCTAACACAAGCACATTTCCTTTCCCTGCGATTTACTATTTTTTGTATTTTCCAGCTACCCTCTATCTGGCGTATAACTGTTCTAAACGTGACGCATATCGCACTATTGTTGCAGGCATATGACTCTATGGTCGCCAATTGCGCTTTTAGTAAATATCCGTCAGAATTGACCTCTTTTATTTCTTATGGGAAATAAGTGTTTCTAATCCTGCATGGGTGACCCCCGGCAGTAGACCGCCAAGTACGTGTTAAAAAGCGCGTCAGACATGGCTTAGGAATCAGATTATGATCAACCAGCAACCGGCACTTGAGCTTGTTGATATCCACAAATCGTACGGTGCAATTGAGGTCCTGAAAGGGGTCTCCCTGACCGCCAACGAAGGCGACGTAGTCTCCATCCTGGGCTCCAGTGGCTCCGGTAAGAGTACGCTGCTGCGCTGTATCAACTTACTTGAGCGTCCAAATCAGGGACAGATCCGCGTTGGCGGAGAAGAGCTGGCCCTAAAACCTGCCAAAGACGGCGCGCTGGTGGCTGCTGACCGCAAACAACTCGAAAAGATGCGTTCCCGCATCGGGTTTGTGTTCCAGCAGTTCAATCTGTGGCCGCACAAAACAATCCTACAGAACATCATCGAATCTCCGATTCACGTACTGAAACAGCCGAAAGATCAGGCTGTTACCCGTGCACAGGAACTGCTGCGCAAGGTCGGTCTGTACGAGAAGCAGGATGTCTACCCGGGCAACCTGTCCGGTGGTCAGCAACAGCGTATCGCGATCGCCCGTACACTGGCGATGGATCCACAGCTGCTGCTGTTTGATGAACCGACTTCAGCACTCGACCCGGAACTGGTGAACGAAGTGTTGAGTGTTATGCGTGACCTGGCTGATGAAGGCCGCACGATGCTGATCGTAACGCACGAGATGCGATTTGCCCGTGATGTGTCTTCACAAGTAATTTTCCTGCATCAGGGACAGGTGGAAGAGTGCGGAACGGCCGAACAGGTCTTCGAAGCGCCTAAGTCCCAGCGCGTGCAGGACTTTATGTCCAGTCACCAGTAACAAAACAAACAACAATAAACTCAAAAGAGAGATAGTAGAGATGAAACTTCAGAAGCTGATCGGCGCTGTAGCGCTTATGGCAGGCTCCCTGATGATGGGATCCCAGGCAATTGCAGGCGACAAGCTGCGCATTGCAACTGAGGGTGCGTACGCGCCATTCAACATGGTCAACGCTCAGGGCGAACTGGAAGGTTTCGACGTTGATATCGCACGTGCACTGTGTGCAGAGATGAAAGCGGATTGCGAAATCGTTGCTCAGGACTGGGACGGTATTATCCCGGGTCTGCGTGCGCGCAAATATGATGCGATCGTCGCTTCTATGTCTATCACTGAAGAACGTCTGCGTGTTGTTGATTTCACCGACCCATACTACTCCAACGTGCTGGCATTCGTTGCGGCTAAAGGCAGCTCCGTTGACACCAGCAAAGACGGCCTGAAAGGCCTGACCATCGGTGCACAGCGTGCAACCATCGCCGGTCAGTACCTGGAAGACAACCTGGGTGACATTGCTAACGTTAAACTGTACGACACTCAGGACAATGCGTACCTTGACCTGAACGCAGGCCGTCTGGACGTATTGCTGTCTGATAAGTTCCCAGCGTATGACTGGCTGCAGACCGATGCGGGTAACGGCTTTGAGTTTAAAGGCGAAGACATCGACATCAACGACAAGATCGGTATCGCGCTGCGTAAAGGCGACAAGTGGAAAGCTCGCATCAACGATGCACTGAAAGCGATCGTTGAAAACGGTACTTACGCGAAGATCAACGCGAAGTACTTCCCATTCTCCATCTACTGATCTGACTGCGGGGACGGCTGCACGGCTGTCCCTGCCACAATCCGGTTAATTACATGGATCTGCAAGGATTTGGGCACCTCCTGGTCTCCGGTACATGGGTGACGATACAGCTGGCTTTGGCCAGTCTCGTATTCGGCCTGATGTTCGGTTTGATGGGCGCTGCCGCTAAACTCTCCCCATTTCGTGTCCTGCGTTATATGGCCACGCTCTACACCACGCTGGTGCGTGGTATTCCGGAGCTGTTGCTGGTACTGACGCTCTACTTCGGTGGCTCCCAGCTGCTGATGTGGTTTATGGGTTTCTTCGGCTACGACGAATACATCGAGATCAGCCCCTTCATCGCGGGTGTGGGTGCGCTGTCGATCGCCTTTGGTGCTTATGCCACCGAGGTGTTTCGTATGGCGATGCTGGCCATCCCGAAAGGGCAGTGGGAATCGGCCTATGCCTTTGGCATGAGTCCGGTGCAGACCTTCTTCCGGATTATCCTACCGCAGCTCTGGCGTCTGGCGATTCCAGGGCTGGGTAACTTGTTCCAGGTCCTGCTGAAAGATACCGCACTGGTATCTGTCGTGGGCCTGAACGACCTGATGCGACAGGCTTATGTTGCTTCTGGCTCCACCAAAGAGCCGTTTACCTTCTACATGGCGGCGGCCCTGATCTACCTGGGTCTGACCGTTCTGGCCACGTTGACCACTCAATTTCTGGAACGTCGTGCTGATCCGGCAGGCAAAGGAGCACGTGCATGAGTTGGGAATGGGGCATAATTATCGAATATTTACCCCGTCTGCTGGACGGTGCCTGGCTGACGCTTGAGTTGGTACTGGTCTCCGGGCTGATGGGGTTGGCACTGGCCGTGCCGATCGCGCTGGCGCGTTCATCCGATAACTTCTGGGTCCGTGCACTGCCGTTTGCTTACATCTTCTTTTTCCGTGGTACACCGCTGTTGGTGCAGATCTTCCTGATCTACTACGGAGCATCCCAGTTTGATGCGGTGAAAGAGTCGGCACTTTGGGTTGTGCTGAAAGAGCCATACTGGTGTGCGATTATCGCTTTCACCCTGAACACCGCTGCGTACAGCGCCGAGCTGTTTCGTGGTGCGATCCAGGCGATCCCGAAAGGTGAAATTGAAGCCGCAAAAGCGATGGGTATGAGCCCGCCACTGATGATCCGTCGTGTTGTACTGCCACGTGCCTTTGGTATCGCACTGCCGGCGTACGGTAACGAGATGGTACTGATGCTGAAGGGTAGTGCACTGGCGTCCACCATCACGCTGCTGGATCTGACCGGTATGGCACGTACCATTATCGCCCGTACCTATACCCCGCTGGAGATGTTTATGGCGGCAGGTCTGGTTTACCTGGTGATCGGTGCTGCGATGATCGGCATCTTCCGTCTCATCGAATACCGCTTTAACCGCTACCAGTACTACAAGCACACACCGCTGCCGGCCAACATCGACCCGCAGCTGCGTGATGAGCACATCGACGACTAAATCAACACTGAGTCTAGGGTTCCGAGAAGCAAAATTTTACCCTTGGAACCTATGACTTAGTTGGTTTAGGCGGTGGACTACTACGTTTAAGATCACCTACTTTGCCCCAAACACCTCATCAAAGAAGCCGATACCGGCAGCAGTCAGCACCAGACTGCCCTTAGCGTTGCGATAAGCGATGTTCCTGGCTTCAAGTACTTTTCGAGACTCATCAATTAATCCTCCCTTGAGCCCACATGCTCGCAAGATATCTTGCTTTTCTTCCGTATCAATTTGTTCAAGTAGTTTGTCATTCACGCCAGCCTCATGGGTCGTAAGCAATGCAAACTCATAACCGCACTCTTGGACACCACGCGCCAAAACCATCAGCAAAGATTGAATCTTCATCGCGACATCACTGTATGCCTCATCTCGCTCCAGTGAGCGAATAAAAACAAAACCTTCTCGAAGGACAAGCTGATAACCGATGCTTTCATAGTGTTCCCGATAATAACTGTCGTAGTTTTTAAACAGTTCTTCGTAAAGCTCATCGGGCTGCAAGGATCCATCGCTTCGATAGGACCTCTCATTGATCACTCGCCCGTTTACTAGCTCGCGGTATATTTGTTGGCTAAGTGACATATTAATCATGAGTCATACCCTTTAAGGCTAGGGGGAAATACTCCAGACAGTGCCCCTGATAACGTATCCGATTTAATGAGAACCGTGGCTTCAATGGGGTATCAAGGCGGCTGCGAAGCCAACCTAACCCCTCTAGCAGGTCTGGTAGTGCGTAGTCATCCAGCCTCTCGGTAAGGTAGCCATGAATGTGCTGGTGAACATCAGTTTCGTCTTGAGTTATCTCACAAGACTCCATTAGAACTTGGATATGCTGTTTACGCCGCATCAACAATTGCTCCTGTTGATAGCGGTCATCATTCTGGCGATCTAACCTTGCCAACTCCGATTCCTGATTCTTGCGAAGTTTCGGAAGGGCCACTCGAAGGTGTTCGTCAAAGCACTGAGCGTGGTTGATATCACCCCATTCAAGACGCGCATCAAAGCGCATTTTTTTTAGGCCTGCAAAGATCTTCCCATAGTTAAATACATCTAAACGGCTATCAAGATACTTACTGTTGAGCTTCCCATCGTGGAGAGTCAATACTTCGTCTCTCAACTTATTGAAAATGCTTTCAATACAATCATATTGGTGCCGTTGCCTAGCACTTTGGCGGACATATCGTTCCAGGGTCTTCCTTATCGCCTCGATGTCTTTGGCATAAGCTCGAATGCTATTTTTTGCGTAAAGGACTCGTTGGCTAACTGAAGGCATTCCAGCTTTTTGCAGTGTTGTCGCAATTTCTTCAACAGCTGTGAGTGCTGGGAATCCAGTCTTGATTTGTTCTCGCTCATTCAGAAACTGAAGCGTGGGCAATACATGCTTCTGATAGATTTGGTTGATCTCTTCTAACGCTTTTTTTGCCTTCAGAGTTTGTTCAAGATCTGCAATATCCTGTTCCTCGACAACTTTGGAAAGATGGTCGGCCTGCCCTTGAAGGCTGAGAACATTTTGTTTGATTCGGGCATGAGCATTTCTCAGTCTCTCGAAAAGAACCACTAATACCTGTTCAAACTCTTCGTCTCCCTGAAGGATATGACACTCTTGCAGTCGCTTCAGGCTGTTGTTTAGGTCAGAGCGAAGAACTTCAAGCTGTTCACTGGATAGTTCTCGCAGCCGGCTACGATCAAAATGGCGAAACATCTCTATTACAAAGGGTTGAAATACCATCACCGATCGATGGCGATCCACTTCCATAAGTAGCCCAGAATGGGCCAAATTATCGATATCTAAGGTCTGTCTGAGTCTTTTCTGGTCTCGCTCCTGTTCGACAGATTGAATTGCCCTGCGAACACGCTCGTAATAAAAACTAAGCGGAACCTCCCCCCCTTCCTGTTGTTCATCCAGATAATCGATAAGGTCCAAAAAAACATCCTTTTTTTCGATCATCGCAATGAGGGTTTTATCTGTGGAGACGATCATGAAACAACCTCAGGCATAGGTTGCTGCGACTCCTTAAAAAGTCGCTCACAATAACTGTGATAAACGACACGACGCCGGTTGTTATAACTTGCTGTAGTAGCCCGAAACGACCCAAGATTCACGTAGTTTTTCACCGCTTGGACTATTTCTGATGAGATATCAGGACTGGCACCGAACAGCACAAATCCATGTTCTTCTGCGATACGAATCGCTGTCTTGAGGTTTTCCCTATCCAAAGAACCCATCTCATCCATAATAAGCGGTATACAGATCTGAGCATCGCTACGCAGCAAACGCTTAATCAAGACGGACAGAAGTAGACTGTTAACCATACTGGTGGTGCCGTTGGACTGCTCCTTATCGTCATAGATTTCCAGTCCCTCCAAGCGATAGCGGTAATAAACTTTCTGGATAATTTGGTCCATGCTCAAAGTCGGCCCGCCTTTCGCTGCTTTCTTAAAGAACTCCTCGCAGAAGTCATTCAAACGGCTATAGAGCCTCGCATCATGCAGTTCCTCTGTGTAAAAATTAATTGTTTCAAGCTCTTTTAGCAGTTGTTCGAATCGCGGATGTAACGTTAGGCAAACCTGAACCTCAGCTAGGTTTGAGACCTGATAGTCTTTAAACTGCTGATTGATTTCATGGCTGAACGTCTGGATCTGTTTCGCGGCACCTTTCAGCTCATCCATTTTTATGGAGGTCTCTTTGTTATGAGAGGCGACACGATCTCGGTAATTCAACCAACGTCCATCTAGCGTATCGAACTCCCTCCTAAATCGATCTCGGTAATGTTTAACATCTGCAAGGCCTAACTGCCGATACCCTTCACTTACATCCTCTTCCAACAGGTTTGCCTGAAGGAGTTTTGAAACACCATCGACGACCTCTTCGCCGAGTCTCTGAAGAGATCGAGTTTGTTCACGCAGAGAATCTATTGTTCTTTCTTCCACCTCCATCTTTTCTGGCTCAAGCAGGTCTTTCCAGAGGTCGATAATTCGAGCATGCGTGTCCTTAATACTGGCCAAATGCGACAAACGACTATTAACTTCTGCTTGCTGTTTCTCATCGGCTTTGAAAGCTTCCTCTTCGGCAGTTAACTCACGACTAAGTACATCATGCTTCCCTTTCAACTCCTTTAATTCTTGGCTAAGAGCATTGGATTGTTGCTCAAAGTCTTGGAGTTGATCTTGATACTCGGCGGCTTGGGACTGATGGGTCGTATAGGCTTTGACCAACTCCACGTCCGCCTTGACGCTTTCAACCTCTTTCCTTTTCTGCGTAAGATGTTGTTCCAAGTCAGCTGAGGACTGTTTTCCCAGTGCATTGAGGTTTCTCAACTCCTTCTGAACCTTTTGTTGCTGTTTGCGAACGTCATCCAGCCTAGCCTTAAGGTCCATACGATTTTTCTGTGCATCAAAAGGAACAAAGGGTAGGTCAGGGAATGCTTCGTTAAGGAAGCAGAGCTTGCCGCCGTCTTCTCCGAAAAGGGCAGAAAACTGTTGAATAATTTCCAACTGATCGCCTGATGGCTGTACCCTTAACTGCGAGAAGCTTTGATTAATGCTGTATAGCACTGCCGCACTGTCGCTGGAAACGTGTTCAAGCAATGCTGGGGTTCTTCCTTCGAGTAGAGAAACCAATCCTTCCTCTTGGGACTGTAGCCGTCTGCTCTCCCTGATGAGATTTTCCATACGGCGCTGCCGGGCTTCGGCAGACTGTAAATTCCCTATGTCCTCCTCAAGCTCCTGACGATAGCCCACTAACGCCTCTACAATCTGATCATTACTAAAGCTTTCGGGGTACTCACGGACTATCGTAGCAATGCGTTTGAGCCTGTTCTGAGTAGATTCTGCCGCTCTGTGGATGGCTTTTTGCTGACCAGATATATCTTTAAACTCACCATCCTTCTGGCCAAAAAGCTTCCGATTCCCCTCAAATTCTTGGTACTTCTCCCGGTATTTCTGTTTACCATCCTTCACCGCTTGGGTAAGTCTATCCAAAGACCTGTTTAAATTGACTTCTACATTTACATAAAGCTGAGCAGCCCGCCTAGAGTCATGTTCATATTGCTTATAGTTGCTCTCGAACGCTCCCCAAGAGGGCAGATGATTCTGAAGATTCTGTAGTCGATCACCTTCTTCCTTGAGGCTGTGATACGCTTCTAGGATCTGATCAAAATCGATAGATACCTGTTCAGCTTCACGTTGCTTCTCGCCCTCGATGATAGTGGCAACGGCATTCGGCAACGTTTGATCATCCCGAGCACTAATATCAAACGCTAAATGAATCAGTTGTCGCCAAGCCTCTATTTCTCTTACCGTCCCTCCTTGCTTTAGAGGTAAAAGGCAATATCGACCAAGCAAGGGATCTAGAGGTTTTTCAGAAAACAGCCGATCTTTTATCGTTTTAACATCGCCCAGCTGCTCTCCACCCAGTTGCTTGAGCTCTGAAAGCAGTGATTTCAGAGACAGCGACTCCTTGGGTCCTCCCAAGCCTTCGTTTTCATTACTAGCAAAGTCCCAAAATAGGTTCCGTATCATTTCGTATTCACACGGCACCGCCATACGGCCATAGCTGAATTCTCTGTTGGCGCGATGGAGAACCAGACAAAAAGTACCGTGAACATTTTCGGCTTCTAAGATGATGAAGGAGTGGTCTTCGGGAAAGTAATAGCCGTAACTTTCCTGACCATCGTACTCACTGCCATTGGCCCCCTTAAAGCCAAATTTTTTCTCACAGCGCCGGAAATTCTCTTCTGGCAATAAGAATAGCTTTAGGGCATTTAGCATTGATGTTTTGCCGAGGTTGTTACGTCCGAACAATGCCGTATGTTGATCCACTCGAATTTCTGTATAGGCATAGGCCGCACTGTTAACAAAGACCAGTTGGCGTATGGTGAAATAATCCTGAAAGGCACCTGCCTGGTGCATAAGCGTTATCCTTAAGTTCCGAGAGTTTTTACAGATAGGTTTCTTGCTCGAGAGTGCGCCCAGCACTTCTAAGTACTTGGATAGCACGATCTAAATCCGGGTGACGCCCTGCATATCGTGATAGATCTGTACGTTCCTGGAGTGATAGAGGTCTAGATGATCCGGTAAGGCGATCTTCAATATCCTCTGGTAAGAGAAAGCGGATATTTAGATCGCCAGTCATTTCGAACAGCGTAGAGAACATCTTCACGCCGCCCAGGTCTGGGTCAAATAAACAGCTGATACTCTGATACTCTTCTAGAAAAGATCGGTGCAGAGAGTTCGTGATACTGTTTCCCTGCCCAAATATAAGGTCTACATCACCCATTTCGACAGGCATTACGCAGTGGTTGATTGCAAAAGTCAGTGTTTGCTGGAATGCAAGGAAGTTCTCTAAGTTCTCAACGATCAGAGCATGTGCGTTCAGGGCAACGGGACATTTCCAATCTTGATCACGGCAAAGCACCACCTGGGGGTGGCTAAATTCGATGCTGCGTAACAGGAGAAAGGAACCGCTTACGCGACTGCGATGACTATCGCCAGCTGAAGCGGCACTTATACGATCAGAATAGGAGACTTCGCTGTACCTAGCCCAGAGCTGGCAAAACGCCTCCTCGTTTTTTATTTGAACCCGATAACAATCCCGTTTCATCAACTCAGCGGTGAAGACCTGCTGGATCCAAGAGGGGGAATATCCGTCCCTCTCTAACAGCTTAACCAGCACGTCATAGTTGATCTGAAGGCCTGCTCGGATCTTGCTCAGATAAGCCGCCATCCGACTTAGCTTCGGTACTCCTGCCACTTTTCCATCCTTGAGCCCATACGCATCATCCTTTGGTTCTTTTTTGGAAACAAATCAATCATGTACCTAGAGAATAGCCTCAAATCATTGAGATAGCGATAACCGTACCCCTACCCACATGTGAGGAGAGATAATGCCCCTAAAGGGCTTACGCCAAGGTGGGGAATCGGAGATGAATATCCCAAAACCTGGATCAGTTGAGCAGAAAGGCATCCGCTGGAAACAACATCAAACAGTGCTAGGAGTAACCGGTTGGCTCGCTAACAGCGTGTATGAAGTCCAAACTATCCTGGGTGCTGATCACCAGGATCAGCTTATCGAATTGATTCGCATGTTCGGTGCCTATCAAGTCTGGCTCGCTGCAACAGTGCTGATAGCAATAATAGACCAACCGCTTGTCATCTCAACCTTCACCAAGCGGGATGTGACAGAGCAGGAGGAAAGCCATTCCCGTTACGCGGCTCTCTACTTTGCTTTGATCATAGCGATCGGTTGGGCGATCTAAGAGGGGGGAATACGGCTTTCTAGGCGGCGGCAATGTCACCTACCTATTGTTTGTCAATCTCTGCAAAACTCATTGTCAGAGCCTCTGCTTCTCCTTACTGATAATAGATCAGGCTATTTAGAAAGCGCTACTCACTCACAACAGGTATCATCGCGGCAACAGCGCATACCAACGATGATATACGCACTACCCAGCAATATAGTTATATTGAAAACACTTAAAGTAAATGTGTAGAGAAAGGCAAAATATTGGGGTGTTTACCGTTCTTTTCTTAGCAGCGCCTTATACCCATCCCGATAGCTGGGATAACGGAAGTTGTAACCGGTTGCCCGCAGCAGCCGGTTACTGCACCGCTTACTTCCCGCCCGCCGCGTTGCACTACGATCTGTGATTTCTACTCCCATTTGCGCCGCTAACCACGCTGATACTTCATGCATGGGTGCCGGTTCGTCGTCGCTGGCCAGATAGATACGGGCCATGGGGTGACCGGTTAGTGAACGGTTCACCAAGTGGGTCAGCACATCGGCACAGTCGTCACGATGGATGCGGTTGCTGAACAGCGGTGGTTCTTCTGGTGCGCTACGACCGCTTCTGACCTGGTTCAGCAGATGGTTACGACCTGGTCCATAGATACCGCTAAAACGCACCACGGTGGCAGGCACACGGGCATGCAGGGCGATATGCTCCGCCTCGAGCATCACCTGACCTGAAAAACTGGTGGGTTCGGTCGGGCTGGTTTCATCCACCCAGCCGCTGTCGTTCTGGTGATAGACCGAGGTGCTGGAGGTGAAGAACAGGTGTTTGGGTGGTGCTGGCAGGGCTTTGAGCAGATGCTTCAGGCCGTCGCAGTATGCGGCCCGATAGCCGGACTCATCATGGCGTGATGCGGCAACGGCATACACTACAATAGTAACTGCGGGCAGGCCTTTCAGACTGTCAGGGTCGCCCAAATCAGCCTGGATCCCTTGGATGCCGTCGGGGAGCTGGTTTATATTACGGCGAAGACCGTATACCTCCAGACCTTGATCTAGTAAGTTAAGTCCTAGCTGACAACCAACATCGCCACATCCGGCGATCAGAACTGACTGCTTCGGCATCACTCTCTCCATCTGGTGTATGCGGGCATATTTGCAAAGGAAGTCTCAGGAATGACCCTCACTGAATTGCGTTATATCGTGACCCTTGCCAGAGAGCAACACTTCGGCCGCGCCGCGGAACGTTGCTTTGTCAGCCAGCCCACCCTGTCGATTGCGGTGAAAAAGCTGGAAGAAGAGCTGGGCATTCCCTTGTTTGAGCGTAGTAAAAACTCAGTAAAGGTCACCCCCGTGGGGGACAAGATTGTGCAACAGGCGCAGCGCGTGCTGGAGCAGGCGGAAGCGATCAAAGACCTGGCCCACGAAGGTAAAGACCAGCTTAAAAGTCCGCTGCGTGTGGGGGCGATCTACACTATTGGGCCTTACCTGTTTCCGCATCTGGTGCCGGAAGTGCAGTCGTTGGCACCGCAGATGCCGCTCTATATCGAAGAGAACTTCACCGAGAACCTGCGTCTGAAGATCCGCAACGGCGAGCTGGACGCGATCATTATCGCTATGCCGTTTCAGGAACCGGATGTCCTAACCCGCGAACTCTACGACGAAAGCTTCGAGATGCTGCTGCCAGCGGAGCACCCGTGGGCATCCACTAAAGAGATCGACAGCCAGGCCCTGTCCGAAACCCAGTTGCTACTGCTAGGCGAAGGTCACTGTTTCCGTGATCAGGTATTGGAAGCCTGTCCGACCCTCAATCAGTCGATGCATGAGCAGCACACCGTAATGGAAGGTAGCTCGCTGGAAACCATCCGCATGATGGTGGCATCCGGCCTGGGCGCCAGTGTGTTGCCGTCCTCTGCGGTGAAAAACACCCACTACAAATCCGAGATGGTGGTGACCCGTCCGTTCAAGGCGCCGGGCCCACGCCGCACTGTAGCAGTGGCTTGGCGTGCCAGCTTCCCACGTCCACAAGCCATCGATGTTCTGGTTCAGGCGATCAGCCGTTGTCACTTGTTGGGAGTTAACGACAGCTGATGTCCCTGCCACTGGCCGAGATTCCTGTTACCGACCTGAAAGGGGTTGGTACAGCACTGGCGCTGAAACTGGAGCGCCTGGCAATTCATACCCTGCAAGACCTGCTGTTCCACCTGCCGCTGCGTTATCAGGACCGGACTCGTATCGTGCCGATCGGCTCGTTGCGGCCGGGAGATGAGTGTGTGGTGGAGGGAGAGATCAAAGTCTCCGATGTGGTGCAGGGGCGCCGCCGCAGCCTTCTATGCCGAATTCAGGATGGCACCGGTACCCTGACCCTGCGCTTTTTCCACTTTAACGCTTCGCAAAAAAACAGCCTGCGTCCGGGCACCCGTATACGCTGCTTTTCCGAAGCGCGCACCGGCGCTGCCGGGCTGGAGATGGTGCACCCCGAATACACCAAGGTGGATTCTGATGCGTTGGTGCCGGTAGCGGAAACACTGACGCCGGTGTATCCAACCACCGAAGGCCTGCATCAGCCGCGTTTGCGCTCACTGGTGAGTCAGGCGCTGACCTATCTGGACAAGCAGGGTTTGCAGGAGCTACTGCCGGACAACATTCGACAGCAATGGCGTTTGCCTGAGTTGAACGATGCGATCCGTTATCTGCACCACCCGCCTGCGGAAGTGGATCAGCACCTGCTTCTGGACGGTAAACATCCTTCCCAGCGACGTCTGGCTTTTGAGGAGCTGCTTGCCCATCACTTCTCCCTGCTAAAACTGCGTGCCAAAACCCGTGAACAAGGTGCACCGGTGATGCGTTCCACAGGTGAGCTGGTCCAGCCATTTCTCAACGGCCTGCCGTTTCCGCTGACCGGTGCACAGCAGCGGGTCAGTGCCGAAGTGGGGAATGATCTGGTACAGCCCTATCCGATGCTGCGCTTGGTGCAGGGCGACGTAGGCTCAGGTAAAACCGTGGTCGCAGCCTTAGCTGCCCTACAGGCGGTAGAGAGTGGCTTTCAGGCGGCCGTGATGGCGCCAACCGAGATCCTCGCCGAACAGCACTACAACAACTTCACCGCTTGGCTGGAGCCGCTGGGTATTCAGGTGGCCTGGCTTGCAGGCAAGCTCAAGGGTAAACAACGCCAAGCCCAGCTGGATGCGATCCGCAACGGCGAGGCGAGGGTTGTTGTCGGCACCCATGCGCTGTTCCAGGAAGAGGTTGTGTTCAACGACCTGGGCTTGGTTGTGGTGGATGAGCAGCACCGCTTTGGTGTGCACCAGCGCCTGAGCCTGCGCGAAAAGGGGCGTAACGGTGAACTGTCACCCCATCAGCTGATCATGACCGCAACACCGATTCCGCGCACGCTGACCATGAGTGCCTATGCTGACCTGGACTGCTCCATTATCGATGAGCTGCCACCGGGCCGCACGCCAGTGGCTACCGTGGTGATTGGTGATGAACGCCGCAATCAGGTGATCGAGCGGGTGCGTTCAGCCTGCAACGAAGGCCGGCAGGTGTACTGGGTGTGCACCCTGATTGAGGAATCCGAGGCCTTGCAGTGTCAGGCTGCTGAAGTCACAGCGGAACAACTGGCCGCGGCATTGCCGGAGCTGCGTATTGGGTTGGTACATGGCCGCATGAAGCCGGCGGAAAAAGCCGAGGTGATGGGCCGTTTTAAGGCTGCTGAGTTGGATCTGCTGGTCGCCACCACCGTGATTGAGGTAGGTGTGGATGTCCCTAACGCCAGCGTGATGATCATCGAAAACCCGGAACGCCTGGGGCTGGCTCAGTTGCACCAGTTGCGCGGCCGTGTAGGTCGTGGCTCGGTGGAAAGTTTTTGTGTGCTGATGTATCACGCACCGCTCTCCAAGCAG
This sequence comes from Pontibacterium sp., assembly GCF_964228735.1. Lineage (GTDB taxonomy): Bacteria > Pseudomonadota > Gammaproteobacteria > Pseudomonadales > Balneatricaceae > Pontibacterium. The sequence goes on along the minus strand of NZ_CAXRBQ010000167.1, from coordinate 22,247 downwards.
GGGCGCGAACGTCTCAAGGTGATGCGTGAAACCACCGATGGCTTCAAGATCGCCGAAAAGGACCTGGAACTGCGTGGTCCGGGCGAAGTGCTGGGCACCCGCCAAACCGGCATGATGCAGTTTAAGATCGCCGATCTGCAGCGGGACAGTGATCTACTCACCCGTGTCAAACAGGTGGCTGGACAGATGCAGGGTTATCCACAGCACGTGGAACCGATGATCCGGCGCTGGTTGGGTGCCGGAGAGGAGTACGGCAACGTTTAGCGTTATAATGGCGCTCACGTTTATTTTTGAAGTATTGCCGGAATCCACATGTCTCAACCAACCGCACAGCAACTTGAACTGATCGAACAGCAACTGGGCCGCAAACCGCGTGGTTTGGCCGGTGTCGCGGTCGCAACCGATTCCGGTGTGCCACTGGTGCTGCAGATACAGTCGCTGGTAGAAGATCAACCCTTTCCTACTCTGTTCTGGCTCTGCTCCAAAGACCTCTATCAGGCTATCGCCGAGATCGAAACCTCCGGTTGGGTAAAACAGATCGAAGCCGAGCTGGAAACCAACGCCGAGCTGCGCGAAGCCTTTCTGGCTAACCAGCAGGCCTACGTGGATCTGCGCTGGAAACTGATGCGCGACGAAGACCGTCAACGTATCGAAGAACTGGGCTTCACCGATCTGTTCAACCAATACGGCATTGGTGGTATCCGCCACTGGGATAAAGTCCGTTGCCTGCACATGCAATACGCCCACCATCTGGCGGATGGAAATGTGATCGGTGCCCGCCTGGATGAAGAGTTTGGCCTCGACAAACTGACCATCAATATCTGATCAAAACCGCCGATATCCTGATATAACTCAAGCAACGGAACGTTTAATGTTTTGCGGCTGCAAAAGCCCGTGAACAGGTCTATGCTGACTGTTTGCGGTTGTGCGCTGACATTGCTTTCCGTTGTATAGGATTTATGGAGTATCGGTAACTGATGTGTAGGTCTCAGCAAGCTGTTTGGATCTTTTTGCTTTGGGTGTTCAGCTTCACCGGCGCGTATGCCGCTACCCCGACCTGTAGTGCGGTTTTTCCAGACGGCGTATCCAGCAACAACAATGGCGGCAAGATCAAGATTGAGTGGGCGTCTAAAGTCATCAGTAGCCCCAATAATATCCTCGCCACCAAGCGTCTGGACGACCGTTCCGGTGGCAACAGTTGTAACACCACTTCTTGCGGTTATACCGGCTCAGCCGCAGAGTCGATGGACTACAACACCTTCCCGAACAACAACAACGACGTAGAGATCGGTTACAACGAAACCCGCACCCTGTTGCCGGGCAACTACGACGATATCCGCCTGAGCTCCAACGCGATCGCAACCCTGACACCGGGTGACTACAAACTGCGTGGCTCCCTTCACCTGCGCAGTAACGCCCAGATCAGAATCAGCGGTACAGGCACGGTGCGGATCCTGCTGAAGGGAAACGGCCGCTTTGAATCCGGATCAGACATCAACGCCGGTGGCGATGCGTCCCAACTGATTATCTACAGCCGTGGCGAAGTCAAACTTGAGAGCAACGCTACTGTAACCGGATTTATCTACGCCAAACGTACGGTGCGCCTCTACAACCGTGCCGAAGTGACTGGCGCAGTCAGCGGCAAAGACGTTGAGCTGCGTAGCTCTGCGTCCAAGGTGACCTACCTGCCGTCTGCGGTATCCAGTGCTGCCTTTGGCGACCTGTGTGGCGGTGGCTCAGTTATTCCTACAGAACCACCTCCGGCGGCCACAGGCTGTGCTGCGATCTGGTCTGACGGTGTGCAGAGCCACAGCAGTCAGGGCGAGGTGAAATTCGAATGGCGTGCCCAGGTTATCAACAGCCCCGACAACATCATCAATGCTGTGGAAATTGATGATGATTCCGGTGGCACCAGCTGCGGCAGCACCACCTGTACGGCTAGCTTCAGCGCGTCTGAAGCGCTGGACTTCGATGGCTTCAAATCCAGTGGCGGCAGTGACTTTAAGGTTGAATACAAACAAAGCCGCACGATCTCACCGGGTACCTACAAAAAGATTGAGCTAAAAGGTCAGGCCCTGCTGACTATGGAGCCTGGTGACTATTACGTAACCGACGACTTCAAACTGAAGTGGGATTCCGAGATCCGCATCTCCTCCGGCACTGTCCGGATCTTTGCGCGTAAGAAGTTCGAATCGGAAGGGCGTGGAAGGGTGAATAGTAATGGCAACCCGGAACAGCTTCTAATCCTTGCCAAAGACGATGTTAAGTTAAAGAACACCGATGACGTTAAGGCGTTTATCTACAGTGAAAAGGATGTCGAGCTGGGGCACGGTTCCGATGTCGTTGGTGGGGTGAGTGGTAAGGATGTGAAGCTCAAGTCCTCCAACGCGACAGTCACCTATGATGCGGATGGCGCTGCCACTGCTGCGTTTGGTGATATCTGCAGCGGTGGTCCGGCTGCTGCCCCCGAGCCGATTGCGGAATACCGCTTTGATGAATGTACCGTTGATTCAACGCTTGCCGACGAAACCGGTAACTACAACGCTACGCCAAACGGGGTATCAACCACTGATGGCGGTGTGGTGGGTAAAGCTCTGGATCTGAGTGCAGGTAGTACCAGTGACTGGGTGGATCTGCCACGTGGTGTTGCCAACGGTCTGGATGATTTCTCCATCGCCCTGTGGATAAAAACCTCGGTGAGCAAAAGTCAGCAGGAGATTATCCAGGCACTGGGTTCCAACACTAACGATGATGAGCTTGAGATCTATCTAATCAACAGTAGTCGCGTACGTTTCCAGACACGCGATGACGATGTTTACCTGGACAGCGGCAGTAGCCTGACCGATGGCAGCTGGCACCATTTGGTGATCACCCGCGATGGTAATCAGGGATGCCTGTATGTGGATGGTTCCTTGCAAGAGTGTGAAACCGGCTTACGCAGTGGCACCCTGTCGGTACCCCAGAATGCATTCGTGCTTGGCCAGGAACAGGATTCCTACGGCGGCAGCTTCTCTTCCTCACAGTCCTTTGAAGGCCTGATGGACGAGCTGAAAATCTACAACCGCACGCTGAGTGCCAGTGATGCCAGTGCTATCTACACCAATGAACAGGCCGGGAATAACTCGGATGGTAGTAGCCGTGCCGCGCTAAATTGTGAACCCGAAGAGCTGGAAGCATCCGTCGACCTTCGTTTTGATGAGTTGAGCTGGAACGGCTCTGCGAATGAGGTCAAAGACAGCAGCACAAGCGGGACCTACAGTGGCAGTGCACAAGGGCAAGCGAACACCATTGCGAATGGTCAGGTCTGTCGGGCAGCTGAAGTAGACGGTTTTGATGACTATATCTCCATCGATAATCTGTCCGATACACTCAAAGGTACGGCAAGCCTAAGCTTCTGGATTCGCACCAATCAAGATGGGTCCGATACTGTGTGGCGGGCACCTGCATTAACAGGTGTGGAAGAGGATGGTGGTACCGATGACATATTCTGGGGATGGTTAGATGCTTCAGGTCGTATCGGCTTGGGTGTCGGAAACAGCAGTGGCATGTCGACCTCGTCAATCAATGATAATGCTTGGCACCATGTTGTTCTGACCCGAGACTCCAGCGATGGAGACTATCAGGTGTTTGTGGATGGCTCGTTGGAGCGAAGCGGAACCCTGGCGACAGGTGAAATTGGTAACAGTTTTGCGAGCCTGGGCCGGGTCGAGAATACGGGCAGTACGGAGCCGGTTTATCTCCAAGGTGAGTTTGATGAACTGGTCGTATTCCCGACGGTGTTGTCCTCTGGTCAGGTGAGTACCATCTTCGATAACCAGAGTAATAATAAACGCTGGGATGGCAGTGATGCTGTTTGTGAAGAAGCAGATACGGTGGACCACTACGGTATTTCCGCTCCAGCGACTGCGCTGACCTGTGAAGCGGCTGAGGTGACAATCACGGCGTATGACTCATCCGGCAATATTGTCGCGCCAGAAAGCGGTACGACCATTACTCTTTCAACAGACAATGCTGTAGATGGCTGGTCGTTGCCACCGAATGGAACGCCTCTTTCCGGGAACAGCTATACCTTTGATGGCACGCAAACCTCGGTTGTCCTCAATCTGATGAATACCAATCCGGAAGTGCTCAATATCGATGTGACCGACGGCAGCGCGACGGAATTGAAAGGAGATAGTGCTAAAGACCCGAGCATCACCTTTGCCGATGCGGCCTTTAGGTTCGATACCATCGCGGCTCAAACGTCAGGTAAAGAAGGATCTGCAGTAACCTTAAGTGCGATTCAGACAGATGCTGATACCGGTCGATGCGTGGCGTTACAACCTAATCCTGCCGCCAACGTGGATGTAACCTTTGCCTACAGTTGTGAAGATCCATCTTCCTGTGCAACGAAGGAAAACGGGCTGACCGTTAATGGTGTTGCTGTGGACAGTGAAGCTGTGAGTTACACCACAGTACCAGTGACGTTTAATTCTAGTGGGCAGGCCTCGCTTAATCTGAACTACAGTGATGCGGGCCAGATTAAGGTTCATGCAGCAGCCGAATTGGCTGTTGAGAGCGCACCGACTAAGGCAACAGTTGTAGGTAGCAGTAACACTTTTGTTGTGGCGCCTGCAGGCTTTTGTATCCAGCCAATGAAAGATGGCTCAATTTTTTCCTGTTCTACTGCCGATGCCAACTGCAATCCATTAGCTGCTGCTGGAGAGAAATTTACAATTCAGGTCTCAGCACGTCAGTGGGGCGATGGTGGGACAGATTATTGTAACTACAGTTCTACTCCGAATTTTGAGCTGAGCAGTCTCACTCTCCAGGAAAGCGCTACTGTTTTAGCCCCTGCTCCGGGTGGTTCTGACGGGGACGTTGTTGCTGAACCCCTGAGCTTAAGTAAGGGCGTAGGCGAAACGGATCAGGTATCTATTGATGAAGTAGGCGTTTTCACTCTTACTTCAAAAGATGTGGATTACATGGGCGTTACTATCCCTGCATCAACCAGCGTACCTATTGGCCGCTTTTACCCTAAATACTTTGTTTTGAATGATGGTGTGAAGCTGACCAACCGTGAGGAGAGCAGCTGTTCCGACGCTGTGTTCACCTATATGGACGAAGAATTTGGGGCGATCTTTAGCCTGACCGCGCAGAACGCAGGTGGAGATAAAACCGAAAACTATTTCGGTAGTTTCGCTAAGTTGAACAGTTTATCTGAACTTAATGTATTGCTGGGACAGGCACCCTCAGGTGGCGTGTGGACAGGGTATAGTGATCGGCAAGAGGTTAACGGTGATGCTCCGAGTTGGAACAAAGGGGTTTTATCAGTAGACCTCGCGTTGGTATTTGAGCGTACAGGCAATCCGGACGGGCCTTATGCTGACTTAGCCGTTGCTATAGCACCGGTTGATGATGACGGCGTTCAGTTAGATAGCTTTGACATTGATACGGACGCTGATTCTGTGGATGACTATGCGCTGATAGAGCGAACAGAGATCCGCTTCGGCCGTATGCAGATTCAGAACACCTACGGCCCGGAAACCGCATCCCTGAATCAGCCGGTCTTTATCCAGTACTTTGATGGCACAAATTTCGTCACCAATGAGGATGATACGTGTACGCCAATTGTAACCAGCGATATGACTTTACAGGTGGAAGGTGCATCGGCACTGGCACAAGGCGTGGTGACAGACGTAACAATCGGTTCAGGTACCACTAATCTGGTCATTGGTACTAAACTGGACGAAGGCAACGCAGGTGAAGCCAATCTCACCTACAGCGCGCCAGGTGCAGGAAATACCGGCACTGTAACCAATACTTATGCGGCGCCAGCGTGGTTGCGGTTTGATTGGCAGGATGGGGATGGCGTCCATGACGACAATCCGTTCGCCACAGCGATCTTTGGTCGCTACCGTGGTAATGACCGGGTGATCTACTGGCTGGAGCAGTAATCCAGCCCGTACCAATCCTGAAGACACAAAAAAGCCCGCAGCAGTCACCTGTTGCGGGCTTTTCTTATGTCTGGGGGAAACTTAGTTGTTTTCCTGGTACCAGTGAACCGCCTGGGTTCGGTTAACCACACCGATCTTTTTGTACAGGTTGTACAGGTGGGTTTTTACCGTGTGCTGGCTCAGGAACAGAGTCTTAGCGATGTCGGCGTTGCTCTTACCCTGGGACGTCAAGTCCAGTACTTCCAGTTCGCGGGGGCTGAGGGCTTCGGTCAGCTTGGAGGCGGAGCGTGGCGCTTTACGGAAGCTGGCCATCTCGTTCATCTGGCTGCGAGAGAACCAGTAACGGCCTTCCAGCAGCTCACTCAGGCCTTTCTCCAGTAGTTCTTCACCCATATCTTCGGTGAAGACGCCACTTAGCACAGGCCACTTGAGCGCATCCTGCAGATCCTGTTCTTCAGCAACGTTCAGCAACGCTACGGTTGTTTCTTCGGCTGCGGCTTGCAGCTCTTCAAGGAGTTTCAGGGCATCTGCCCAGTCTGCCGCACTACAGTCGACCAGAACAAGGTTGTTCTTGATCGTCTCGGCTGATGGCGCACCATCAGAGAACGCGTGAGTGTCCATTTCACTGGCGTCAGGCAGCAGTGCAGCTAACTGCTGGGCAAGTGTCTCTTTGTCTGAAATCAGTATTGTTTTCTGCGCTTCAGACGTCGCAGGGGCGACAGCCACTTCTGACATGTTTCTTTCCATAACAGATGAACCAAAAAACTCCTGATAGTCTAGGATAATTTAACCGACAGCGGGGAGTTTTCTCTAAGAAAAACGTCTTAGAATCCTAAAACAAAACGTTTTGCTGAGCTATAGCAAATTTTAAACCTTACAGTTGAGCAGAGAATAGTATTTTAGACAATAAAAAAGCAGGCATATAGCCTGCTTTTTTATAGAAATCAGAAGCTTACGCGCCAGTCAGCTGCTTGTATTTTTCCATCAGCTGATCCTGGGTCTCTTCGTGATCCGGATCTTTAGGAATACAGTCAACCGGGCAAACCTCTACACACTGCGGAGTATCGTAGTGACCTACACACTCGGTACATTTCGCAGGGTCAATCTCGTAAATCTCATCCCCAGGAGTGATCGCCTCATTCGGGCACTCCGGTTCACATACATCACAGTTGATGCATTCATCGGTAATGATCAATGCCATGACGGCTACCTCACTGAATCAAATATATTATTTATTGCCCAGATGCTCTGTCAGGGCCAGTGCCACTGAAGGGTGGACGAATTTGTTCACATCGCCGCCCAACGAGGCTATTTCACGGATCAAGGTCGATGAAATGAACGACAGGTGCTCCGCGGGAGTCAGAAAAATACTCTCTGCCTGAGGTGCCAGCTGTCGGTTCATGTTGGCCAGCTGGAACTCGTATTCGAAATCGGATACGGCCCGCAAGCCACGCAGTATAATGTTCGCATTATGGTCTTTGACAAGATCTGCGAGCAGACAGTCAAAACCTGCGACCTCGACGTTGTCCAAGTGACCTACTACGTCATGGACCAGTGAAGTTCGAAGCTCCAACGGCAGCATTGGCTGCTTTTTTGGGCTTTCCGCGATGGCTACGACGACCTTGTCAAAAAGCTTGGCGGCGCGCTCCACCAGGTCGGAATGACCGTTAGTGATAGGATCAAAGGTTCCTGGGTATACGGCGATATTCATACTGGACCCGCAGGGGTATGCTTCCGATCAAATATTAGCAATATTGCATTCGCGGCATAGTAGCGGAATTGCAAGTGGCGTACAAATACTATAATGGAATGATTTGATTTGAATCAGGAATAAAAAAACCGTTTTTTATGCAATTTGTATATATAACGTAGGGGTATTCAGATGTATTGGACAAGAAGGTTTTTGCTGGCTTTTACAGTGCTTTGGGCGCTGAGTGGCTGCCAAACCTTACAGCAGATAGATAAAGGATTATATCAGGTGGCGGACGCGGTCAGTGAGGAGGATCGCGTGACCGGTCAACGCAGCCTGAGCTTTGCCGGACGTTCTGAGCAGATTGCCAAGGGCAATCAGTACGTTGAGCAGATGCTGGCGCAAGAGAAGAAAGAGGGGCGTAAGGTTGATGCTGCGCTGAATAAGCAGCAGTACTACCGTTTGGTGCGTGTATTTGACCGCATCCACACCATCAGTCACCTGAGCAGTGAGCGCTGGCACCCGGTATTGATCGACCGTGACAGCTTTAACGCATTCACCACCGGCGGTACCTACATCGTGGTGCATCTAGGCCTGATGGAGCAGCTAAAAAGCGACGACGAGCTGGCTGCGGTCATTGGTCATGAGATTGCCCACACTGTGGCAAACCATGTCTTTGAGCGGCAGAGCCATGCCCAGGTGAGTGCCATTGCCGGTTCGAAGTCCGCCCGCAAGGGTGTTTATCAGGCCGCGTTTACCCACGAAAGTGAGCGCGAAGCGGACCGAATTGGCATTTTGTATAGCGCCCTGGCGGGATTTGATCCGATGGCAGCGAGTCGTATCTGGGCGCGGCAGTACAAACTGCAGGGTAATGCCCGTGCATTGTTTGCACACGATCACCCGGTAAATGCCGAGCGTCAGGCGGAAACCGCAAAAGTGGGGCAGGCGGTGAACCAGTATTACATGCCGGGCAAACGTAACCCACAGTATGCCAGTCTGCTTAAAAACAATGTGCTCTGGCAGCAGGGCGAATCTGCCCAGGCAGGCGAGGGTGGTGGTCTGCAGGCCTTAGTGGGTACTGCGTTTGGTGCCTATGTACAGCATGAGCAGGCCAAGCAGGAAGCACGTCGTCAGCAGGCGCATGCGAACTTTGTAAAAGCGATCGAGACACGCCTGACGCTGGAAAACAGCAGCGCTCCGGATGCCAAAACACTGGATACCCAGTGGCGCTACAGTGAAGGTCCGCGTTTGAAGCAGGTGGTTGTTGGCTTGCTGATCAAAAAGGGCGAAGAAGTGCTGCGTACAGTTGCCCATGTGGATGGAGAGGTGCGTGCCGGTAGTCGTTTTAAGGCCCGGTTTACCCTGCCGGAAGGGGTAACAGCGCAAGAATTGAAGTCGTTGCAGGGACGCTTCTATTTGGATGATGCGCTGCCTGTGCAGTAACAAATTGGTCACAAAGTGTTAACCTTAATCTGTTTGTAACAGGGAATGTCGTCATTTTGCGGTAGCATAATGGCGGCAACACAGACAGGAGGTAACGTGGCCAGACGCACCAAAGAGCAAGCGGAACAAACGAAACAAGCCTTATTGGATACAGCGCTTGAGATGTTTAGCCAGCAGGGGATCAGTCAGACCAGCCTGAAGTCGATTGCGGCTGGCGCTGAAGTGACCCACGGCGCGTTGTACTGGCACTTTAAGAACCGCACCGATCTGGTGGAAACACTCTATGAAGAGCGTTCGTTGCCACTGGATGCGCTCTTTCTTGATCAATTGCAGGCCGCACGACAGGATGCTTTGGTTGCACTCAAAGATTTCTTACTGGAGTGGTTCAAGCTGGTGGTGGGGAAGGCTACTTATACCCAGCGCTGGCAGGTGTTTCATATGCAGAGGGGCGGTTTATGCCCGGAACTGGAGCACATCGCACCACTTCTGGAAGAAGAGCGAAAACGCTGGCGCGAGTCGCTGGGCAAACTCATCAAGAAAGCCCGCAAGCAGAAGCAGATTCCGGCCAAGACCGGCAAGCAGGATCTGGTTGTCGATAACCTGCTGATCCTGATCTACAGCCTGATCAATACGTCACTGGCCACGCCAGCCTTGTGCAAAGGTAAGAAACAAGCGGAGCAGCTGATCGATACCTATATTCAGGGTATGAGAGTCTGACTCTCATACCTCTACACCCTATTGTTTAAAGAGCAGGATGTAACGTCACAGCAACTCTTCACGAACAAACAGCTGATACCGCACCTGACCTGCTTCCTTCTGGCGGTGTTGATGCCAGTTGGCAGGCACCACCGAACCGGTCAGGTCGGATTCGGTTTCCACATAGATCACCGCTTCTGCGGCTAGCATGCCGCGTTGCTCCAGCAGTTCACAACACGGGGCTGCCAGGTCTTTGCGGAACGGTGGGTCCATAAAGATGATGTCGTAGCGTTGTTCTTCATCAGCGATACGGCGTTCCAGCCAGCTCAGCACCGAGTCCTGAATCACCTCAGCACGGTTACAACGCAGCAACTGCAGGTTGTCGCGTAGCTGACGCACCACCGACGGCTCCTGATCGATAAAGGTCACCGTTTCCGCACCCCGCGACAGCGCTTCGAAACCCAATGCACCGCTGCCACTGAACAGGTCCAGACAGTGGGCACCGGCAATATACGGTTGCAGCCAGTTGAATAGGGTCTCGCGCACCCTGTCCGGTGTTGGGCGCAGGCCCTGCAACGGGGTAAACGGGATCTTACGACCGCGCCATTCTCCGCCGATAATGCGCAGCTGTGACGGTTTTTCGGTAGGGGTTTGGTTCTTGCGGGGTGGATTACGTCTTCCCATTGAGGATCTTAATCTCTGCTTAGTTACCGGATGGGCGGTTGTCGATGGTGATCAGGATCTGATTATCCCGGTCCAGACTGGCGCTGGCCAGCGTCACGATCTGATCGCTGCTCACAGCACGCAGTTGTTCGCTGTAGTTGCTCAATGTATCGAGTGGTAATTGATACAGCGCCACCTGTCGCAGGGCAGTCAGCTGGTTTTGTTCTTCGGCCATACGTGCCTGCCAGCTTTCAATCACCTGATCACGGCTGCTGTCCGCCTGCTCAGGTGTAAGCCGATTGCGCAGTGCGGTCAGTAGGTTATCCAGGGGCTGATCTGAATGCAGAAGCAGCGCGCTGTAACCGCCATCCTGCAGGGATGACCAAAGCTGGCGGTAATCAAAGCTCAGGCGGTTGCTGGTTTGTGCCAGCGCATCCTGCAGCAGGTGAGCTGCCAGTTTATGTGCTGCAAACTGATCGCTGTTGCGTGGCGGTATGGCGGAACCCAGCAGCAGGTGGAAGCGACTGTCGTTGGTGGCCGGCAGAATCTGCTCTTGAGGATGGCTGCTCAGCTGGCGTAGGCTGAGTGATGTTGGCACCAGACGTGGTGGCTGTTCAGCGAGTTGTTCAGCCATATCTTCAGCGTCGTCACCGGACACAAAGAAACGGGCGTTGTTGAGCATCACCTGGTAGCGGCTGTTCAATTGCATCAGCGGATCTTGCTGGTCGCCACCGGTCAGGCGGCTGAAAAAGCTGTTCAGCAGCTGCTGGTCGGTTTTATGGGATTGCAGATAGTCGCGCGCTTTCAGCTTTTCCAGCACTGGTTGCCACAGTACCGGCTCGATTGGTTGCTGCAGCTTGGCGAACAACGCCTGCCAATCGGGCTGCTCATCCAGGGATGTAAGGCTGAACTCCAGGTTCAGATGGTCCTGTGCCTGAATTAGGCTGTAACGCACGGAATTAGGCAGGACTTGGGCTGCAAGCTGGCTTTCAAGTATCTGGGCCAGCAGCGTCTGCAGTTGTTTGTCGCTGTTGCTGATCGCACTACCGGTGGGGAGCAGTACGCTCAGGTTGGTGGTGTCGGCTTTGTTCTCAACCCAGTACACCGGCAGGTTCTCTGCACGGTTCAGCTCCAGATAATCCGGCTCCCGCGAATCCAGCGTAGCCAGGTACAGGATGGTGATCGCCGATACCCACATGATGATTTTCAGGTAGGTACGATTAAACAGCGGCTTGTAGGGGTCAGACATAAGTCGCGACAGTCCTTTCCTTTGTATGGATATTGGCGCTCTATGATAAGATACCGGGCGGTAATTCAAAATGACTCATAATCTGCAACGAGTCAGCGTTATAGTGAGCTGGTCTGATCGAAGCACGCCGGGCGTATGCGCCGGATTTTAGCATCTCAGACCCTCGTCGGACGCCGGAAACTGATTTTTTATTTATGCGCTTGTTTTGCAGCAGGGTACTGCCGGTTGGGAAATCCCAAGTGGGGTGCGTGCTGTATTGAGGAATACTGATGTTTAAGAAACTGAAATCGCTGTTTGGTGGCGGCGACGAAGAGAAAGAAAAGGTTGTATCGGCCGAAGAAACCGCGGTTGCTGAACCGGAGGTTGAAGCGGAACCGTCGGTAGAAGAGCCGACCGCGAAAGAAGAGCCTTCAGCAGAGACCGAGTCTTCAGCAGATAAAGAACCTTCAGCGAGTGAAGAGTCTTCAGTGGAAGCCGCACCAGAAGCGGTAGAGGAAGTGCCGGTAGCAGAGGTTGTTGCGGAAGAGCCTGCCAGCGATCAGCCGGAAGCGGTTGCAGAACCCGAAGTGGTGGCTGAGCCGGTTGAACCTGTTGCAGAGCCAGAACCTGAGCCGCAGCCAGAGCCAGTTGTCGAAGCGCCTGCACCTGTTGTGGCAGCAGAACCTGAGCCGGAAAAGAAAGGCCGTTTCTTCGCTCGAATCAAGGCTGGTCTGACCCGCACCAAGGCGAATCTGACCAAGCAGCTGGGTAACCTGTTCCTGGGTGCTAAAGAGATTGACGACGATCTGCTGGAAGAGATCGAAACTCTGTTGCTGATGGCTGACGTGGGTGTGGAAGCCACCACCGAGATTATCGAACGCCTGACCGACAAGGTTGAGCGTAAGCAGCTGGGTGATGCCCAGGCGCTGCAGGTTGCCCTGAAAGAGGAACTGGCTGCGCTGCTGCATGAGGTGGATGAGCCGCTGAAGGTTGAGGCCAAAGAGGGTCCTTACGTGATCCTGATGGTGGGTGTGAACGGTGTAGGTAAGACCACCACCATCGGTAAGCTGGCGAAGAAATTCCAGGCAGAAGGTAAGTCTGTGATGCTGGCGGCGGGTGATACGTTCCGTGCAGCAGCGGTTGAGCAGCTGCAGGTTTGGGGTGAACGTAATGATGTACCGGTGGTGGCACAGCACACCGGTGCCGATTCCGCGTCCGTGATCTACGATGCGGTGCAGTCTGCACAGGCGAAGAATGTTGATGTGCTGATCGCCGATACTGCAGGTCGTCTGCAGAACAAAGACCACCTGATGGAAGAACTGGCAAAGGTGGTGCGGGTGATGAAGAAACTGTCACCGGCAGCACCACACGAAGTAATGCTGGTGCTGGATGCCGGTACCGGTCAGAACGCACTGAGCCAGGCGAAAACCTTCAAAGAAGCCGTGGGTGTATCCGGTATCACCCTGACCAAGCTGGACGGTACCGCCAAAGGTGGTGTGATCTTCGCCATTGCCAAGCAGATGGAGTTGCCGATCCGCTTTATCGGTGTGGGTGAGCAGATCGACGATCTGCGTCCGTTTAATTCCGACGAGTTTGTCGACGCCCTCTTCGAAGAGTAACAAAGAGTAGAAAACGGATGATCCGCTTCGATCGAGTCAGTAAACGCTTTGCCACCGGGCAGGATGCCCTGAGTGATATTAGTTTCGACCTCAAGCGCGGGGAGATGGCGTTTCTGACCGGTCACTCGGGTGCGGGAAAAAGTACCCTGCTGAAGCTGATCATGTTGATGGAGCGTCCCACGCAGGGCAACGTGTTTGTGGGTGATCAGGATCTGTCCCGCATGAAAGGTGGTGAGATCCCGTACCTGCGTCGCAAGATCGGCGTCGTGTTCCAGAATCACCAGCTGCTCTTTGATCGTACCGTGTTTGAGAACATCGCCCTACCGCTGGAGATCTCCGGTTACTCGCCGGAAGATGCTGCCCGCCGAGTGCGTGCCGCGCTGGACAAGGTGGGCTTGCTCTCCAAAGAGAAGATGAACCCGGTGATGCTCTCAACCGGTGAGCAGCAGCGTGTGGGGATCGCCCGGGCGATTGTCAACAAGCCGCAACTGCTGCTGGCGGATGAGCCAACCGGTAACCTCGACCCGGCGCTGTCGGAAGAGATCATGCGCCTGTTTATGGAGTTCAATCGTCACGGCACCACCGTGCTGATCGCGAGTCACGATCTCAACCTGATCTCGCGCATGCGCAACCGTATCCTGACCCTGAAACGCGGGAGGCTGGTGGCCGGTGCCTAATCGAGTGGAAGAACGGCGTCGTGGCGCGGTGCGTCAACAGCCTGCCAGCAAAGCTACACGTCAGGGCAAGCAAGCGCAGCCTCAGCAGACTGCTGCACCCCAGAAAGGTGCTGAGCGCCATCGCATCAAGTTCGCCGATGCGCGCCGCAGCTGGATTCGCAACCATACAGATGTAGCCGCCAACGCCTATCACCGCCTCTGGGCATCGCCGCTCTCAACCTTGATGACTCTGGCCGTACTGGCGATTGCACTGGCTTTGCCGGGCGCATTGCTGGCGGGACTGAAGAACCTGCATGGCTTGAGTGAGGACTGGGGCGCGGAACCGCGTATTTCCCTCTACCTGCATACCAATATTACCGAGACCAAGGCCGAACAGGTCAGTCGGGAGCTGTTGCTGCGCGACGATCTTTCCGCCGTGGAGCTGATCAGTGCAGAGCAGGGGCTGCTGGAGTTTCGTCGTACCACCGGCCTGGACGATGTACTGAAATACTTGTCGGACAACCCACTGCCCAGTGTGATTGTGGTGCTGCCACGGGGCAAAGACGCCACCACCTTGCCGCTGCTGCGCGAACAGCTCGCCGAGCTACCTGAGGTAGAGGAAGCGGTGCTGGATATGGCTTGGGTACAACGCCTGACCGCGTTTGTCGCCGTGTCGGAGCGTGGTGTAATCGTGTTTGGTGTTCTGCTGGCGCTGGCTGTATTGATGGTGGTGGGTAACACCATCCGCCTGCTGATCGAAAACCGCCGTGACGAGATCATTGTGGCGAAGCTGGTGGGTGCCACCAACGCCTGGGTACGTCGTCCGTTCCTCTATACCGGTGCCTGGTTTGGCTTGCTGGGCGGTGTGATCGCCTGGGTGCTGGTGCAGGTAAGCCTGATGTTGCTGGAACCGCCGGTGGCGCAGCTGGCCGAGTTGTACGAAAGCCAGTTTGAGATTCAGGGCCTGGGCTGGTTGGGCTCGCTGTTGCTGATTCTGGTTAGCACCCTGCTGGGGCTGGCCGGTGCATGGCTGGCAGTCGGTCGTCACCTGCGCGAAGTCGAGCCCCGCTAAACACGTAAAGCAGCCTTAAAATTCCGGCCCAAAGCCATTGATTTGGGCCATTGTTGCACCAATTGAACGCTGATTTCCCTGAAAACGACGCAATTTGGGCGAAACGGTGCCCTTCCTGTCTTGAAATCTTCATCTTTCCCCGCTAATTTACAGTGTTCTTTGGGGCAGCACCCCAGCAGAGTTGGAACTAAATCCTGCCAAGCAGGTCACAGTGACGGATTCACTTTTTTCGTCATTAGATACGAGGTCAAAAAAGTTGGGCACAAGCTTACAAATCGTCGAAAACCTCTCTCCGGGTCGCAATCTGGATGCCTACGTGCAATCCGTAAGTGCAATCCCTGTACTGAGTGCAGATGAGGAGCGTAAGCTGGCAGAGCGTCTCTACTACGAGGAAGATGTCGCGTCTGCACGTCAGCTCGTTATGTCACATCTGCGATTTGTGGTTCACGTAGCAAAGTCCTATTCCGGTTACGGTCTGCCATTGGGTGACCTGATCCAGGAGGGTAACGTAGGTCTGATGAAAGCGGTACGTCGCTTTGATCCGACCATGGGTGTTCGTCTGGTTTCCTTTGCGGTGCATTGGATCAAGGCGGAGATGCACGAGTTTATCCTGCGTAACTGGCGTATCGTAAAAGTAGCCACCACCAAGGCTCAGCGTAAGTTGTTCTTCAACCTGCGTTCCATGAAAAAGGGCCTGACCTGGATGACCAACGACGAGGTTAAAGCCGTCGCGGATGATCTGGGTGTGGAAGCTAAAACCGTGCGTGAAATGGAAGGCCGTCTGGCTGCCAACGACACCGCATTTGATGCGCCGGTGGCGGATGACGACGAGACCCCGTTCTATGCGCCAGCCAACTACCTGGAAGATATGAGCGCCGATCCGGCCAGCCAGGTGGAAGATGCCAACTGGAAGCAGGAAACTGAACAGCAGTTGATGACGGCAATGCAGCAGCTGGACGAGCGCAGCCAGGATATTCTGATCCAGCGTTGGTTGCGTGAAGAGAAAGCCACCCTGCATGAACTGGCCGCGAAGTATCAGGTTTCGGCGGAACGTATCCGTCAGCTTGAGAAAAACGCCATGAAGAAGATTCGATTGTCGCTGGAAGCCTAATGCTCCAGAGATAATATCCACACCGAAAAAGAGCCGCTAAACAGCGGCTCTTTTTTTGCCTGCGATTCGGCTCCAGAGATGACTGCAGATCAAGACGACCGGCGACCCTTTACGCTATAATCCCGCTTCACGAATATCAGAGACAGACCATGCCTGCATCCATCTTTCTGCTGATTGCCGCCCTGAGCGGTTTAATCGCTGTAGCACTAGGTGCATTTGGTGCCCACGGCCTGAAAGGCTACCTGGCTCCCTACCTGATGGATGTGTACCAGACCGGCGTGCAGTACCAGTTCTACCACACGCTGGCGTTGCTGGTGGTAGCAGTATTGGCGTTGCGTGAACCCGGCCGTGCACTGAGCGTAGCGGGCTGGAGCTTTACCCTCGGCATTGTGCTCTTCTCTGGCAGCCTGTATCTGTTGGCACTGAGTGGTACCCACTGGCTGGGTGCGGTGACGCCGATAGGTGGCTTGGCATTTCTGGTTGGCTGGGCAGCGCTGGCCTATTCAGCCATACAACTGAGCAGGAAACTGAACGATGCAGATTAATCTGAACGGTGACTCTCTGGATGTGCGCGACGGCGCCTCCCTGACCGATCTGGTGGAGCAGCTGGGCCTGACCGGCAAGCGTATCGCCATCGAGCTGAACATGGAGATCATCCCTCGCAGTGAGCATCCGACCACTCAGCTGGCGGAAAACGACACTGTGGAAATCGTCAACGCGATTGGTGGCGGCTGATCTGCCGTCCCTACCATCCGTAGATACATCAGCCATACGATAACGATAAACCTGGGAACAAAAGAATGTCTGAGCAAGCAAACGACGCCTTGGTAATTGCCGGTAAGAGCTACAACTCCCGTCTGCTGGTCGGTACCGGTAAGTACAAAGACCTGGATGAAACCCGTGATGCTATCGCAGCCAGTGGTGCTGAGATCGTAACCGTGGCGGTACGCCGTACCAACATCGGTCAGAACGCGGACGAGCCTAACCTGCTGGACGTAATTTCCCCGGACAAGTACACCATCCTGCCAAACACCGCTGGCTGCTACACCGCAGATGACGCGGTACGTACCTGCCGCCTGGCGCGTGAACTGCTGGACGGTCACAACCTGGTGAAGCTGGAAGTACTGGGTGACCAGAAGACCCTGTACCCGAACATGGTGGAAACCATCAAAGCGACCGAAACCCTGGTGAAGGACGGCTTTGACGTGATGGTGTATTGCAACGATGACCCGATCGTCGCAGCACAGCTGGAAGACATGGGCTGCGTAGCAGTAATGCCGCTGGGTTCCCTGATCGGTTCCGGTCTGGGCATCCTCAACCCACACAACATCAACATCATCATGGAAAGCGCGAAGGTGCCGGTGCTGGTTGATGCGGGTGTAGGTACAGCGTCTGACGCTGCAATCGCCATGGAGATGGGCTGTGAAGGTGTGCTGATGAACACCGCAATCGCAGCGGCAAAAGACCCGATCATGATGGCATCCGCGATGCGTAAAGCGATCGAAGCGGGCCGTGAAGCTTACCTGGCTGGTCGCATGCCACGTAAGAAATACGCCAGCGCCTCCTCCCCAATGGACGGCCTGATCAAGTAATTAATTAAGTTACACGCCAGAGCCCGGTGCTGGTCACCGGGTTTTGCGTTTCTGCAGCGAGAGCTATGAGCGAAGAACAGATCCCACAGCAGCCTGAATCTGAAGCAGGCGAAGAGAAGAAATACATGCGAAAGGTACGTAGCTTTGTGCTGCGTGCCGGTCGAATGACCGAAGGTCAGCAGCGCGGCTTCGATGAAGCCTGGCCGCTGATGGGCCTGGAGCTGGAAAACGGCATGATCGATACCGCCGAAGTCTTCGGTCGTGAAGCACCGGTGGTGCTGGAGATCGGTTTTGGTATGGGCGATTCCCTGATCTCCATGGCCAAAGACCAGCCGGAGAAGAACTACATCGGTATCGAAGTTCACCGTCCGGGCGTGGGTCGTCTGCTCAACAACGCCAAGCTGGAAGGTCTGGAGAACATCCGTGTGTACTGCGACGATGCCGTAGAAGTACTGGCGCAGTGTATCCCGGATGGCAGCCTCGACACGCTGCAGCTGTTCTTCCCGGATCCATGGCACAAGAAAAAGCACCACAAACGCCGTATCGTGCAGCCTGAATTTGCCCAGGCGCTGCGCAAAAAGCTGAAAGTGGGCGGTGTGTTCCACATGGCCACCGACTGGGAAAATTACGCCGAGCACATGATGGAAGTGATGAGTGCGGCAGAAGGCTACCAGAACGTGGCCGGTGATGGTCAGTACTCACCACAGCCGGAATGGCGCCCGGTGACCAAGTTCCAGAAACGCGGTGAGCGTCTGGGGCATGGGGTCTGGGACCTGATGTTCGAGCGCACCGAATAATCTATTAAATGGCTGGTTTTACCAGCCATTTTTCTATCTGCGGGCCAATCTAAACCAGTCTGTATAACACTGATTTAGCGATTAACTGTGCATTTGTTGCTATATCCAGCTTATTCTTGGCCGCACTTATATGGTGGCGCACAGTACGTTCCGATATCCCCAGAATGATCTCAATCTCCGGATACGTTTTCCCCTCACATAACCACATAACACACTCGCGCTCCCGTTTGGTGAGGCGAAAGGTTTGCGAAAGATTTTCGTTGCTGGCCAGTAATTGCTCAAAGCGGTAATGAAAGCTGTTGGCAACTACGCTAAGGGCTTTGCCATGCTCTTTCAGATACTGCTCTTCGTCGCGAGTACGAAACGTCATTCCCCAGCCAACAGTGCTCTTATCGAAGCTTCGTTGGGGAATACCCAGGCCGGACGTGAGGTTGTACTCAGCTGCCTCATTCCAAAATCGCTGGGTTAGCTCAGTGGGTTCGAAGATCTGATCGCAATCACGCCATAGAAATGGTTTCTGCAGAAGCATACAGCCTTTTGCCGTGGGATCGACAAATTGATACTCCTGCTCAAGGTAGTGGGTTACCCAGCTTTCAGGATAATTCCCCGTGCTTGCAACCTTTGCGGCAAGTGGTGAAAGGTTGAGGTAAACGTAGTGTTCCACATCAAACTGCTGAATTAGCCGATCGAGATTTTCACCCAACTGCTCAAAAGAAGTTGACGTGTTTAGCGTCTCCATCAACTGCCACAGATCATCCATGTCGGCTCCCTGTCAGATCTGACAACTGCTACTCCGTGTAGCGTTTTATTACTATCTACTGCATTTGAGTTGTATGGATAATAACCAAGCCAGATTGCTTGTTCTATAGCCTACAGTGTACTTTCAGCCAACTTCTATCGATATTACGTTCCTGCACTATAGGTTTAGCCATACATACAATCCCTACTACTATTTTCTGCATCTTATAATGCTGTAGGCAGGAAGCTTAAAGATTACAAGGAACCGAGTAATGGCATCAGAAACGTCTGTTGATAATGGGTACGTGGTTGTTTGGCAGCAACATTCCAACTCTACAGGTCATCGTCTTGCTGGCAAAACAATTGATGTGGACGGGAATCCTCTAGGAGATTTTTTTTTCATTGGGCAGCAGACCTTCAGGCCATTCGAGCCAGCGGTTTCCTCTTTAGCTGATGGCAGTTACGTTGTTATTTGGCGCGGAGACACACGGTATTATGATGATCTAGAAGGTCATGCTCTTCTTGGTCAGATTTATAATCCCGACGGTAGTCCTAAGGGTGAAGAGATTGTAGTTAGTACAGACCACCATTCTACTAATACTTCTCTTTCTGTTACGGCAACCGCAAATGGTGGTTTTGTCACTACGTGGACAAGCTATGGAGTGGAAAATGATTCTCAAGAAGATAGCTTTGGCATATCTGGTCAATTATTTTCTCGAGACGGTGAAAAGATTGGCGATAGTTTTTTAGTTAACACAAATACCAATCGCAGCCAACAGTACTCGGATGTTACAACGTTATCTAACGGAAGATTCGTAGTCACTTGGGAATCTGATGATCCAGAAATAGCTGGTAGCTATACAACCTGGGATAATAATATTGGCATCTATAGAGGTATATCTGGTCAAATTTTTAGTGCTTCAGGAGAACCCATCGGTGATGAATTTAGAGTAAATACGTTTACACAAGGTACTCAAAGCACTCCTGTGGTTTCACCTCTAGAAAGCGGAGGTTTTGTTGTCGCATGGAGTGGGTTTAATTCACTGGAGAGCGATGGCCCTGTCACCAATCAAGGAATAACTGCCCAAGTATTTGATGGTAACGGGAAAAGGATTGGGGACGAGATATCAGTTAATACATATGAGCGCTGGTTTCAAGAAAATCCTTCGGCAGTAGGGCTCTCTAACGGTGGCTTTGTTATTACATGGACATCCAGCTCAGATGTAAGCGGCCAATTATTTGATGCTCACTATAATCCCATTGGAAGCGAGTTTACAGTTAACACTAGCGTTGAACACTCCCAAGGAGACTCTGCAACTGTAGCAGTCGAAGATGGAGGTTTTATTGTAACTTGGACTGATTTGGGGGGAATGTCTACCGCTGGAAGTATCGCCGGACAAAGGTTTGATGCAACTGGAAATAAGATAGGTGAACAGTTTTCCATAGCAAGCCCTTATGGACGAGTGGGAGCAAGTGATATAGCAAGGCTACTTCCTGTTTCAAGTACTTTGCTAGAATCGAATGATGTAAATATTGCGATATACGAAGATGAGAATTTTGTTAAATTTGAAGTTGGAGATAGTAAGCCAGAAAACAACAGTCTGACCTATATCATCAGCGATGGTCTTCCAGAAAACCAAGGAAATGTTGTTAACAACAATGATGGCACTTTCACCTTTCTTCCAGGCGATGACTTTAAATCACTGACAGAGGATCAAGCTCAAGATGTTACCTTCACTTACATTGTTACTGATAGCGCAGGTAATACCTCCTCCCCTGCTACAGTTACTATCACCGTAAATGGTGTCGACCACCTCCCAGAAGCTGATGATTATAGTAGCACCGGTAGGGAAGATGATACTTCAATCACCGGCACCCTAACTGCCACTGATGAAGACGGCGGAGATCTCTCCTATGCATTGGTAGATGCACCATCCAAGGGCTCCGTTACCGTAACTCAAGATGGCAACTTTAGCTTTGAACCAGGTGATGATTTTGATGATCTCGGTGCAGGAGAGTCTCGTGATATTACGTTTACCTACGTTGCCACTGATCCTGAAGGGAATACCTCAAATCCGGGAACTGTGACAGTCACGATTGCAGGTATCAATCAACAGCCGATTGTAACTGCTGTTGCTATCAGTGGCACAGAAGATGATGCTGGCATCAGTAGCAGCGTGATTGGGACTGATCCAGAAGGTGGTGAGTTAACTTACTCGTTGCTGGAAGCGCCAGCCGAAGGCAGCGTAGAGTTCGGTACCGATGGTAATTTCACTTTCGTTCCCGGTGATGACTTTAAAGATCTTGCGGATGGTGAAAGTCGGGATGTTTCCTTCACCTATATTGCCACAGACGAACATGGAGCTACCTCCGATCCCGAACTTGTTACTGTAACCGTTTCCGGAATTAACCATGCCCCCGTTGTGTCCAATGTCACCACGACCGGCTCCAGAGAAGACAATGAAATCACCGGAGGCCTTCTTGGCACTGATGAAGACGGTGACGATCTGACATTTAATCTTGTGGATGCACCGACTGAAGGCAGCGTTGTTTTCGATGGAAACGGCCTGTTCAGTTTTTCACCGGGTAGTGATTTTGATGATCTCGCTGAAGGTGAATCCCGCGAAATTAGCTTTACCTATACCGCAACCGATGAAATCGGACTAACGAGTGATCCGGCCTCCGTCACCATCACGGTTTCTGACAAGCCGGAAGGATTTGTCGCTGTCTGGAGCTCTTACCGAGAGGACGCTGAAGGATGGGGCGTCTTTGGCCAGTACTATGAGGCGGATGGTACTGCCGCAGGTGATATCTTTCAGGTGAATACCACCGAAGTAAAGTCGCAGGATGAGCCTGCAATTACCTCCCTAACCCATATTTTTCATGAAGGTATATACGAAAACGGCTGAAAGCCCTATGGTTATTGGTGTCTATACAATTCCCACAAGCCATCAGCCGTTTACAAAATGGTACCACATACTTTTCAATTTTCATCCCTTTCCCGCC
>NZ_CAXRBQ010000166.1:0-19553 GCF_964228735.1 Pontibacterium sp. | reverse complement strand
TGAGAGGAATCGGCTTTGGCAAGAGAAATACATTGTTTATCCGCTTGAACACTCTTGGGTTGATGTCGATGCAAATCCAGAGTGGGAAACAGTCTACACCACCTTATCAAAGTTGGAGGTTGCTGAGCGGAAGCATCCGATATACCCGTCACCACAAGCACGAAAATCCATTCCACTAATAACGGAAGTTACTATAGCGAGCGTCGGAAAGAGAAATGTGCGCCTGTTTAAACCTGATACAGGTTTTCTTCTGAAATATTCATTTCAGCAAGTAGATGGATGCTGGTATCTCGTGAAATATGAAGACTGGGCTGTTTAGTCCTTTGGCTGATTGTCCACTTTTAACGAACGGCCGCTCTGTGCCGGAAGCGGACAACACTTATAACGGCTCACCCAACAAACAAGAGCTCGATTCAGTACCAATTAGGCTCAATTAAGCAAACAAGTCTTGCTCCAATCCCAGCAATTTCCTTTTAGCTTCAAGCCCTCCAGCATACCCCACCAGCTCTCCATTGCTGCCCACGATCCGGTGGCACGGTACAAAGATAGAAAGTGCATTTGCTCCATTGGCACTGGCAACCGCTCTCACCGCTTTGGGATTGTGCATCCGTTCTGCCAGCTGGAGATAGCTGGCGGTTTGTCCGAATGGAATCTGCTGCAGTTGTTCCCACACCGCTTTCTGGAAATCCGTTCCAGCCAGCAGCAATGGCAACTCAAATACCTTCCGCTGCTGGCTGAAGTACTCTTCCAACTGAGTGATTGCTTGGTCGGTCACTTTATCCGGCTTCTCTACATACCGAGCGTTCAGCCGGGTCTGCAGACGACGATCCACACTTTCCCGTGCCTTTCGGTAACGCCAGTCACACAGGCATAGCTGTCCATTTAAACTGCCGAGCAACAACTCGCCGAATACAGTGGGGTAATACTGGGTATGGATCAGATTCATCGATCAATTCACTCTGAGGTTCTAGCACAGACTAATATAAAACTTTGCCTGAGGTTGTTTGTCCAAAAAATCACTCAAAACAGAGGTTACGGCCATGCACCCACAACCCGGATTGATCCGCACGCTGCAGCAGATCACATTGCTCGTTACCGCCCTGCTGTTTGCCACATTCGCTTCTGCCGTCAACTTTGGACATGAAGGCGGCATTGAGTGGCAAGCCTGGGAGAAAGCCGCATTCGATAAAGCGAAGGCGGAGAACAAACTTATCCTGATCAATGTGGGGATGGAAGGCTGTACTGCCTGTAACCGCATGGAACGCGTTACCTATCGCAATCAGGCGGTGATCGACCTGATCAATAAACACTTCGTTGCCATTGCCGTGGATGCCCAAGCGCGTCCGGATATTGGTGAGCGTTACTCTGACTGGGCATGGCCTGCGACTGCATTCCTGCTTCCCGATGCCACCCAGGTCTTTGCGATGGCGGGTAACAAACTACCCCGCAACTTCATCCCTTTGCTTGAAGATCTGGTGGCTAAACACCAGGCCAAAAAACTCAAGGCTGATCCCAACGCACCCTACTCTGTTGCCAGCAAACCCGTTGAAACCGAACTCACCCGCGTACGTGATCAGGTCAGAATGCAGCTGGACCGCGCGCTTAACGAAACAAACTACAGCTGGGGCCGTTTTGGTATCAATACCGAAGTGGTTGGCCCACGTCTCATGCATCTCTATTACCGTGCACATCTATACGACAACAACGAGCTGCGCCAACTGGCGATCAACATCAGTGATACCTTTTTCGATGCCTTGGACCCTGTATGGGGCGGCATTTTTCAGGTACCGATCGCTGACTCCGTCACCCGTGTGCCAGAGCGTTTTGCCAAATTGCGTGCCATTCCCGAAAAGCGGATCGGCAACCAGGCCAACGCGCTGATTGCACTAAGCGAAGCCTACAAACTCACCGGTGACAAGAAGTACCTGGATGCCGTAGCAGAGGTTGATCGTTACCTGGTTGATTGGATGCAGAATCCGGACGGCACCTGGTATGCCAATCAGAAGGATGAACCTGAAGGCTTACCCCACAACTGGTGGCCACAGGATTACTGGCTGCTCAAAACCGATGAAGAGCGCCGCAAGTACGGTATCCCTCCGATTGACCATGCGATCTACACCGATAAAAACGCCGAAGTTATCTCCGGTTATGTAAAAGCGTTCGAAGCCTTCGGCAATAAGGCTTTCCTTCAGAAAGCGATCATCGCCGCTGATACATTGCTCACCAATCGCTTACAGCCCGACGGTTGGATGCGTCAGGCCGTACTCAACCAGCAGATGAGCGACGATCAGCGCGTACATCCCCATACCGAAGAAGTACGCCCATTCCTGCGGCCACAGGCTCAGTTCGGGCACGCCCTGTTAGATCTCCATCAGGTCACCGGTGACGACAAGTGGCTCCAACCTGCCCGCAGTATTGCCGATGCGATGTTGGCAACGCTCTACGATGAAACCAACAAAGGCTTCTTTGCGACCGTACCGGACGATACCGCGAGTCTGATTCCGCCACGTAAACCACTGGAAGACAATGCGATGGCCGCCAGCTTCTTCTATGACCTGCATATCCTGACAAAAGATGAACGCTACCAGTCGATTGCGGAAGCCACCATTCGTGCGGTTGCGACACCGAACATTTTGGCACGTGAAGGCAAGATGACCGGAAAAACAGCCCTGGCGCTGGAACAGCTGACCGCTGCATATGTTGAGTTTTCGGTGGTGGGTGATACTGCACTGCCCGAAGCTCAATCCCTTTACGCTGCTGGCCTGGAAGCCAACCATCCACGTAAGCTATTGCACTTCGAGAAACCGGGACGTTACCCGGATTTGGGCAAACCGGCGATGTTTATCTGCAATCCGGATCGTTGCTCGGTTCCGCTGTTCACACCTGCGCAGGTTCTCGAAACCGCCAAGACCTTTAGAGCAGGCGCAACAACGCTGTAACTTGAAAGCTCTCACCTGAAGGCCCCGACAATGATGCAATCTGCCCGGGGCTTTCTTCCTCCCTAACCTCTATCTTTCAGTCACCGAAAGTGGGCCTACATAGTTATTCAATAATGGATCTCTTCTTAGCCCACTCAGTCTCGTAATCTCTACCCATCGACAGAATAAACAGAACGATGGGAACACCATGCGACAGAATGAATTTGGCCAGCCAATTGGCATGGCAGTAGAGAACTGGACACCGCGCCCGTTTCCTTCCCTCAAACCAATGCAGGGTCAATACTGCTCTCTGGAAGGTCTGTGCCCACGCAAGCACGGCGATCAGCTCTTTGATGCATTTGGTGCTGATCCAGAAGGGAGAAACTGGACCTACCTGTTTGATGGTCCGTTTGATACCCGTGTTGACTTTGACGCCTGGGTTGAACGTGTCAGCAAAACCAGCGATCCCCTGTTCTACGCGATCATCGACGCGAAAACAGAAAGAGCGGTGGGGGTTGCCAGCTTTATGCGAATCGACCCGGTAACCGGTGTGATCGAGGTAGGTAATATCCATTTCTCATCCCTTTTGCAGAAGACTCCGCTGGCGACTGAAGCGATGTTCCTGATGATGCGACGTGCCTTCGATGAACTGGGTTACCGCCGATACGAGTGGAAGTGTGACTCGCTCAACGCACCATCGCGCAAAGCGGCTGCGCGTTTTGGCTTCACATTTGAGGGGATCTTCCGGAAGGCGATCATGTACAAGGGCCGCAGCCGTGATACCGCCTGGTTCTCGATTATTGATTCCGAGTGGCCAGCCATAAAAGCAATGTTTGAGACCTGGTTGGATGCATCCAACTTCGATGAAAACGGAAAGCAGAAGAACACACTACAGGAATGTGCACCGGAGCGCGCAGAATGACACTTGCAATCACACCATTGGATCGTGACGACTACACCGAATGGAAATCCCTGTACGTGGCGTACGGCGAGTTCTACAACATGCCACTTGATCAGAGCACACTCGATACGGTTTGGTCCTGGATTTTCGACAGTGATAACCCGTTCTACGCACTGATCGCCAAAGACGAACATGGCAATGGCGTGGGCCTGATGCACTATCGAGAGATGCCCTCACCGCTGCGTGGAACGGTGGTTGGCTTCCTGGATGACCTGTTTATCGAGCCAACCCACCGTGGCAGTGGCGCGGTTGATGCGATGTTTACTGCCCTGAATGAAGCGGCTAAAGAACACGGCTGGCCCTTCGTACGTTGGATTACGGCAGAGAACAACTATAGAGGACGGGCGGTTTATGATCGGATCGCTAGCAAAACCCAGTGGCAGACCTACCAGTTAGATATCCCCTAACAGAGTGAGCCGGGGCCTCCGGCTCACCTTTGTCCATCCACCAGCTAGGCATCCTGCACTTTAAAGTTAAGCAACTGTTCGAGTGCAGGGTTGATCATGCTGGTGTCACGATACAGTGCGTACAGGTCTTCGGTGATGGTCTCGGCGACACCAATGACCTCAACGTTATATTGAGCGCAAATCTCATCGGCGATCACTGATGGGGCCGAGAAGAAACCTTCGCCGGACTGCCCTAATACCTTTAGCAGTGCGCTGTCATCGATCTCGGCTTTGATGTTGAGCTTGATATCGTTGATCTTAAACCAGTCCTTCAGCTTGCCCAGATAAGGTGTCTGGCGGCCGTAGCAGAGGAAGCTAGCGTCGCTCAGACTGGCCGGGAACCCCGCCTTCATCTCATCCGCAACGTCCCCCTGCTTATAGAAAAAGGACATTGGGGTGCTCAGCAGTTTGTGCGCCGTTAAGCCATCCCGGTCACATTCGTGGGGTAGATAATCAGAGATCAGCAGATCAATCTTTTTCTGTTTCAGTTGCAGCAACAAATCACTGGCACAGGCGGTTTTACATACCAACTGCACCTCATTGGGAATACTTAGTGCCGGTTTGATCACCTTCCACGCCAGGATCTTGTGCACAGTAGATGCGATACCCACCGAGAAGTCGATCGAGCGACTATCCGGTGACTGCTGCAACACCTCTTCCAGTTGCGAGGTGATATCAAAGATCTTGTTGGCGTAGGCAAACACCTGCTTGCCCATGGGAGTCATCACCAGGTTGCGCCCCTCACGCTTAAACAGCAGGTGCTCAACGTTTTCCTCCAGTGTGGCGATCTGGGTACTCAACGTCTGCGGCGCAAGATCGAGAATATCGCACGCCTGCGCAATGGAGCCCTCCCTCGCGGTTAGCCAGAAATAGTACAGGTGCCTCAAGTTCAACATTTTCAATGTGCTGACTCCTTAACGGGGTGAGAAAGCAGCCGAGAGAGATAACCAACTAATTTACTAGGTTATATTCAGTAGATGTTTTGTCAAATTAATCATCCAAACACCTCCGTCAGACACCTTTACAGGGCAGCTGTTTAATAGATCTTTCTGAACTTTATACACCTTGAAAAGTGCATTGGATTACCGACCCAGATCAGATGAATCGAATTCTTTGAATATTCGGTCCCATTTTTGCGAACTATCTTCTAACTTGAGTTTGATAGCATCAAAAATCCATTCTCATCTGAGACCTGCTATGAAACTCAAAAAGATTCTGTTCGTAGTAAATAGAGACTTCCTGATTCTTGATGATCCGGCGTTTGAGATCTGTACCCAGCTGTCACAGCAGAGCAATGCGCTGATCGAGATCCTCCTGGTAATCGATGAAAGCGATATACCGGGTTACGGCATGTTCAGCCAAACGAACAATGAGGCCGCAAAGCAGGAACTGATCACGAGGATGCAGAGCTACCTCGATGCGCAGCTTGCGAACTATAACGGCGCACCTGTCTCTACGAAGATCCGGTGTGGCGTTAAGTTTATTGAGATCATCAAGGAAAGCGTTGAAGGCGACTTCGATATCATTCTGAAAACACAGGATATCCATCACCAGCGCCTGGCAAGTCTTGATCTGCACCTGTTACGAAAAGCGCAAACACCGATCTGGATTCTCAGGGACTCGACGCCAAAACCAAACAATGCATTGTTTGCCGCCATTGATTTGAACCTGGAAGCCACCAAAGAGGGCCGTGCGCTTAATGACAAGATCATGGGTGCATCAAAGCAGCTCGCCGATCAGCTGAATCTCGAGGTTAGCGTTCTATCCTGCTGGAAACTCAACGGTGAAGACTCACTGCGACACAATCCGTTTTTAAAGGTTAAAGACGCCGATCTGGCCGAGATGATTACGTCGGAAGCAGACCGACAGTCTGAACTGATGAAGAAATTCCTGTCCAAGCACGGAGAATTTGAAAACTTCCTGATTAAAGGCGACGTGGTCGATTCCATTGCCAACTTCGTCAACCTGAGTAAACCCAAAGCCTTGGTCATGGGCACCTTTGCCCGGTCAGGGTTGAGCGGCTATCTGATTGGCAATACCGCGGAAGATATTCTTCTATCAATCGAATCACCGGTTATCGCAATCAAACCTGAAGGTTTTGTATCGCCCGTCTTGTAACACCTCGCATGCGCGTCTATTCAGCTTTCTGGATTTAAACTGCGAGGTGGTTTTGTCATGACTAAATACACAGACGATGCGCTGACCAACAAACTCTATTCTGCAGTTAGATTTAGCGTCAGACTGCTTTCAATCATGATGGTGTTTGTCATCATTATGGGCGTGATTGATGTTGCCTGGACCATCTATGAAAAACTGAACACTCCACCTGTCTTTATCCTTACGATCTCAGACATGTTGGCAACGTTTGGTGCATTTATGGCGGTACTGATCGCCATTGAGATACTCATCAACATCACGATCTATCTTAGGGATGACGTAATACATGTAAAAATTGTTATGGCGACAGCACTGATGGCTATCGCCAGGAAAGTGATTGTTCTGGACTTTGCAGAGACCACCCCACCCTATATTTACGGGTTGGCGGCGGTGGCCTTGGCCATGAGCGTTGGGTACTGGTTAATTCACAAAATCCCGTCAAAACTGCACGAAGATTAACGAGCCACTACGGTAGCTCAGTCACCCAACAGGTCGATCATCTGTAACGCCTTATCTATCGTGATCTCTCCCATGAGTTCAGGATTAGATAAGGCGTAGAGGTAATCCTCGATCGCGCTATGATCGATATCGTCGCTAAGCTCGATAAATCCCGCCCATTCCTCAAGATCATCTGCTGACAATTCACCCGATGTATACTTTGTAAGCACCTGAATCAAATATGCTTTTGAAGCGACAACCGGTTCGCACTCCTCCGTTGAATCCAACAGGTATGCGATCGCATCATCCCAATCATCGTGATAGCAAAGAATCTGAAGAAGCGCTGTAGTTTTGTCCGTAATCATGCAGGCGAGTGTCTAACAGAATCTGCGACGCGGCAAGTCAGCAAGGCTTGTCGCGTTCGAACAGGCAGAAATTTGTTTACTTCACTGCGTGCTCGACGGCCTTTTGCGCATGGATCATTGTTGTGTCCACTAGTGGCACCTGGGTGTCTTGCTGCTGAACCAGCATCCCAATTTCGGTACAACCCAGGATCACCGCTTCAGCGCCCTGCTCAGCCAGTGTATCGATAATGCGCAGGTACTCTGCCTTGGAGTCCGCTTCGGTCTTACCCAGGCACAGTTCTTCATAGATAACCCGATGCACAATATCGCGATCGGCCTGATTCGGGACCACCACTTCCAGACCGAACTTCTCGCTCAATCGGCCTTTGTAGAAATCCTGTTCCATGGTGAAGCCGGTCCCAAGCAGGCCAACTTTCCTGATGCCTTTGGCCAGCAGTTCTTCGGCCGTCGCGTCAGCGATATGCAGCAGTGGGATCTCCAACGCCTCTTCGATCTGCGGCGCGACTTTATGCATGGTGTTGGTACAGATCAGCAGGAAATCAGCACCTGCCGACTGAACATTCTTAGCGGCATCGACCAGAATACGCGCGGTACCATCCCAGTCACCCGCATGCTGCAATTTCTCAATCGGTTCAAAGTCGACGCTGACCATCGCAATCTTTGCAGAGTGCAAACCACTCAACTGCGCTTTTACGCCTTCGTTAATTGCACGGTAATAACCCACCGTACTTTCCCAGCTCATGCCACCCAACAAACCGATTGTTTTCATATGAAATCCCTTGAATGTGTTCAGGTCGCATAGGACCACTAACGGGCCAATGAGTTCTATACGCCTATCTTTACCATTGAATTTATTACAATTTTTTGGAACGCTCGTACAACATGGAACCAGACTTCAAGTAGTGCTGGTACTACTCTTCGAGGCTCGCTGAGCCTAAGTTAAACTGATAATAAAAATAAACTCAGGTTCAGGGGCAAAATCATGCTGCAACACCTCTTCCATCTATCTCCCGATGCGGAATGCAGTCTGCAACAGCAGATTCGCGAACAGATCAGTCGGGCGATTATCGAAGGCCATATCCCGCCCGACCTGGCTTTACCGTCTACCCGTAAGCTGGCCGAGATGCTTGGCGTTTCACGTAACACCGTAATTCTGGCCTACGAACACCTGTTGGATGATGGCTACCTGATCTCCAAAGCGCGTGCTGGATTCTTTGTAAACCCGGAGATGCTGAAAAGTAGCGCCCAACCCGATGAAGAGGCTGCCGAAACCATCACCGGTAATGCGCCGGATTGGGATCGTTACCTGAAACACCGCCCCACCGATCACAAACTCAATAAACTGCACCGCTGGCGCGACTACCCTTATCCGTTTATCTACGGTCAGCTCGATCCTAAGATGTTCCCGACCCACCACTGGCGTGAGTGCTGTAAAGAATCCGTAACCGTGGGCGCCATCGGTGAATGGGCCGGTGACCGTTACGATGATGACGATGCGCTGCTGGTCGAGCAGATTCATAGCCGTCTATTGCCAAGGCGAGCCGTTTGGGCCGATCCGGACGAGATCCTGATCACCGTGGGTGCACAGCATGGTCTGTACATGTTGATGCAGCTGCTCATGAGTAAAGGCTCCACCTTTGGTTTGGAAAACCCGGGTTACCCCGATCTGGTACGGATGGCCAGTTACACCGGTGCTGAGACCCGTTCACTGGAGGTGGACGAACACGGCCTGAAAACTGGCGAGCAGCTGAAAGGTTGTGACCTGATCTTCACCACCCCGAGCCACCAGTTCCCCACCACAGTCACCATGCCGATGGAGCGTCGCCGCGAACTGCTGGAACAGGCCTCCCGCGATGATTTCCTGATCATCGAGGATGACTACGAGTGTGAAACCACCTTTGCCGATAATCCGACGCCAGCACTGAAGAGTCTGGATAAGAACGGACGCGTAATCTATCTGGGCAGTCTGTCGAAAACTCTGTCACCCGGTTTGCGACTTGGTTTTATCGTGGGGCCAAAAGAACTGATTAGTGAATTGCGGGAGTTCCGCCGTATGATGCTGCGTCACCCGCCAATGAACAACCAGCGTGCGGTGGGTTTGTTCCTGGCCCGCGGTTACCACGACTCGCTGATCCGCAGTATCGTGCAAGTGTACGAAGAGCGCTGGAAAGAAGTGGGCGATGCACTGCAGGATTGCCTGCCGGAATCGGCTAAACCACCGGTATTTGGTGGCTCCTGTTACTGGGTAAAAGGCCCGGAAGGGCTAGATGCCCGTGAGCTTAAACAGCGCGCACTGGAACGTGGTGTGGTGATTGAGTCGGGTGATATCTATTTCCACCAGCCAGATCCCCCGCTGAACTATTTCCGGATCGGCTATTCCTCAATTGCCACAGAGCGAATCCGCCCGGGCATCGACCGGCTGGCAGAGCTGATTAAACAGCTCACTTAAATGTGCATCGCTCCAGAGCCGTTTCATTTCGCGATAAAGGGCCACGGTGATTCTTCCATTTAACGGGGAAGACTCACCGTCACCTCCAGGCCTTGAGGCTCCAGATTCCTCAGCAGCACATCACCGCCGTGGGCATGAGCAACCGTCCGCGTGATCGATAATCCCAGGCCAATACCACCGGTGTTGCGGTTACGGGAAGTTTCCAGTCTGACAAACGGGTCGAATACGCGCTCCCGATCTGCTTCCGGTATCCCAGGCCCTTGGTCAGTCACCTTAATTTCCAGTTCATTGTCCGATTGCACAACTGCAACCGTTGCGCAACCGCCATAGTTACAGGCATTCTCAATCACGTTGGTGAGTGCACGTTTGATCGCCCCCGGGCGGCAGGTATAGGGAATTCGGGCAAGCTCCTGACACTCCACCTCAAGACCAATATCACCCAGATCTTCACACAAGCTCTCAATCAGCGCCGCCAGATCGATAGTGCGATCATCCTCTTTGGAGGCATCCTCGCGGGTAAATGCCAGCGTTGCTTCCGTCATCTCCTGCATCTCGGAGACCGTATCGAGAATCTTAGCCCGGGTTTTAACATCGTCGATAAATTCAGCCTGCAAGCGCAATGAGGTCAGTGGCGTGCGCAGATCATGGGAGATCGCAGCCAACATCTGGGTACGACTCACCACATAGCGCTCCAAACGATCTCGCATGCGGTTAAAGGCCCGTGTGGTGCGGCGCACATCCTCCGGCCCCTGTTCGGGTAACAGATCAAACGTCTCTCCCCGACCAAACTGCTCGCTGGCATCGGTCAGCACCTCCAGCGGCCGCGTCACATGCCGCACAATCAGCACCACCGCGACCACCGTCAGCGTAAACAGACACAGTGCAACCAGTACTGCAATCAACCAGCCCGGAAAGGCACTTTTCGACATCAACACCCCGTTGAGCCAGCCCTGATCGCCCCGTCTGATCGAAACAATTGCCAGGGGACGACGCCCATCCTGCTTGTTAAAACTGAACCGTGGTTGTAGCAGGTTTTTGATCCAGCTGTAACACCAGTAATAACGGGGACTGATCGACAGGTTAACCTGATCGGACGGCGAAGGTGTTTTTGCCAGCAACTGTGTGAAAAGCGGGTGCTCCCGCTCGGCAATGTTGTTAACGTCTACCGCAGCAACCGGCTGGATAGCAAACTGAAAACGCTCGGTTGATACGGACTCTAGAATTTGTGCGTGCAGCTCCTGGGGCGTTTCATCAAGCAGCCGTCCCATTGAAGCACTGCGTGCGACCAGATCCTCCATGTGGGTCCAGCGTACAGCGCGGCCACGTTCCTCAAAGAAGATGTACACGGTTGCGGCGTTTACCAGGCCAAATACCAGAATGAGTAGCCCGATAACCCGACCCGGCAGACTTTTTTGCAGATATCCGATCATAGTTTTGTCACATCCACCGCCAGCGTATAACCACCACCCCAGACGGTTTTGATCAGTTCAGGGTGGGCCGGATCTTTTTCGATTTTCCGCCGTAAACGGCTGACCTGGTTATCGATACTGCGGTCAAACACTTCTGCCTGTCGGCCGCGGGTCATATCGAGTAGTTGGTCCCGGCTGAGCACCCTTTTTGGATGGGCCAGGAAGGTGGTCAATAACTTAAACTCGGACGTGCTCAGCGGAACCGCCACACCATCGTCCCCCAGCAGTTCTCGACGGGATACATCCAGTTTCCAGCAATCAAAGGAAACCGTTTCCTCTGTCAGTGCCTTGCGCTCCGGCGGCATCGCCTCGGTGCGTCGCATCACAGCCTTTATCCGGGCAAGTAACTCGCGGGGGAAAAACGGTTTCGTCAGATAATCATCCGCGCCCATTTCCAGACCAACGACACGATCGGTCTGCTCGGCCATCGCGGTGAGCATGATAATAGGCACTTGCCCCTGTTCACGCAGATAACGGCAGAGTGTGAGGCCATCGTCCCCCGGCATCATGATGTCCAGCACCACAAGATCGATGGCGCTGGATTTAAAGATCGCCTTCATCTCCTTACCACCGCAGGCAACAGAGACCCGATAACCGTGCTCTTCCAGATACCGTTTTATGAGATCACGGATATCCTGGTGGTCATCAACAACAAGAATGTGGGGTGTATTGGTCATAAGGTTCAGCGGGCACGTGGTTGAGCGGGAAGTTGACGTTATTTGGCCAGAATATCGTTTTTCATAAGTTCGGCCCAATCCAAATTGTATCAATTTGTATCAACCAACGATTCGGAGAACTATTGCGACAAAACTGCCAATACTGGAAAAACTTTCGTGACACTTTGCGTCTGTAATAGCGGCAATCAGATCTATTACACCCCGCTTAGAGGTCCGGTATGGAAAGTTTACTTAATAATCCTGTGGTACAAAGTTCACTGCTACCACTGCTGGTCAGCCTGATTGTTTCAGGGATCGTTGGCTTTAGCCTGCCAAAGGGCAAGATGCTCGCTGCGATGGCTGTGCCGATCAGCGCGTTGATCACCATCATTGCTATTAGCGGCTTCTCGTTCCCGCCAAAAGCCAGCTCACAGAAACTTCCTTACCTGATTATCGCAGCAGGCCTTGTCGGTGTGCTGTTTGATTATTTTGAGATCCGCGGTCGCTTCTATAAATTGGCCTGCCTAGTACTCCCCCTGCCGATGATCGTTTGGGTGTTTGGCACCCGCTTCAACTCAATCGATCTGTCAGGTGTCTTTTTCCTGACTGCAGTCTGGTTTGTTGCCGCTTATGCCCTCTGGCAGGGAGACCATCGCCGAGCACAGATCGACACTGGGCTAAAGGTTCTGTTTTTCAGCGGCGGGCTGGGCGTCATTCTGTTACTCGGCTCATCTGGCATGCTGGCCCAAACCGCTTTTGGTTTGATGGCAGCCGTTGGCGGATTCCTGCTGTGGAACTGGCCTAAGTTCCGCTTCAGCATTGGTGCATCCATGCTCTTTCCGATAGTCACCATCCTCGGCGCGATGGCAGCCCAAGGCCTCTTCTTCACCAAGGCCAGCGGCACTGCAATGGCATTCCTCGTACCGCTACTGCTGATTGATCGGATCGTGCCGCACATCCCATTCCTTAAACGCGCAACAACACCGCTGATGCGACCGCTGAGCCTGGCCGTTGTCGCGCTAGTGTGCCTGACCATCCCTGTTGGCAGCGCACTGCTCCTGACTGAAACCAGTAGTTACGGTTACTGATATTCGTACTTAAACCGCTCCAATAACATATTGAGAGGACTTAAACATGACTTTTAAAAAACTGTTCGGCGCATCCCTGATGGCCGCTACCCTAGTATCCCCTACCGCTGTTCAGGCGGCACCGGCTGACTACCAGATCGATATGGCTCACACCAACGTTCTGTTCAACGTGAACCACCTGGGCCTGTCGAACATGCTGGGCCGCTTTGCTGAATTCAGCGGCAAACTGTCTTTTGACGATGAAAACATCGAAAACTCTAAGGTTTCCATCGTAATCAACACCGCTTCCATCGATACATTCCACGCCAAGCGTGATGAGCACCTGCGCTCTCCGGATTTCTTTAATGCAGCAGAATTCCCGGAAATGACCTTCAACAGCACCGAAATCCAGAAAACCGGTGAAAAAACCGCGAAACTGATCGGCGAGCTGACCCTGCTGGGTGTGACCAAGCCAGTAACACTGGACCTGACGCTGAACAAAGCGGGCGCTCACCCATTTAACAAGAAAACCGTGGCGGGCTTCACTGCGACCGGCACCATCAAACGCACCGATTTCGGCATGAAGTACGGCGTACCAAACATCAGCGATGAGATCTCCCTGCGCCTGGAACTGGAAGCTGTTCGTAACTAAACGTCGGTTCCCCTGCCAAAAGAGTCCAGTTCTCCCTCCTAAAGCAACGCTTCGGCGTTGCTTTAGTTTTCTCTGGCCCCGCCTTTAAAAAACGGGGCTTATTTTTGCCTGTCAGCCAGCCAGTTTTCTGCGTAATTCACGAGAATCTTCAAACGTCTCAGATCTCAATATCCGACTAGAAATCCGCCGCTCCGACAATCAAACAGCCTATCCAATCCTGATGGATTATCTGGTATTTCCAGCGTCTCGGCATTGGTACCAATCGATCAACTCCTACCGTCCAGCTCTCACTACCTGACATCACCATCCGCCCTACATCCCACGTATTACGTGACCTGCAGCCTGGAACTACATTTTCGGTTCGGGTTGGGTCTATAGCTGATCTCAAGCCGAAATTTATATTGATTGCAAGAGCAAAGACTCCTGGAACCTTGAAAAACGTTCTGCAGTGCTCTGCCAATATCGGGCTCGCCCGATACCGGACCTGTGTCACAACAATAAAAAATATTGAGGTCACTATGACAATTAAAAAAACGTTCAAATCCGTCCTTTCCGCATGCGCACTCTCTGCGGCGCTTACCCTGCCAACATCCCAGACGGTTCTGGCTGAAGAGCTGATGCTCGCCCACGCCTACCCGTCTGACCATATCTTCCACATGACATCCACTACCTTCACCGACGAGCTGAAGAAACAGGGTTCCTCCATCGAGGTGGACTACCATCCGGGTGGTTCTCTGGGTGACTGGGCGTCCATCTTCGAGCAGAGCATGGAAGGTGTGGTACCGATGACCATGAGCTTTGGTGCATCTGAATACGATGCGCGCCTGGACCTATCCTGGCTGAGCTACGTGGTTGACGACTGGAAGGAAGCACGTGAAGTTTACGGCCCTAACGGCAAGATGACCGACATCTACAACGAGATCCTGGGTGACCTGGACCTGGTTGTACTAGGTGTGATCCCAACCGGTTTCGGTTCCATCGCTACCCGTAAAGGTGTTGAAGCTGTACCAACCAACTTCCCGGCCGACGGCAAAGGCATCAAGATGCGCGTACCGGCAATCCCAATCGGTATCGAGCGCTACAAGAGCTTCGGTTTCACCCCGGTTCCAATGCCGTTCTCCGAGCTGTACACCGCGCTGCAGCTGGGCACCATCGACGCACGTGGTACTGCACCGTCTGTAGAAATCTGGCAGATGCGTGACGTGATCGAAGCGTACATCCTGACCAAAGATTACTTCGAGCACGCGTTCTGGGTAGTAAACAAGTCCTGGCTGGAAGACCTGTCTGACGAAGAACGCACCAAGCTGATGGCTGCGGCTGACGCAACCATGCGGACAGTATGGGATGAAGCGCAGGCGATCGACGAAGGCTTCCTGGCGAAAGTACGTGAAGCAGGCGTAAACGTAGTTGAGCTGAGCCCAGAAGAGATGGGTAAAGCGAAAGAGATCCTGTACTCCAAAGAGTGGCCATACATGGAAGGCATCGTGGGCAAGAAAATCATGACCATGATGCGTGAAATCGCCGGCATCAACTGATCCTAACCGGTCTTAACCGTTTCGGTATCCCCGCCCCGCTGACCTACACGCCCAACAAGTCGGTCAGCGGGGTGTGGTGATACCACCCCGGAAACTCTTTTCAGGATCAGAACCATGCAACACGAAAAAATCTCTGAACCTTTAACGTCCCAAGCGACACCCGTAGGCGAGACCAAGATCTACGATTACGATCCTGATCTCAGCGCCCACCCGATTCCTCCTCATCTGCACGCAATCCCAGAGCAGCCAAACAACAATGTAGATGGCTACCTGTTGCGCTTCGAACACCTGCTGAACTGGGTATTCCGCGCGATGATGATCCTAGCTGGCATGGGTCTGGCGTTCCTGATGTTCTCCCAGGTGATCATGCGTTACGTGCTGGAATCACCCTTCACCGGCATCGAAGAAGCCTCCATTTTGTTGGCTGTTTGGGTCTACTTCCTCGGCATGGGTTACGCCACCCGTGAACGTGAGCATATCCACGGCGGCATCGTCAGCCTGGTGGTGCAAGATCCATACAAGGTGAAGATGATCCGCTTTATCGGCTCAATTACCTGCATGATCGCAGCCATCGTGTTCGGTTACTTCGCCTGCAAATACGCATTTAAGGAGATCGACCGTGGTCGTGTATCCGTCAACCTGCGTTGGCCCCGTGGTATCTGGAGCGCCAGTATGATCATCGGCTTTGCCATGATGGTGGGTTACTTCCTACTTGAAACAATCAATGAATTCCGCGACCTGCGTCGTACCCGCCGCGCTCGCAAGCAAGTAACTCAGGAGGTATAAGCGATGACGTTATTTCTGATCTCGATGCTTATCGTCGTTGTCCTGATCCTGATCGAAATCCCGGTGGCCTTTGCCTTCGGTATTGGTGCGGTGCTGTTTGCATTCCTCACCGGCAACAACATCTCGTTCCTGATCCCCCACGGTTTTAAAACCGCCAGTGGTTTTGCCCTGCTCGCCTTGCCCTTGTTTATATTCGCCGGGTTGTTAATGGCCGAGGGTGGTATATCGGAACGACTGCTGAACTTTGTTAACTCCCTGGTCGGCCGGATCAAAGGTGGCCTGGGTGCGGTTACCGTACTGACCTGTGCGCTGTTTGGTGCGATCTCCGGTTCATCTTCTGCGGCGATTGCAGCAGTGGGCCAGATCATGATTCCACGTATGGTGCGCGAAGGATATCCGGAAGGTCATGCAACTGCACTGGTGGCGTGTTCATCCGTACTGGCGCTGTTGATTCCGCCAAGCATTCCGATGATCGTGTTCTCCATCACCGGTGGTCTGTCCGTAGGGGCGGCGTTCCTGTCCACCATCATTCCGGGCATCCTGCTGACGATCCTCTACTGCGTGCTGAACATGTGGTTCCTGCGCAACGATCAGAACATCAAGGTGGAACCGCAACTGCCATTCAAGCAAGCAGCAAAAGGCGTAGTGACAACCGGTTATAACGCTGCATTCGCTCTGCTGATGCCTCTGATCATTCTGGGTGCGATCTACAGCGGTATCGCGACACCAACTGAAGCCGCAGCGATTGCCGTAATCTACGCGATTCCAGTAGGCCTCTTCATCTACAAAGGTATGTCGCTGAAGAGCCTGGGTGCGGTAACCGTGCGTGCGGTCACCATGACCGGTTCGATCATGGCGGTGTTGTTCTTCCTGTTCATCATGAGCCGCGCGATGATCCTGGAGCAAGTTCCGCGTGACCTGGCCCAGGCCCTGCTGACGATCTCTGAGAACAAATATGTCCTGCTGCTGTTGATCAACCTGCTGTTGCTGCTGATCGGCATGATCGTGGATGACATCTCTGGCAGCGTATTAGCGGCGATCATCTTCCTGCCAATCATCAACGAGCTGGGTATCGATCCGATCCACTTTGCTGCAGTTGTGGGTGTAAACCTGGGTCTCGGTAACGTATCGCCACCGTGTGCGCCGATGCTCTATATGGCAGGAGGGGTAAGTAAGTTGTCTTTGGACCGCTACATCACCCCTACTCTGAAATTCCTCTGCTTCGGCCACCTGCCGATGGTGTTCCTGGTGACCTTCGTCCCAGAGCTGTCGCTGTTCTTGCCGAAATTGCTGATGGGATATTAGGGAAGGTACAAATAGGTATCGTTAGTGCTCTGCAAGCCCAGAAGCCTGCAGATGCTAGGCGCAGTTTGCAGTTAATGGCCATCCCTTAACAAAAACTGCAACACCGCAGGTGCAGGCTTATGGGCTTGCCCTTCGGGGCCCACGGAAAGATCCACACTCGGTGTCACCGCTTTTTGCAAGGTTTCAACATTCCTGCAAAGCGCTTCCTTGATTGTGAACCTTTCCGTGAGCCAGAGCGCATACGAGACCTGTTTGGACCTTCCCCCATACCTCCCTGTTTTACCGTTTGTTCGCTTTTAGCATTTGCGACGCCTTGCCCCTGATCTCAGGGGCTTTTTTTATTGTGGTTTCACCCAGCCTTTGTAGGGCAGGCTTCAACCTGCCGGCAGCCTAAAGGCTGCCCTACAAAACGTTCTAAATCCCCCGTAATACGTGGCCTCAAGCCTGGAACCACCAATCACTCCAACGTTGGGTCTATAGGTCCAGCCCTTGCCAAATTTATATTGGTCACATGAGCTAACGGAGAGGTTCTGTTAGTGCTCTGTAGAAACAACACACTGCGATCCAGTTCTTGTTTCTTACCGGTGTAATTAGGTGGCACCGGTGCTGAAGGTGAATCAAATCCGACGCTGCATTTCTCAGGGCCCGATATCTGAAAAATGTTGCGTCACGTACGAGCCGCACTTTCAGCCAGAGCACTAACACAACCTCTTCGGTGGAATTGACCAATCAGAAAAACGGGAAAAGATTCATGACGACCCCATACATCAAAATAAAAAACCACATCAACGGCGTCTGGGTAGATGAGAGTAACGGCCAGTACGAGCCGCTGCGTAACCCATCCACTGGCGCAGTGATCGGGGAAGTACCGCTGTCTTCACCAGAAACCTCTCGTGCTGCCGTAGCCGCAGCAGCAGAAACATTCCCGGCATGGAGCGCAACCCCACTGCCTAAGCGTATGGACTACATCTTCAAGATGTACACCGCAATGGCTGAGAACAAAGAGATGCTGGCGGAATCCATCGCTATCGACCAGGCAAAACACATCGCTGAAGCGCGTGGTGAAGTGGGTCGTGTTATGGAGATCCTGCAGATGGCATGCTCTATCCCATCTCTGATCCAGGGTGAAACTGTTCAGGGCATCGCCAACAACATCTCCGGCCGCTTGATCAAAGCACCACTGGGTGTGTTCTGTGGTGTGGCACCGTTCAACTTCCCGGCCCTGGTATTCGGTTGGTTCATCCCATTCGCTATCGGCACCGGCAACACATTCGTGTACAAGCCATCCACTGAATCTCCACTGTTCATGCAGAAGATGATGCAGCTGATGCAGGACATCGGTCTGCCAGACGGCGTAGTAAACATCGTACACGGCGACCGTGAAACTGTAGAAGCATGGTACGACGACGAAAACGTAGCAGGCGTATGTCTGGTGGGTTCCACCCCTACTGCAAAAGCGATCGCTGAAGGCTGTGGCCGCAACGGTAAGAAGACCATGCTGCTGGGTGGTGCCAAGAATTTCGCTGCGGTGATGGAAGATGCACCGATGGACCTGACCATCGAAAACATCCTGATGTCCGGTTACGGCTCTGCTGGTCAGCGCTGCCTGGCGGTATCCAACATCGCGGTTGTTTCCGAGATCTACGACGAGTTCGTTGAACGCCTGCTGGAAGCATCCAAGAATGTGACTGTCGGCAATGCGATGAACCCAGACGTATTCATGGGTCCGGTTATCTCCGCCAAGGCCAAAGAGCGCATCGAGAACTACATCGAAATCGGTCAGAACGAAGGCGCGACCCTGGCACTGGACGGTCGTAACCCAGATGTTGCTGACGCGGACAAAGACGGTTATTACGTTGGCCCAACCGTGTTCACAGACGTAACCCCATGCATGCAGATCGCTCGCGAAGAGATCTTCGGCCCTGTTCTAAGCGTGATGAAAGTGGGCTGCATCAACGGCGCCCTGCGTGCAATCAAAAACCATGAGATGGGCAACGGTGCGGTAGTCTTCACCCAGAACGCCTTCTACACCGAGAAGTTCATCAACGAAGCGGATGTGGGTATGGTCGGCGTAAACGTAGGTATTTGTGCACCGCACCCTTACCTGCCGTTCGGTGGTATCAAAGGTTCTCTGGTGGGTAACAACAAGGTTCAGGGTAAAGACGCAATCGACTTCTTTACTCAGAACAAAGTTGCAACTGTACGTGTCGTTGATCCGAAAGCGGGCCAGCCTGCTGATGCGAAACCGGGTGACAACTCTGTACGTAGCTGCGTAGCGAGCTAAAAATTGTGGTGATCGGTGTACCAGAGCAACTGTAGGGTAGCGTTCACGCTACCGGCAGCCTGAAG
>NZ_CAXRBQ010000165.1:0-5374 GCF_964228735.1 Pontibacterium sp. | reverse complement strand
AACTAAAATTTACCCTGTGCCTGTTGGGCTTCGCGTTGCGAAGGCCAACCTACAAAAGAGTGGATGCCTCTGTTCCACACACCTGGACGATAAACCACAAAAAAGCCACCGCGATGGGTGGCTTTTTCAAACACTGAAGTGCCTTAATCTTACAGACTCAGATCACGAACACTGGCTTTCAGGAATTCCTGCTTCAGGTCTTCGTAGCTGTGTACCGCCGGGAACTGCGGGAACTCAGCGATTACGTTATCAGGTGCGTGGAACAGAATAC
Source organism: Pontibacterium sp. (assembly GCF_964228735.1). Classification (GTDB taxonomy): domain Bacteria; phylum Pseudomonadota; class Gammaproteobacteria; order Pseudomonadales; family Balneatricaceae; genus Pontibacterium. The sequence continues at coordinate 5,103 of NZ_CAXRBQ010000165.1, read as the reverse complement.
CGGACTCAGCCTGGGTCAGCATGGTGGTGTCGTTGTAGGAGTCTCCTGCCGCTATTACGCGGTAGTTCAGCAGCTGGAACGCACGTACGGACTGACGCTTAGGATCGCGCTGACGCAGGGTGTAGTCAGTGATTCGACCGTTATCATCCACTTCCAGTTTGTGACACAGCAGTGTTGGGTGGCCCAGTTGTGCCATCAGTGGTGCCGCAAACTCGTAGAAGGTGTCAGACAGAATCACCACCTGGAAGCGCTCACGCAGCCAGTTAACAAAGTCTGCCGCGCCTTCCAGTGGAGACAATCGGCTGATGGTGTCCTGAATCTGAGGCAGGGTCAGGCCATGCTCATCCAGAATACGCAGACGCTGCTTCATCAATACATCGTAGTCAGGGATATCGCGAGTGGTAGCTTTCAGCTCTTCGATACCGGTTTCTTCGGCGAATGCGATCCAGATTTCCGGAATCAGTACACCTTCCAGGTCAAGACATGCGAGTTCCACGGAAACTCCTCCTAAGTGGTTTTATAGTTATGCCTAACCTGCAACGGGTCAATCGGCTAACCACAAAGTTACAGGTTGGTTGCGCGCCAATGTACCGCCTCCCGAAAGCGCTTGCAATGACATAGGGGAAACCACGGAGTAGAGAGTGACCGTTAGTTGTTCAGGGTCAGGCGATACTGCTCAACCTTCTCCATAATGAACTCAACAAATAAGCGCACCTTGTTGGGCAGGTATTTGCGATGCGGATACAGCATCTGCACCTCACGCCCGGAGGGTTCCCATTCCGGCAACAACCGTACCAGTTGCCCGCTTTTGAGCAGGTCATCCACCACGTAATTGGGCAGGTTCCCTACCCCCAAGCCATTTACTACCGCCTTGGCCGCCGTACTCAGCTCATCCACCCGCACCCGGGATTCACCACCGATGGAGATCTGTTCACCGCCCGTATGATGGAAATGCCAGATTGGCGATCGACGCGGAATGACCAGCGGCAGTCCCGCCAATTCAGAGGGATGCTCAAGCTCGCCGTTTTTTTCGATGAACGCCGGGCTCGCGCATAACGTAAATCGGGAATGAAACAGCGAGCGACTGATCCAGTCCTTGAGTTTGATCTCACCGATACGGAACGCAATATCCACCCCTTCATCCATCAGGTCGATATTACGGTTTACCAACATCAGTTCCAGGCGGATCTTGGGGTACTTCTCCATAAACTCAAAGAACCAGGGATCGAGTAGTTCATTAGACAGCGATACGGGTGCGGTAATACGCAGTTCGCCAGACGGCGAAGTCAGCTCACCATCCAGCGATTTGGTTGCATGTTCCAGCTCCGCAAACAACGGCTGACAGCGCCGGTAGAACAACTCCCCCGCTTCGGTTAACGCCAACTTGCGGGCGCTGCGGTGTAACAGGCGATAACCCAGACTTTCCTCCAGACTCTGCACCCGGCGACTCACTGTGGAGGTTGGCATTCCCAGTGCGCGGGACGCCCCTAGAAAGCTGCCCTTCTCCATCACTTTTATGAATATGAAGAGGTTGTGATAGTCCATCGCCTTGATCCCGATAACGGGATTTAGCATCCCGAGATTCACCATAATTTTAAAAAACGAAATTTAATAGAATCATATCCATACAATAATTAAAACAGTGGAGCGCGCATGGACACCTCCGTTATTCACGATACCCCGAACCTGAGCCGCCAGATCCGCTTCCACGACAGCGATGGCAAAATCTGGTTTGAAGAGCAGCGTGTTCTGCTGCTACAGCTGGGAGCCCTGGCTGAATTCCGTAAAGAGCAGATCGATACCCTTGGATTGGAACGTGCCAAGGGCTTCTTTATGCGATTGGGTTACAGCCTGGGTAAAAAGGATGCCCAGCTCGCCCTCAAACTGGCCGCATCAGATGATGCAGCAACCCTTTTGAGAACAGGCTTTAACCTCCACGCCCTGAAAGGCATGGTGCGGATTGAGGAGTGCACACTTCAGTTGGATGAAGACCACTTTTATGCTGAATACCGCCTGCACGATTCCTACGAAGCAGAGATGTTTCGTGGCGAGCTCGGCATGCTCGACGACCCGGTCTGCTGGAGCCTGATGGGACATGCCAGTGCTTATACTTCCGCGTTACTGGGTCGAGAAATTCTGTTTAAAGAAGTGACCTGCCGTGGCTGCGGTGACGACCAATGCTTATTTGTGGGACGTCCCGCCGAAGAGTGGGACGATGCGGATATCTACCGCGGCTACTTTTCCAGCGATCGCATCATCGAAGAACTGTACGAGCTGCAATCCCAGATTTCGGTACTGCGCCATAAAATCGACTCAGAATCGACGCTGGGCAACTTTCGCGGTCAGTCACCCGCCTACCAACAGGTCTGCAAGCTGGCCCATAAAGCCGCGCCCGGCAAAGTGACGGTGTTATTGCTGGGTGAAACCGGTGTCGGTAAGGAGCTGGTCGCACGCGGCATCCATCAGGCCAGTGAACGGGCAGATGAGCCGTTTATTGCCGTGAACTGCGCCGCCATCCCACCGGATCTGATCGAATCAGAGCTGTTTGGTGTTGAGCGCGGCGCTTATACCGGCGCCACCCAATCCCGCGCCGGTAAATTTGAACGCGCCAACGGCGGCACCATCTTCCTCGACGAGGTGATCGAACTGACACCCCGTGCCCAGGCGACCCTGCTGCGTGTATTACAGGAATCGGAACTGGAACGCGTGGGTGATACAGCAACGCGAAAGATTGATATCCGCGTTGTCGCCGCCACCAACGAAAGCCTTGAGCAGGCGGTGGAAGAAGGACGCTTTCGTGCAGATCTGTTCTACCGATTGAATGTATATCCGATCAATATCCCGCCTCTGCGCGAAAGACGTGAAGACATTCCCCTGCTCGTCGAACACTTCATGGAGAAATACCAAGCCTTCTACAACAAACGCGTAGCTGGCCTGTCCGACATGGCCATGCGCGCCATGAGCAATTATGAATGGCCGGGCAACGTACGCGAACTGGAGAACGTGATTGAACGCGGTCTGATTCTCACCGAGCAGAGCGAACCAATCAGCGCCCACTCCCTGTTTCCAACCCTGGAACTGGATTCCAGCCAGACGGTGTCCTCCCAGGGTCATCTGGTAGATAACAACACACCGGAAGCCGATGCCAACAACAGCTCCGATTGGATTACTGAAGCATTGGCGGAGTGCGGCTCCATGGAGGCGATCGAAAACAGGGTCATCGAACACGCCCTGAATCAGGCCAACGGTAACGTCTCTGAAGCAGCACGCGCACTTGGCATCTCTCGACCAACCCTTGCATACAGAATCAAGAAGCTGGATCAGGCCCTATGAATATCCTTAGCTCTAAAACCGCTCGCCAGTTGATTGAAGCGGCTGAACACAAAGCCCAACAGATGGGCATCAACGTATCGATCGCTGTTGTCGATAGTGGCGCACATCTACTCGAATTTCGCCGCATGGACGGTGCGATTCTGGGTTCAGCTGACGTCGCCCAGCGAAAAGCCCGCACCTGCGCCCTTTTTCCAATGCCTACCGGCGACTTCGGACAACTCATTCGGGATGCACAACTCACCGGGATCGAGCTGAGCAATGGATTACTCACGGGCTTCCCCGGGGGTGTCCCGCTGAAAGCAGAGAACGGTGTGATCGGCGGCTTTGGCATCTCCGGCGGCAGCGCCGAGCAGGACCTTGAGATCGCCACCTACGCTCTGGATAAGGCAGGCCTGCAATGACCGATAAGTTGAAACTCAGCGTAGTCGACCAATCCCCGGCCCACGATAACAACTCCCAGACTCAGGGTCTGCAGCACACGCTCGAGTTGGCAAAAACCTGTGATGAGCTGGGCTACCACCGTTACTGGGTTGCCGAACACCATGCTACTCCCAGCTACTCCAGCCCCTGCCCGGAGATCGTGATCGGACAGATTGCGGCTCACACCCAGCAGATCAAGGTGGGCAGTGGCGGTATTATGCTCTCCCACTACAGCCCCTACAAAGTGGCGGAGGTGTTTCGTACGCTGGAAGCCTTTTTCCCAGGTCGAATTGATCTTGGCTTTGGTCGTGCACCAGGCGGCGCCGAATTACCCAGCCGTGCCCTCGCCTATCCGAACAACCCGGTGAACCGAGATATTTATCCCGAACTGGTTGAAGCACTGGTAGGCTTTACCGATAACCGGATCCCTGCTGATCATCCGTTTGGTGGCCTGCAGGTCACCCCCACAGACAGCAGCGCACCGGATCTTTGGACGCTCGGCTCAGCTGCAGGCAGTATCGACCTGGCGGCACACTTCGGCGTGGGATTTGTACTCGCACTGTTTATCGGCACCCACGCGCGTCCTGCCGAAATCATTCAGCAGTACAAAGCATCATTCCGGGCTCGTTCGGGCAGCCGCATGCAAACGCCTGAAGCGATGATCTCCAGCGCCGTCATCTGCGCTGACACCACCGAAGAGGCCAAATTACTCGCTGCCTCCCACACGTTTTGGAAAATCCAGGCCGCCAACGGGATTCGGGAAGGGATTCGCCCACCCGAAGAGTGTATGGACCTCTACAAGAAACTCTCTCCTTCAGATCAGCACACCTTTGATATCACCCGTGATTCAATGGTGACCGGCACACCGGCACACTGTCGTGAAATACTGGAAGCTCAGGCTTCTTTTTACGATGTGGATGAGGTGATTGTTGTTGCCGTGACACACAACTTTGAAAAACGGCGGGAGAGTTACCGGAAACTGGCGCAGGTATTTGAGCTCTAAGCCAGTAGGCTTTTCTCGTGCCCATGCTCAGCATGGGAATGCATAACTAAACACCTATCCCCCCAAATGGGTTCCCACGATGGACCGTGGGAACCTGCAAGAATATGTCGCCCTCAGAGCGGACTGCTACAGGAATGACTCGTTCCCACGCAGAGCATGGGAACCAGATATAGCTGTTCATCAGGCACAAAAAAAGGAGGCGTTATGCCACTGCTGTCCCATAGTTTGGGATAAATAAGAAAGCCTGAATCCATGTGAGTAAAATGAGTGTGCGAGCAAACACTTTAATCACAAAGGATTCAGGCTTTGTCACATCATAACACCGCGTTTCATCAGTTGCTGCAGCC
>NZ_CAXRBQ010000164.1:0-7198 GCF_964228735.1 Pontibacterium sp. | reverse complement strand
ACGGCGGGAAAGGGATGAAAATTGAAAAGTATGTGGTACCATTTTGTAAACGGCTGATGGCTTGTGGGAATTGTATAGACACCAATAACCATAGGGCTTTCAGCCGTTTTCGTATATACCTTCATGAAAAATATGGGTTAAGGTCAGTGGGTGATTCCGGCATGCCGTAGCGCTCGATAAAAGTGGGCGAGGCGCACAGTAACATCCGGATAGAACCAATACGCCGTGCGATCAGGGCGGAGTCCTCCAGCTGTCCGATACGGATTGCGGTATCAAAGCCTTCCGCGACGATATCAACGTATCTGTCATTAAACATCAACTCGACGTTGAGCTGCGGATTCGCCTCAACCATCTTTGCGATAAACGGCATCAGGACCTGCTCACCGAAGGTGACGGGGGCGGAGATGCGCAACCGTCCGACCAGGTTTTGGTTCTCCTTACGCACGCGTGCTTCCAGCGTGGCGATGTCATCCAGTACTTTTTTTGCTTCTTCGTAGTAGCTCTGCCCGGTGGGTGTGAGCTGCATGCTGCGGGTGGATCGGGTGATCAGGCGCACATCCAGCAGCTCTTCCAGTTGAGAGATATGGGTACTGATCAGTGGTGTGGTTTTACCGAGTCGCTTGCCGGCGGCGGTGTAGGTTCCTTCTTCGGCAACAGCGATGAAGGAGGTCATCAGGTTGAGTTTATCCATATTGTTAAATAATTCTAAATAATCACTTAATTATTTTGATTATTGTTTAGATTGTTGGTTTGGTCAAAAATTCTTCTCAACAAAGACATTCACTACCGAATTCCACGAGGAGAGTAACCATGAACACCAACGCACAATACGCAGCAACTGTACTTCGCCTGTCACTGGGCATCATGTATCTGGCACACGGTCTGCTGAAACTGATCGTTTTCACCCCGGAAGGCACTTCAGGTTTCTTCGTTTCCCTTGGCCTGCCAGCATTCTTTGGTCCACTGACCATGGCGGTCGAGATTGGTGCAGGTATCGCCCTTATCCTGGGTATCTTCAGCCGTTGGATTGCAGCTGCACTGATTCCGGTACTGTTTGGTTCCATCGTGCTGGTGCACGGCGCAAGCGGCTGGTTGTTCAGCAACCAAGGTGGTGGCTGGGAGTACCCTGCATTCCTGATCGCAGCATCCGTAGCGCAGTTCCTGTTGGGTGATGGTGCCTTTGCCTTGAAACGCTCCAAGTCTGATGGAACCGCGGCTCAGACTGCTTAACGACACAAACCCCATTTGCCCGCCGCTCAGTAGCCTGCGGCGGGCATTTTTTATAGTGAAAGACAGAGAGTAGAAGGAGCAGACCATGTTGGTGAACGGTATCTGGGAGAAACGCTGGGACCCGGTTCAGAAGCAGGATAAGCAGGGGCGCTTTATTCGCCAGAGCAGCGCATTCCGTGAACGCATTCCGGCAGATGTTGTGGAGGCGATGATCGCAGGAGAATACAAAGAGCCTCGTTACCAGCTGTATGTGGCGTATATATGCCCGTGGGCAACACGCACACTGATTGCCCGTTCTCTGTTTGGATTGGAATCCCACATCGAAGTGAAAGTGGTTGAACCGCAGCTCAGCGACTATGGCTGGAAGTTTGGCGATTATCCTGGTTCCACCCCTGAATCGGATGTGCCGGTACAGTACATGCACGAGCTGTATACCCAAACTGACTCGCAATACACCGGTCGTGCTACCGTGCCGGTGCTTTGGGATCGCCTGGAAGAGCGGATCATTAACAACGAATCTGCCGATATTCTGACGATCTTTAATGAAGATCTTAAACCGCTGCACAAAGAAGATCTGAACTTAAGTCCCGATCCGTTTCTGATTGAAATCGATGAGTTTAACGAGCGGATCTACCACAGCCTGAATAACGGTGTGTATCGTGCCGGTTTTGCGACGAGTGCATTGGCGTATCAGGAAGCTTATAACGATGTATTTGAGACCCTGGATTGGTTGGAAGCACACTTCAGCAAGAATGAATATGCAGTGGGTGATCAGCTGACGGAGAGTGATATCCGTTTGTTTGTGACCCTGGTGCGTTTTGATGTGGCTTACTACGGCCTGTTTAAGACCAACAAGAAGCGTATTACCGATTATCCTGCATTGTCGGCCTATCTGGACCAATTACTGCAGATCCCAGCGTTTAGGGACAACACCAAGGTTGATCATATCAAGGCGGGTTACTATTCCATTCAGGCGCTTAACCCAAACGGGATTGTGCCGGAAGGGCCGGAACTGCCTTGGTTTAAATGGTTTAAGGAGGATGTATGAGCACACGTGCACCGGTGATGTTTATTGGTCATGGCTCGCCAATGTTTGCGGTCGAGCCTGGCAAACCGGGTGAGCTGATGCGAGAGTTCAGCGCGCATTTCGTAGATGTTGAGGCCGTGCTGATTATATCGCCTCACTGGATGACGCGGGGATTGGAGATCACCGCGGCTGATTCGCTGGAAATCATCCATGATTTTGGCGGTTTTCCGCGTGAGTTGTATCAGCTACAGTACGATGCGCCGGGATCAGGTTCTGTGGCAGAGACTGTTCAATCGGTACTGGTTGAATGTGGATTCGACGCTTCTCTCAATCATTCGCGTGGACGTGATCATGGTGCCTGGGTACCGATGATCCATCTGCTGCCAGACGAGAAGCTTCCGGTTCTGCAGCTCTCGCTGGATGCGAACATGGATCCTGATGAATTGGTTCGATTGGGTGAAACGCTGAAAGGTTTGCGGGAACAGGGGATTGCTGTGATCGCCTCCGGTAGTTTGACCCATAACCTCTATGAGATTCAGCATTTGGAAGCAAAACCAGCTGACTACGTCGGGCGATTTACCCGCTGGGTGCGGGAACAGGTCGAAGCCCGTGAGGTACAGGCGTTAAGTGCACCACACCTGCTGAGCGATGATTTTGCGCGGGCGCATCCATCTGCTGAGCATTATTTGCCTCTGTTGATTGCGATGGGGGCGACTGATGAGTCTGATCGGTTGTCTGTGTTGGATGGGGGAGTTCAGCATGGCGTGATTTCGATGGAATCGTATGGGTGGGTTTGATCCTTTGGCTAAGTTTGCAATGTCTCTGTAGCAGCCCTCTCTGAGGGCGACCTTTTTACCTTGGCGGTATGTCGCGGTCGGAGACCGCTGCTACACAAGATAAATACTATCGTAGGTTGGTCACCGCGAAGCGGTGCCCAACATGTTAGGCATCGCGTTGCGATGGCTAACCTACACGCTTACTGATTGCTTCGCCAACATCCTTGGAGCAACAGTCTCCGACTGCGACTGTTCGAAACTCTGTAGATGTCGCCCTGCTACAGATGTTATCCCCGATACTGTGCTAGATTGGTCTGAATCTATTGATCAGCTTTTAGGGATTTCACGTGTCGATCAAAGCCCTCCGAACCCTCCGTGCCATTGTTCAGCAAGGCAGCTTTGCCGCTGCCGGGGATAAGCTTGGCCTGACTCAGGCGGCGGTGAGTATCCAGATCCGTCAGTTAGAAGAGCAATTGGGCGTCACGCTTTTTGATCGGGTGGGGCGTAACCAAGTACTCAACCATGATGGTCGCTTGGTTTTGGAGCGTGGTGAGCAAATTCTGGATATGTATGATCAGCTGGGTAATGGCCTTGGGCATGAAGGCCAGTGTAAGGGCGAGCTGCTGATCGGTGCGGTATTCAGTGTACAAACCGGTGCGCTGGGGCCGGTGCTGGCGCGGCTTCGGGATCGTTACCCGCAACTTAAGATCAAGGTGATGCGTGGAATGTCGATCGATCTGGCAGAGCGTGTGGAGAGCGGTGAGCTGGATGCCGTCTTGATCACGGAACCACAGCGTAAGATTGCCGAGCGGTATGACTGGAGCACTCTGGAGTGTGAACCGTTTTATGTGGTGGCGCATAAAAACCTGCCGGTGCAATCGGATGCTGAGATGATTCGTACCTATCCCTTTATCCGTCTTGATCCCCGCGCCTGGGCAGGCACGATGATCGATAACGAATTGCGCCGTCGGGGCATTACGCCGGATGAGATGATGGAGCTGGATTCTCTACAGGCTGCACTGATGATGGTAGAGCAGAAACTGGGCGTGACCGTAATGGCGTTGGGCAAGCGCAAGGCAGAATACCTGCGTCAGACGTTTTCCCTGGTGCCGTTTGGGGATCCGGTGATTCATCGAAACGTAGGTGTGTACCAGCGCCGTGAACATAGCCGCAAGGCATTGGTTCAGGCGGTGATCGACGAATATATTGCTCTCTAATACATAAAAATATTTAAACAAAAATCGTAAAAAATATAAATTTTTATCGTTTTTGATTGGGCGTAAGCTTGGCGGCAGTTGTAGTTCATTTTCCTTAGGGGAGCATCATGCCTGTCGCCATCGAAGCGCTGATTCCTATCATTCTTACCGTACTGATCGGCTATCTCGCCCGTCACCGCTTTGGGGTGGGTGAGTCCGTTTGGGCCGGTATCGAAAAGCTCACCTATTACCTCTTTGCACCGGCGTTGCTGGTGGTCTCACTGGCAAACAAACCGTTATCCGATCTGGCATGGGGCGAGGTTTTGGTGACGCTGGTGTCGGTGCTGTTGCTCTGTAGTGTGCTGATCATCGTTTGGCAGTGGTTTATCCGGCCGGTGGATCTGCCTTCGTTTACCTCCATGTTCCAGGGGGCGGTGCGCTTTAACAGCTTTATTGCACTGGCGCTGGTGGACAACCTGTTCGGCGCGGAAGGCCTGATGGTAGGTGCGTTAGCCACGGTAGTTATTGTTGTATCGGTCAATATCCTGAGTGTGTCTGCGTTCTCGGTAACCAATCCAGACAATGGTGGTTGGCGAAAGCTACCGTATCAGTTAGTGACCAACCCACTGATCATCGGCTGTTTCCTGGGGCTGATGCTGAACCTGACCGGGATCGGTCTGGCACCCGCGCTCGATAATATGCTGCTGATGTTAGGTAAAACCGCATTGCCGATGGCGTTGCTGTCAGTAGGTGCTGCACTGCGCCTGGGTAATGTGCGCAGCAGTATGGATATGATCGCGGTAACCTCGGCAATTCAGTTTATTGCCAAGCCGTTAGCAGCGTTGTTTGTGGGGCAGTGGTTTGGATTGGAAGGCTTAACTGCGATTGTGGTGGTGATCTTTATGGCGGTACCAACTGCGCCATCTGCTTATGTGTTGGCACGGCAGTTGGGCGGGAACTACCAGGCGATGGCGTCGATCATTACCGTGCAGACGGTGCTCGCGTTCTTCACTTTGCCACTAACACTGAGTTTACTGTTGCCCGGCTGATTCCAACCGGGCAACAACGCTATTCGATGAATGGCTCTTCGAATTCGCCTACCTTGCGGCCGTGTTTCTTTTTGTACATCAGCTTGTCCGCCTCTTCGATCATCTGATCAAGTGAGATCGGGTGCAGGCCGGAGCGGTAGACATAACCGTAGCTGATCGGGTTGTCGGCGAGCAGTTCATTGTCACCGCGGATGCGGTTGTACTCGGTTTCGATCCGATCACATACGAGTTCCACTTTGTCATCTGCACAGGTGAGCAGTACAACAAACTCGTCGCCACCGATTCGCGCGATGATATCGTTTTCACGGCAGGCATATTTCAGAGCTTCAGCCAGCGCGATGATGCAGTCGTCACCGGCGTTATGACCATGGGTGTCGTTCAGCTTCTTCATGTTATCGATATCGAGATATACGAAGCCGAAGTTCAGGTCGAAGCGTTTGGCATCTTTAACCAGTTGATCGCCCAAAATCTGTAGGCCGCGACGATTGCATACACCGGTCAGCTCATCAGTCAGGGCGAGGGTTTTGATCTTGTCGTAGGCGAACGCCATTTTCAGATCGGCATTGATTAGGTCACGCAGTTGCTCAAGCAGCTCAATCTGTAACGGTTGGTAATCGGTGCTCTTGGTGTCGATAACACAGATGGTGCCGAAGAGGGTGCCATCTGGCCACAACAATGGCAGGCCAAGGTAGGAACGCACCGGGCCATCACAAACCGGCTCTACGGTTTTCCAATCATCATCGTTGATGGCGTCGTTAACGTAGAGACCTTTGCCGGTTTCCATGATCTTGCGACAGAAGCTACGCATCTCCCAAGGCCAGGAGCTGTCACGTTCTAAGAAGTTGTCTTCGTTGGCACTGGCTACAACTGCGTTGAACTCGTCCTGACGGAGCTGGACGATAGTGCCGCAGGCTGCGTTATACAGCTGGGACATCAGGTCAACGGTTCCCTGCCATTTGTCTAAGTCTATCGATTCGATGGGATATCGGGACAGACACTGCTGGGTATCAATCATCAAATGTTACCTGTGAAAAGTCGCACTCTTCTCAATTTTCTGGCGCGTGTATCGTCGATCATTCCAGGCTCGTGAATTCGATATAGGTGTCCGTACCTTCGATGTTTGGTCGTTGTTGCGTTTGTCGACATTTCCCGGTCGCTGTTTTGGCATTCTGTGCTGCGGTATTTCATGCAGCAATGGATGCCGGGCTCAATCATTACTTATTGATTCAACAGAACTCTTCCCCTGAGTTCGCGACAACGTCATACCAATCTAGCAGGAGTAGGGATCAATATCCAAGTATGTGATCAAGAACATACATAAATATCCGTATCCGTTTGAAAACTCCGGTTAATTAGAGTGCAGAATCGACTCGACAAGCCGTTTGGTTTCGTCGATCAAATTTAGGTCCTGCCGTACCTGAAGTCGGGCAACCAGACCCTCATAAATAAGTTCGAACATCAGGGCGTGGGCCGCATTAATTTCGCATAGTTGCAGGCGCCGTTGAGTCTCTGCAAGTGATGCCGCTTTGTGTGCGATGGCAACCTGATGGATCGGGTTGTTTTCGTCTGGGTATTCGCCGGTCGCGTTGAGGAACACACAGCCGGTAAATTGGTTGTTTGTGATCAGGTCGGCCAGTTGGTCAAAGCGCTCCAATATGAGCGAGTAGTCTGGTGTTCTGTCCGGTTCAATCATCCAGCTGGCTTGTACCTGTTCACTGAATGCCTGCAATGCATCCCGAATCAGCAAATCCTTGGTAGGAAAGTGACGGTACATGGTGGTTTTGGAGATGCTGGATACCTCGGCGATGCGGTCGATGCCGGTGGCGTGGAAGCCTTCACGCATAAACAGGTCCAGGGCGACATCAATCAGTTGCTGGCGTTTTTTAGACATAGTGGAGGTGTTTTGGCTTGAGAAAGCTG
>NZ_CAXRBQ010000163.1:0-9054 GCF_964228735.1 Pontibacterium sp. | reverse complement strand
AGTGCACATCTCATAATGGCTAGGGCCGTGTACAGGTCCAATACTGAAGCCGGATATAAGCGTGCATCTTACCTCTAAACGTCGAAAGCACTATTTGCCAAACCGGGCGGGTCCATATAAGCGCTCTCCGAGCGCGACATTTTCCGGATCTTGATCTGTCGCGGTCAGAGACCGCTGCTACAAATCCTCATACTTGCCCTGCCTCAACAACATCCATCACCACCATTGTCCGTAAACACGACAACTGATAGATTTACCTCCCGGCAATGATTGCCAAAGGATGTTCCCGTTAGGCCATGGAATGGTTCGTTTACTCTTCTCTCCACTGTCTCTCGTTGCGTCCCCAAAGGACCTAGCAAGCTCCGTAACCTTGTACGGTCTGACCGAAAAATCATTAACCAATAAACGCAACTACAAGGAAGCAGGATGCTCCGTAAATTAATAACTTACTCTGTTGTCTTGGTCGCAATGACCGGCTGTAGTTCCAAATACATCGGAAAAGATGTTACAAAAATTCGTGCTAATCTTTGTGCCACAGGCAAATCTCAGTGCATTTATAAAACTGAATATTTTGACCTAAATTACAATCTCAAAGAAATCAGCAAGAACAACTATAAACTAACCGGCAGCGTTCTTTGGACAAACACAGATATCTCTGGGGCCTATGACAAAATTGAACGTATGCAATTAAAGTTTATCTTCATGGACGAAACCAAAGTCGTTGAAGAAGAAAGTGTTTACGTCAGAGGATACATGTACAAGGAGCATGACTTCGAAACCAATATCTCTGGCATACCCAATATCAAGAACTCCTTACCAGTAGCATATAGCTATACGATCACCGAGTAGTGCTGCGGTTAAAACGTTTAGCCAGTATCTCATTTGAAAATAGGGACATTTACGTTGAGAAAACTTTTACTACTAGCTCTGGTTGTCACCGCAGGGTGGCAGTACTACCAGAAGTCTACGCATACTTCTCACTCAGTTATCGCTGCTCCTACAAACGAACAACAGTTACAACCCGCGCCTTATAATCCTACCCCCAGATTTTCATGCGATGGACGGCAACACTGCAGTCAAATGACATCACGTGCAGAGGCGGTATTCTTCATCAACAATTGCCCAAATACCAAGATGGACGGCGATAGAGATGGAGTACCTTGCGAAAACGACTCCCGCTTTTAACTAATGTTTAGTTCGTCAAAGCGGCTATCAATTCCCGTCGATCCAGCTCTTTGTGCTTTGATAATCCTGTAGCGGATGCTTCACACTCGCGCATCCGTTATTTTCTTCAGCTCCCCTTTCCCTCTTCCATTGCCTGCCACCCCGTACTCTTACCAATCACATCTTCCAGCATGGCAATTTCACGTGACAACTCCCGCGACAGGTTAATCATAAACAAACCAAAATCAGCAGGATGGTCCACATGCATATCAAAGAATTGCTGTGAGCTGATCTCAACAATCACACTATCTTCCACTGCCACATCAGTACCTTCATGGGAGATCAGGCCGATCATCCAGTCGAAGCCCATCTGCTCGCCAGGTTCGAAATATCGGGTAAGGACGTGACGTTCTTCAAAGCCACGGTAGAACGCCATCTTACCTTGTAACACCACCTTAAAGCTGGATTCCCCCGTTGGCATGGTGATGAAGTCGCCCTTGTCCATTTTCATGATTTTACCGCGATTGAGCAGGTCTTGAATGGCTTCATCAGATAACGCACCAAAAGTCGCCAATTCTCGGAAGTAAGGCATCCCCAACGAATAGATCACCTGTTTTGCATCCAGTATTTCCATGCCCCTTACCTCAAACTTCTGCACTTATATAAGTATGGCTTGATATAACCACGACTCCATTTTCAGTCTAGCCGCGTTCACATCTATATGAATCTTATACGCCCTTTTTTACTTGTTCGATCAACCAAGCAATGGCCGGATCTTGGGCATAAAGAGGATGGTGGATCACGGTCATATCGATCGATCCCAGGCCTTCCGGCGGTGCCACCAGCTTGACCGGCAACATCTGCGTAAACAGCTCCGCCATCTGGCGGGGCAAGGTGATGATTGCGTCACTCATGGCAACGATACGTGCGGCGGCTGCGTAACTCAGGTTGCACGACACAGAGCGGCGTTTAAGCCCCTGCTTGTCCAACCACAGATCCACGGCATTGGGGCGCGCACCTGCCACATCGGTGAACACCACATGGGGCTGTTGGATAAACGCATCCAACGATAATTTCTCCGTAACTACATCGTTTGCCTGCCCTGCCAGACAGACTAGCTCGTCGGTTACCCAAAGCTCAGTCACCAGTCTCTTTGGAATATCGTGAAACGATTCCAAGCCCACCACCAGATCTACCTCTCGGTTTTCCAGGCCCGACTGCAGTACCTGATCGGCAATCAACTCGATCTCCACGCTGACATTGGGCGCCTGCGCACGTAACCGGGCCACCAGCGCCGGGTAGTGCACCAGTTCAAAGTAGTCAGTGGTCGCAATCACAAAGCGACGTGTGCTGGTTGCCGGATCAAACGGTTGTGGTGGCGACAGGGTTGCTTCCAGCAGCTTCAGGGCCTGTTGCACTGCGGGCAACATCTCCAGTGCCCGTGGTGTCGGCAGCATTCCTTTGTCGGTGCGGACTAAGAGCGGATCGCCCAGTTCCTCGCGCATACGGTTCAGCGCGTGGCTGACCGCAGGCTGGCTCAGGTAGACCTTTTTCGCCGCACGGGTGACGTGGCACTCGGTGATCAGCGCTTCGAAGATAATCAGCAGGTTCAGGTCAAATTTACGCAGCAACTGCCCCGAACGGCTATCGAGTTCATCCAACGACATACTGTCTCCCCAATCGAAAACTATAATTCATCCTATGCATGTACAGATAATATTAATTCATTTCCTTTATAACAGCCCAAAACTTACCTTGGTAGACATACAGATTGAATCCCCTATCAGAGGTACTCAGCATGGCTGGTCAAAATTCTAAAAACGAAGCACACCTGAAAGCCAACGAGGAGTATGTGCCGATCTACGCCACCTACACCGATACGTTTATGCAGTTCCCATTCGATCGCGAGATTGAAGCCAGTGATGCGGACGTAGTGGTGTCCGGTATCCCGTTCGACCTGGCATGCAGCGGCCGCTCCGGTTCTCGCATGGGGCCAAAAGGTGTGCGTACAGCGTCATCTAACCTGGTATGGGAAGGCCTGCGCTGGCCGTGGGACTTCGCATTGGATGACCACCTGAAGGTGATCGATTGCGGTGATATTTTCTTCCAGTACGGTGAGCCGGAAAGCTTTGTGGTAAATGCCGAAGCCCACGCAGATCGCATTCTGAAAACCGGCAAGAAGATGCTCAGCTTTGGTGGTGACCACTTCGTCACTCTGCCGCTGCTACGCGCATACGCCAAGCACTACGGTCCATTGGCGCTGATCCACTTTGATGCCCACACCGACACCTACTCCGGCGGCTCTAAATACGATCACGGCACCGTGTTCCACCATGCCGTTGAGGAAGGTCTGATCGATACCGAGCACTCTATCCAGATCGGTATCCGCACCACGTTTGATCAGGATGACCACCCGTTTGAAGTCCTGGATGCAGCCTGGGTAAACGACCATGGTCCAGCAGCAGTACTGGAACGAATCAGAGCTCGTGTGGGTGACAAGCAGGCGTATGTGAGCTTCGATATCGATGGCCTGGATCCAAGCTTTGCTCCAGGCACCGGCACGCCGGTTGCGGCCGGTATCACCACCGACTGTGCCTTGAAGGTGATTCGTGGTCTGAAAGGCTTTGATCTGGTGGGTATGGATGTGGTGGAAGTCGCACCATCCTACGATCACTCTGAGATCACATCACTGGCAGCAGCAACTCTGGCATTGGAGTTTTTGTACGTTTTGGCGTCACAAAAGCGCTAAGAACACGTTCAAATCTCCCATATAAGCATCTCTACAAGGCGCGTCATTCCTGGGCGCGCCACATATACCCCTCAACAGGGTATACCACGATTTCATTAGGGACCGCACACTAATCTCATGATAGTGCCGCCTGCCTAAATGGATTTTCAACGTTGAAGCGCTGTTCCAAACCGGAGCTTTCAACACCCTCACCGGACGACTTTTTGATGCAGTAGCGATTATCGGGGCTTAGACTCAAAACAATAATTAGAGAGAACCCATGAGCAATCCCAATACTCATAAAAAGACACTGACGACGACCGACGTAACCCTCTACACGGTTTCCGCAATTCTCCTCGTAGACCAAATTGCCATGTCAGCGGCTGTGGGACCATCCGCTATCTTCTGGTGGTTGGTTGTACTGGTAATCTTCTTTATCCCTAACACCCTTGTTACCGCCGAGCTGGGTACTTCATACCCGGAACAGGGCGGCATCTACGCCTGGATTCGTGATGCATTCAGCACCCGCTGGGGCGCACGTATCACCTGGTTGTACTGGATCAACATCGCACTCTGGATGCCTGCGGTGTACATCATGTTTGCCGGTATCTACGCCGCGCTGTTTGCTCCGGAGATGAGCCTCTGGTCGCAGATCGGTATGGGTATCGCACTGTGCTGGCTGACCACCTGGGCCAACTGCCTGCCTCTGGAAAAGAGTAAGTGGATTCCAAACCTGGGCACCCCAATCAAGTTCATCATCATCCTTACGCTGGGTGTTGCGGGCCTGATGTACGGCCTGAACAACGGCTTTGCCAACGACATCAGCCTGAGCAGCGCGATGGCCAACTTGGATGAAGGCCTGGCGTTCATTCCGGTGATCGTATACGGCTGCCTGGGTGTCGAGCTGGTGTGTGCTGAAAGTGACGAGATCCGTAATCCGAAGAAGAGCATTCCACGCGCCATGCTGATCGCCGGTCTGGTTACCGCTTCGTTCTACATCTTCGGTACCGCAGGTGTACTGGCAGCGGTACCGGCTGAAAACATCGACATGATCGATATCCTGGCAACCACTCTGAAAGAGCTGTTTGGCGGTTCTGATCTGGGTAACGCGTTTGCCCTGGTGATCGGTGCGCTGATGCTGTTCACCCTGTACTCCACGATGGTGACCTGGACCCTGGGTGGTAACCGTGCAGTAGCAGAAGCAGCGGACGAAAAAGAGATGCCAGCAGTATTCGGCTGGGTAAACCGCAAACACAAAGCACCAATCGGTGCAGCGGTTATGACCAGCGTAATCAGCTCTGCGATTCTGGTGCTGTACGGCTTCATGGCCAACAACGCGGAAGAGCTGTTCTGGACCCTGTTCTCCTTCAGCGCGATCATCTTCCTGATGCCTTACATCGGTATGCACTTCGCGTTCATCAAACTGCGCGTCTCCGATGCTAACCACCCTCGCCCATTCAAGGTGCCGGGCGGTAACGCGGTTGGTATGCTGATGTCTGTAATGTGTATCGTTGTACTGGCGATGGCGATCCTACTGTTCTTCTGGGTACCGGGCGAACCACTGGATATGTCCCTGCTGGCTCAGGTTGGTGGCGGAGTCATCATCACCCTGATCATCGGTGAGTTCCTGGTACACCGTGGCGAGAAGCTAAAGCAAAAGCAGCAGCGTGAGTCTGGCCATATCAAAGTGAAAAACGCATCCGCATAAGCCCCGCGGACACCGTATTCACAACATAGAAAAAGCCCCTGATGGTTTCACTGTCAGGGGCTTTTTTCATTCTTACCCAGAGATCCTACTTGTATTTTCGGGATCAGTGGCATCAATGACCGATCTTCTCGCTCGCCAATTTGAATGGATTGACCCAGGTAGAGTCCTGTCCGGCGAACAGGGCTTCCTTGTGATGTTCGTCCATCAATTCCCTAACCTGCTGCTCCTGTTTCTTCCGGAAGTCGACCATGATCAGGTATCGCCCCGCTTCCAGATCGTTATGGAAACGTTTGATCTTGTAACTCTCATTAGTAAGACCAACCATGCCACCCACCCAGGTGCCAAACAGGGTGAACAGAATCACAATGGCAGCGATAGCAATCAGGTCCAGTTCCAGCCCAAACGGTTTACCCACCATCAGTGCGGTACCCGCGCACAAACCGATGGCGATGCCGATCAACGCACCCTGCTCACCAGAGTGAATCACATCAAGCCGTTGCAGCGTATTGGCGCCGTGAATATGGTGCCGGAAAAGCCCGTCATCATCTTTGCTAAGCACATGCAAGTTCCAATCGGTGATGCCCAGACGATGCAGGTCGTTAGAGATACTTTCGGTACTGTCGATCGTATCGGTGAGATAGTAGAGGCGTTTCATAAACCCACCTCCTGTTTTGTGTTTAGAACAACTAATCGTACAGGCGCACAGAGGGACGACGCTCGTCTGTAGCGCCTTACCTATAGCTTAGTCGCCCCGCCCTAAAACATCAGGCACAGGAGGTGATCATGGTTCCTTATTGAGGACCAGTCTAAGGTGCTAATTGACTCGTTCCTACGCTCTGCGTGGGAATGCATAGGTGAGATATGCTTGGCTCCATATGGGTTCCCACGGGGACCATGGGAACCAGTAAAGGTGCTAATTAGCGAGAGATCGAAGCTATCTCAGGGGTAATGCCCCACATCGCCATGATCGATAACATCGTCGATCCAGCTCAACGCTGCCATCACCGCCGGGAAGCCGATGGTACTCGTGAGCAGAATGATCGCGTGATGAATCTCGTCCGTGCTGGCACCTGCCGCCCTGGCTTGTCGCGCATGACTATGTACTGCACCCTCAGAATGCATACTGGCCGCTGCTGCCAGCTTGATTAGCTCGGCGTTCTTTAGGTCAATCGGGCCTTCCTGCCTGACCGCGCTGCCCAGCTCATCAATCGCTTTCGCCATTCTCGGGTACTTGTTCCTGATGCGCCTGTAGGTTGAAGGAAGTGGATTATCCGACATGAGGCCTTACCTCCTCAGCGTGAATGGTTGGTGAGGTGTCTTGCTTCGTTTAAGGATAGCAGGTGCAGAAACCAACCCAGCCTGCAACTACCATAACCTAACTACTTAACAGTGCCTGCCCGCTTCAGTCTGCAGCGACAACGCGGTTTCGACCTTCACTTTTGGCTTTATAAAGTCGCCGATCAGCTGCACGCAACAAGCTATCGGTTGTGTCCTCAGGACCCGGAACGACCGATACCACACCCGCCGATACGGTGACAAAATCGCTTACTTTGCTGCCCTGATTCGGTAGCTGTAAGGCTTCAACACTGGCCCGCAACTGCTCAGCGAACGCAGTAGCACACCTTGTATCCTGCCGTGACGTTAAGAAAACAAACTCTTCCCCACCGATCCGAAATACAAAGTCGTTTGGGCGCCGGGACATGTTTTTCAGGCATTGCGCCACATCCTTCAGTACCTCATCCCCTTTGGCATGCCCATAGGTATCGTTGATACTCTTAAAGAAATCGATATCGAGCAGTGTTAGATCAAGATAACTTCGGTCTCGATAGGCGCGCTTCAATTCGTTTTCGATAACTTCGTCAAATTTCCTTCGGTTATTTAGTCCGGTTAATGCGTCAGTCACCGAAGATTGGAGGGCGTTGTCCCGTTCCCGCTTTAACTCTTCCGACAGTTCTTCCAGCTCTGCTGTACGCTCGTCAATCGCCTTTTGCATGGACGTTAAGGCACGAGCCAAGGCACCGATTTCATCTGATGAAGTTGAAGCTGCATTGAAACGACATCCATCCGATTCAGAGCGTTTGGCATCCTTTGCCATCACAACAAGCGGCCTCACAAGTGTCCGCTGTATATAAATGGAGATGGCGAAGATCATCAGGATGAGAACAATCACCTCGGCAAAGAACAAGAACTCCAGATACTGCTGGCTGCGTTCGTAGGCTGCCTCCCTCTGAATCAGCAGTTGCTGCTCTACTTTGCGAAATCCGCCGATCTGATCCCTTATCCGGTCCATTAGATGCTTGCCGACATCCTCCTTTACGATCTGCAACGCACGCTCGGTATCTCCAGCTCTGGCGAATTCAATCGTTTCAGAGAGTTCAGCAAACTTCCGATCGACCAGCGCACTAACCTGCTGCAGCGTTTCCTGCTGTTCTGCATTATCTACGGTTAAGGATTGAAGCGTTGTCAAAAGGCTCTTCGTGCCTTCAACTCCACTAAGATAGGGTTCAAGGTAGTCGGGCTCGCCGGTCAGCAGGTATCCTCGCTGTCCGGTTTCAGCATCCCTTAGCTGTCCCAGCAATATCTCACTGGTCACAATCACTTCATGGGTATGCTCAACCCACTCAAGTTGGCGCGAAGCATCTTCAGTTGCCTGCTTAATCTTGAAATAGTGCACCAAGCTGAGGGCTATCAATAAGCCAAAAAGCGCAACTAATTTTTTGCGGATACCAATTCGCATTCTGATCCAAGCGTAATAGACACAACTAAACAAAGCCTATTACGAATCGCCCAAAACCACAAAGGCCTGCGGCAAGAATTCAAACAATAGCCTGAAAGATACCGCTATTAATTCGACCCGACATGCATGATAGGAAGGATGTATTGAAAAATTGATCCCTCTCCGATGAAGCCTATCCTTCAAGGAAACATGCCCCGTGTATCTACGGACGTCTACTACCTGATACCTGTCTGACGAGGTGAGCATCATGGCTGATGTGAAAATTCGCGTGTTCAAGCTCAATACTGATAAACCAAAGACCACAATCACCATTCCCGGCAGTGTCTTGAAGGTCGCCTCGGCTTTGTTTCCAAAACTTGCGGCGGAACAGCTAGAGCAAAAAGGAATTGATGTGGATGAAATCGTTAAGCTTTCGCTGAATCCTGACGTAAGCGGAACGCTTATCGAGATTGAAGAGCATGATAAGGGCGAGAAAGTTGTAATCTCTCTCGAATAGTTATCTGCTAGTTTTACACACAAACAACCCCTCACTCGCATCGGCCATCTCTTGCAGACGCGTCTTAAGCAACTCTGAAAACTCCCTGACAAGCTGTGATTTAGCCCGGATTTTTCATGAATACTCCTCGAGGCCTGTTTTCTCGGAATGTTGTCCAACGAGGAGCTGAAGTACCCGGATTCAGGGGCATGCAACGCGATTTTTCAGACTCAAGGCGCAAC
>NZ_CAXRBQ010000162.1:0-11702 GCF_964228735.1 Pontibacterium sp. | reverse complement strand
CATCATGCGGGTACTTCAGGTGAGTTTATTTGAGCGAAAACCACTGGTTGAGCTATTAAATCCAGAGCCACCAGATAAGCAAAAAAGGGATCCTCAACTGAGGATCCCTTTATGATCAAAAACTATGGGACAGCAGTGGGCTTTCGCCGGCTTTTTCTTGCGTGCTTGTTATCTACAACCCTTAAACCTCAGTTTTCAGACCTTTGTAGATGCTGACACACATCAGCAGCAGGATTGCCGTAAACGGCAGACCTGTGGTGATCGCACCTGCCTGCAGTGCGGTCAGGGCTTCGGAGCCGCCACCGTAAAGCAGTACACCTGCGATAACACCCTGCAGCACAGCCCAGAAGATACGCTGTGGAACTGGTGCGTTTACTTTACCGCCTGCGGTGATGGAGTCGATTACCAGGGAACCGGAGTCGGAAGAGGTGATGAAGAACACCAGTACCAAAACGATTGCCAGAGCAGAGGTAATCTCAGCCATTGGCAGGTTTTCCAGCATCTGGAACATCGCCAGGGATACGTCGCCCAAGCCACCTGTCAGCTGACCTACGTTGTTCTGAATCTGATCCAGCGCCTGCGCACCGAATGCAGCCATCCATACAGCGGATACCAGCGTTGGGATCAGCAGTACTGCGATCATGAACTCACGTACGGTACGGCCTTTGGATACGCGTGCGATGAACATACCTACGAATGGAGACCAGGATACCCACCATGCCCAGTAGAACACGGTCCAGCCTTTGTAGAACTTCTCGTCTTCACGGCCCATCCAGTTACTCAGTGGAATGATGTCCTCTGCGTATGCACCGATAGTACCGAACAGGTTGCCGAAGAAACCTGCAACAGAACCCGCCAGGATCACGAACAGCATCAGCACGCCCGCCAGGGTCATGTTGATGTTACTCAAAATCTTAACGCCACCGTCCAGACCACGAACTACGGAGAAGATCGCGATTGCGGATACGGCTACGATGATTGCTACCTGAGTGGAGATGTTGTTTTCGATGCCGAACAGGAAGCTCAGGCCACCACCTGCCTGGGATGCACCCAGACCCAGAGAAGTCGCCAGACCAAAGATGGTCGCCAGGACTGCAACGATATCGATGATGTGACCCGGCAGACCCCATACACGCTCACCCAGCAGCGGGTAGAAAGCGGAACGGATGGTCAGCGGCAGACCCTTGTTGTAGGTGAAGAATCCCAGTGCCAGTGCAACAACACCGTAGATTGCCCATGGGTGCAGGCCCCAGTGGAACATGGTTGCGCCCATAGCAGCAGACGCACCGTCCGGTGTTTTCGCTTCAGCGTTCAGCGGAGTACCCCACCAATCGGTGTAGTAAGCCACTGGCTCCGCCACACTCCAGAACATCAGACCGATACCCATACCTGCTGCGAACAGCATGGAGAACCAGGACAGACGGCTAAACTCAGGCTTTGCAGAAGCGCCACCCAGGCGAACCTTACCTACCGGCAGGACAATCAGAGCAAGACAGAAGAGGACGAAGACGTTACCGCCAATCATGAACAGCCAATCGAAAGTCTCGATAGACCAGGTACGTGCACCAACAAGCATCTCTTTTGCGTCAGCAGGGAAAAGCAATGCCAGCACGATGAAGGAAAGGATAGCCAGAGCACTGGTAGTGAAGACCGGGTTATGGACATCCATACCCATGATCTGCACGTTATCCTGACCCGCCTTATAGTCGGAGGTATACTCCGCCGACTTAGGGCGATCTGTTGCCATTTGGTTCATAGAACTACTCCGTATTTTTATTAGAATTTCTATCCCCGCTGAGCGGTACTGCCGGGGAACCGAAACCGGCTTGGCAGTGCATAACGGCGATAGGTAGTGTCGAGTTTTTGTTTACGAACTCGCTGATCAAATGCGTGGAACCGTAAACGTTCTTGCTTCAAATCTGGCTTGGCGAACATTCTTATCTCAGCACGACAAATTGCCCTTGGCAGGTTGACAATGACTTCTCTGAGATAGGGATATTGCGACTCCCCCGTGAGGCCGGCTCTTACAGCCCCGGTGAGCAAAACCGCTTAAGGTTCCTGATCAGACCATTCAATATTACGAGGAGTGGAATTTCTGAAAGTGACTTTTAGCGACACATATAGATGAAAGCTGTCCGTTATCGACATGCTTAAAAAATGCTTCAAAATGCACCAAATATGCATAGAAATGCACAAATAAGCAGCATTTATGCAAAGTGAAATATGTAGTGTTTTTTGGGGTGTTTTGGGGGTGTGTATGTAGCAGCCCGCTCTGAGGGTGGCATGTTCCGCGCTTCGAATGGTCGCGGTCGGAGACCGCTGCTACAGGGTTCGGTGTCTGATTTCACCACCGTAGGTGGTTTGTGTTTTGTAGCAGCCCGCTCTGAGGGCGACATAATCCGCGCTTCGAAAGGTCGCGGTCGGCACCCAAAGGGCATAAAAGCCCGCTGCTACAGAGTTAGGAGTCAGATTTCACCAATGGAGGTGGTTTGTACGCTGTAGCAGCCCGCTCTGAGGGCGACATGTTCCAGGCTTCGAAAGGTCGCGGTCGGAGCCCGCTGCTACAGGGTTCGAGCTTGGTATTTGGTTTATGGAGGCACAATACCCAATGTAGGGCAGGCTTCAGCCTGCCGGCAGGCTAATCACCTTCGATGACGACGAGCCAGCCCTACAAAACACGCAGGATTCGGTTAACCCACCAAATCAATCCAGGCCAGCCAGCCCAGACCACACACGACAAAGGCCAGCAGCAGAATACCTATCCACTGTTTTACGATGTGTTTATCCATCTGCACTGGCCTCCTGGTCGTATGCGTTCTAGGTATTACTGAAGTGCTACAGACAGCTCTTCAATCACGGTTTTCACATCCGGCAGCACGGTGATCTCACCGTTTTCCAGAGTTTCAAACAGCGCCTTAAGTGCCGCTTTACCCTCTTCATTATCCGCCAGCCAGGCCAAGACGGCACCTTTGCTCTCGTCGAGCACGCTATCCGGTGTAATGGCCACACCCAATGCGATCAGTTTTTCATTGAAGTCTCGTTCATCAACCAGGTCTACGATCATCATAATTTTTGTTTCCCCCGAAACTAAAAAACCCGGGGATGCTAAAACAACCCCAGGTTTTTGATCTTACACGTACTTTAGATCACCTTCTCTTCTAGCAGAAGATTGAAGATCTCTTGTGCCTGCTCTTTGGCTGGCACGCCTTTCAATACCTTACCCGCTTCGCCCTGAGGCTTGGCGGTCGCAGCCTTGAATCGCTCTGCAGCAGTCTTGGCTTTGACCACCTTCAAACGTTTCGGCCGTGGTTTGGCCTTGGCTTCGGACCAGTTACTGCGAACAGTATCCTCTTCCTTCACACCCGCCAGCGGTTCGATCTGAGCGCGGATACCCGGACCGTATGCACTCTGCCGTGCTTCCGGTGCCGCGTTATCAACACTCGCCACAAACGGCAGTGCGACTTTCAGTGCACGGCGCTGACCACGTGGCAGTGCCAGCATCACTTCTGCAACACCATCTTCTACAGAGACGATATCAGCGATACGCGCCACGACTGGCCAGTTCAGCTTCTCCGCCAGCAGGTATGGCACCATACCGGAGGATTCACCGCTTTCTGCACGTACACCGGTCAGAACAATGTCCGGGCGCAGCTGCTGCAGGTAGTCGGCCAGGGCCGGTACCGCATCATCCTGCAAATCCAGGTTCAGTACCTGCATGGAAGACAGGCCCATACCTGCGTAGGTACGCAGTGCCTGCTCCTGCGGGTCACCGGCATGCAGAACGGTGAGGTTATCACCGCCCAGATTCATGCCCAATTCCACTGCGCGACCGTCCTGCTCGGCACGGCGTACACGACCGGACTGTGGGTGCTGGCCGATAGAGACCAGGGAGACGATATCCAATGACTGCTTAATATTAGGCTGCATTCTGTTCGCCCTCCTCACCCTTGTTCGCACGGTGTTCCTGCGCCAGCTTCAGCAGCTCGCCCAGGATCTCTTCACTGTCGCCGATGGCACTCAGCGCAGCACGTTTCACCATGTCACAACCGGCATCGGTGTTGATGGCGACAACTTTGTCACACTGCCCGATACCCTGCATGTGCTGGATCGCACCGGAGATGCCCACTGCGAGATAAACACGTGCGGTTACCCAGGTACCGGTTGCACCCACCTGACGGAAACGCGGCATAAAGCCATCGTCCACCGCCACACGGCTCGCGCCTTCAGTGGCACCCAGTGCAGCCGCGGTGTCGTGGAACTGATCCCAGTTGTGAATACCGTTACCTGCAGAGAGGATAAACTCGGCTTCAGCTAGTGGGATTGCGTTTGGATCCACAGCCACCTGGCCCTGATCCTGCAGCTGAACGATGGCACGCGGCACGGAATCCAGCTCGAGCGCTTTCGCTTCGTGACGGGTTTCATCGATCGCGTCTGCACACTCTTCCAACAGCATCAGGATACGCGGTGTTTCACGCGTGATATCCAGGCTCTGGGATGCGCCACGGCTGACGGTAGTCTCGTGGGTAACCTGCCAAGCCTGAACCGCCGGACGCTCGCCCAGACGTGCTGCCAGACGGGAACCCAGATCGGTACCACCGTTCACGCTGTCCGGGAACAACCAGTGCTTCGGCTGCAGGCTGGCCTCGACCTGAACCAGCGCCGCCAGACGCTGCTCAGGGCTGAAGCCTTCGTACTCTTCACCTTCCAGGTGGATGAGGCGATCCACACCGGCAGTGTCGTAGTTCTCTTCTTTGCTTTCACCGAAGCATACGGCAACTACAGCGCCCTCGCCTTTGATGCCGTTTGCAATCTTGTGCGCCTGACCCAGGATATCTTTATCCTGGCTGGTGAGACGACCGCCCACCAGATCCGGTACCACGACGATGTAGAAATCTGGACTCTCAACGCTGTGCAGCGGCAGCTGAACTTCCTGCGGACCACTGCTGCGACGGCCCATACCGGATGCCGCACCGTTGCCTTTCAGACGGTCGATACGCTTGATGCCGTTTGGACCGATAAAGCCAACTTTGTGTGGGTTCTTACGCAGCAGACCCGACGGGCCACGTACTTCCGCATCATCACCCACAGCAATTGTGCCATGTAGTGGATGCAGGCGGTTACGGGCGATCCATTCAGCGCGTGGATCGCGACGAATTACATCACTCATCAGTGCACCTCCTCGATCAGCTGATCAGCCAGAATCTCGGCAATGTCTTTCACCTCCGGACGCGGCTCAACCACACCTTCCAGCATCGCAGTACACTGCTGACAGCCTACCGCTACCAACTCGGCACCGGTGGTGTTTACGTCTTCCATACGCATGTCAGCGATACGACGTTCACCCGGAATATCGGTGATTGGTGCGCCACCACCACCGCCACAGCAGCGGGAGCGGAAACCGGAACGTTCCATCTCGGCGATCTCGATGCCCAGGGAGCGCAACAGCTCACGTGGTGCTTCGTATTCACCGTTGTAACGGCCCAGGTAACATGGGTCGTGATAGGTTACTGTGCCACCTTTGAACGGCTCCAGGTTCAGGTCGCCTTCCTGTACCAGACGGTTCAGGTAGGTGGTGTGGTGCAGAACTTCTACACCGTCCAGCGCGTCGCTACCAAAGTCACCGTACTCGTTACGCAGACAATGGTATGCGTGCGGGTCTGTGGTCACGATAGTTTTAAACTCGTACTGGGACAGAATCTCCAGGTTACGCTTCGCCAGGCTCTGGAACACAGCATCGTCACCCAGACGACGGGCTACGTCACCGCTATCCAGCTCTTCGTCACCCAGGATCGCCACATCGACATTCGCTGCTTTCATCAGTTTCACGAAGGAGCGCAGGATACGCTGGCTGCGCATATCGAAAGCACCGTCAGATACCCAGAACAGCACATCCGCTTTCTTCACATCGCGCATCAGCGGCAGGTTCTGGTCCGCTGCCCAGTTGGCACGGTTCGCCGGAGCGTAACCGTTCGGGTTATCGGTCGCGATGATGTTATCCAGGACTTCAGCCCCCTTGTTCGGGGTGTTGCCCTTCTCCATAGTCAGGAAGCGGCGCATATCAACGATCGCATCCACGTGCTCGATCATCATCGGGCACTCTTCCACACAGGCGCGGCAAGTCGTACAGGACCACAGCGTCTCAGGATCAACCAAACCTTGAGTGATGATCTGATCCGGTCCACCCTTGGCGTAACCGACTTCTTTACCCGGGTATGGGCTACCGGCATATTTGGCATCGGTACCACCGGCCAGACCCACCACCATATCCTGGATCAGTTTTTTCGGGTTCAGCGGCTGGCCAGCAGCAAACGCCGGGCACATTGCTTCACAGCGACCACACTGTACGCAGGCATCAAAACCCAGCAGCTGGTTCCATTTAAAGTCTTTTGGTTTGGAAACACCCAGAATCTCTGGCTTGCCATCGTTCGCAGTCAGATCAACCGGTTTCAGACCGGTGGAACGACCACCGCCAAAACGCTCCTGACGACGGTGGAATGCCAGATGCAACGCACCAGCAAAGGCGTGCTTCATCGGACCACCCCAGGTCATACCGAACAGCATCTCGGCCAGACCCATCGCGATCACTACGCTCAGGATAATCGTCAGCACCCAACCGCCAGTACCTTCCGGCAGAATGCCAGCTACAGGCAGGGTCAGGATGATAAACGCAGAGGAGAACGCCAGCAGACTTTTCGGCAGGCGCATCCAAGGGCCTTTGGAGATACGGCTTGGTGGGTCCATGCGGCGCTTGAATACAAACAGTGCACCCACAAACATCAGCACCAGCGCCACCAACAGCGCCCAGGCCAGAATCTGGCTATCTACACCAAACAGGTGCACCGCCAGAATCAACACTACGGAGAGAACAAAACCACCACCGGTTGCGGCGTGGGTTTTAGACATGTACTTATCGCGCTCTACTACATCGTGCAGATCGTGCAGGTAGCGCTTTGGCATTGCCATCAGACCGGCGATCAGATCAACCTTGTCAGGCTGACCGGCACGCCACAAGCTTACGCGACGTACTGCACCGATCACTGCCAGAGACAGTGCGACGGCGATCAAAACAGAAGGTAACCAGTCGAGAACCATTTTTCACCCTCACAGAACTGGTGTACGGGCAGTGGACCTGCCCTGTTATTCTAGAAATGCCGTCACCCCACCGCAGCGGAGTGACGGTATAACGACTTAGAGGTCTTTGCAGAGGCGCAGTGCATCATACATTGCTGCATGCACGTTACGCTGGGATACACAGTCACCCAGACGCCACAGGATCATGCCGTCGCCGGACTCGGAGAGCACAGGCTGCGGTTTGATATCGAACAACGCGTCGTTGTCGATCTGACCCTTGTTGCGGGATTCCTCTTTCAGTGCGTAGTACAGCTCTTCGTTTGGACGGGTACCGTTCTCAACAACTACCTGATCTACCACGCGCTCCTCTTTCTGGCCGGTGTACTCGTTCTCCAGTACAGCTACCAGGTTGTCGCCTTCGCGGTATACCTTCTCCAACAGGAAGTCAGAGGTCATGATCACCTCTTTCTCGTACAGAGAGCGGTAGTAAGTTGGGAATGTGGTACCACCGATGCCTACGCCCGGCTTGATGTCGTCGGTTACCAGCTCTACCAGAGAGCCTTTGGATGCAGCGTAGTCAGCCGCAGACATACCGGAGAACTCACAGATGGTATCGTAGATCAGGATGTTCTTACCTGGCTCAACTTTGCCGCTCAGGATATCCCAGCTGGAGATAACCAGACCTTCCTCTGCGCCCCACTCCGGGTTCTGATCGATGTAAGGACGACCACCGGTTGCCAGTACACATACGTCTGGTTTCAGTTCGCGAACCAGCTCAACATCGGCTGCGGTACCCAGACGGATATCAACACCCAGACGTTCCAGCTCCATGACCAGCCAACGGGTCACACCGGCAATCTGGTCACGCTGTGGTGCTTTAGATGCCAGCGTGATCTGACCACCCAGCTCTTCGCCTTTTTCGATCAGGGTTACATTGTGGCCACGCTCGGCTGCAACACGTGCGGCTTCCAGACCACCAGGGCCACCGCCAACAACAACCACTTTACGGATCTGACCGTCGGTCTTTTCGATGATGTGTGGCAGCCCCATGTACTCACGGGAGGTTGCAGCGTTCTGGATACACAAAACGTCCAGACCCTGGTACTGACGGTCGATACAGTAGTTCGCGCCAACACACTGACGGATCTGATCAACCTGATCCATCTTGATCTTAGCGATCAGGTGCGGGTCAGCGATGTGTGCACGGGTCATGCCTACGAAGTCCACATAACCGGCTTCGATGATACGTTTCGCCTGGTTAGGGTCTTTGATGTTCTGTGCGTGAATAACAGGCACGTCTACCACTTCCTTGATGCCAGCTGCCAGGTGCAGGAACGGCTCAGGTGGGTAGCTCATGTTCGGGATTACGTTCGCCAGCGTGTTGTGGGTGTCACAACCGGAACCTACAACACCGAAGTAGTCAATCTGACCGGTGGCATTGTAGTACGCTGCGATCTCTTTCATGTCGTCGTGGTTCAGACCGTCCGGGTGGAACTCGTCACCGGTGATACGCATGCCCACAACGAAATCAGGGCCTACTTCTGCACGTACCGCTTTCAGTACTTCCATACCAAAGCGCATACGGTTTTCAAAAGTGCCGCCCCATTTGTCGGTACGTTTGTTTACACGTGGAGACCAGAACTGGTCGATCATGTGCTGGTGTACTGCAGACAGTTCAACACCGTCCAGGCCACCCTCTTTCGCACGACGTGCCGCCTGAGCAAAGTCGCCGATTACGCGCCAGATCTCTTCCTCTTCGATGGTCTTACAAGTCGCACGGTGAACAGGCTCACGGATACCGGATGGAGACATCAGGTTAACCCAGTTTTCACCGTCCCAACGGGAACGACGGCCCATGTGGGTAATCTGGATCATGATCTTGCCGCCGTGCTTGTGTACAGCGTCGGCCAGATTCTGGAAGTGAGGGATAATCCGATCAGTGGAGAGGTTTACAGAACTCCACCAGCTTTGCGGACTGTCGATGGAAACCACACTGGAACCACCACAGATACACAGGCCACAACCACCCTTGGCCTTTTCTTCGTAGTACTTCACATAGCGATCAGTGGTCATACCGCCATCGGTCGCGTAAACCTCGGCGTGAGCGGTGCTGACAATACGGTTACGGATGGTCAGCTTGTTAATCTTGAGCGGCTCAAACAGCACATCAAACTGGGACATAATCGGACCCCACCTTATTTATTTCTTATTTGGCTGGAGCCGTTTACAGCCATTGCGCTGTAATTCGACTCCTAGTGCCAGATTTTGTTTTTAGTGTGCAGGCCCGAAGACCTGCTTTGCTCTTGTCGTGTTGCGTCTTACAGTGGGGTTACTTCGAAGTAACCAACGTCACAACCATCCTCGGCTGCACACTGGGTCTGTTCCGCTTTAGTGCGAACGTCGTAACCCAGGCTTTCTGCGATCTGATCCAGTGCACCTGCAAACCAACCAGTGAACATGTAGTCCACTTTGCGGTTTACCTGGCCATACTGGTAAACGAACGCAGAGTTTTCCAGACGTACTTTTGCAGTGCCTTTTTCCAGGTCCAGCTCTTCAGTCACGAAGAAGCCCCAGCCACGCTGAGACAGACGCTTCATGTAGTGGTCCCATACCTCTGCACCGCTCATGCCGTGCTCAGCTGCTTCCTTTTCACACCAGTAGTGCGCAGATTTGTAACCAGCCTTGTACAGGATCTCAGCGTACTTCTCGGCACCGATCTCCTCTTCGATCGCCATGTGGTTGTTCACGAAGAAGTGACGAGGCACATACAGCATTGGCAATGCGTCAGTAGTCCATACGCCGGTTTCGTCATCTACGTTGATTGGCATTTCTGGAGCGTGTACACCCATTTCTTAAAACCTCAAATTCAATTCTGTTGTCAGGCGTAACCGGTGTTGTTTCGATACAATTGCGATGTAAGAACCGGATTACGCAAATTAGGAGTAACGGGGCAAAAGCCATCGAGGAGCCCAATCACCCGATGCCCGATGCCCCGCTACATACTCTGTAACGGGGCCGTTTAATTACTCGCCCCAAACCTCTTTCAGCAGGTTCACCCAGTTCTCACCCATGATCTTGCGAACCTGAGTTTCAGAGAAACCAGCGTTCAACAGCGCTTCAGTCAGGTTCGGGAACTCACCGACTGTACGGATGCCTTTAGGGTTGATGATTTCGCCGAAGCGGGTCAGACGACGGGCGTACCCCTTGTCGTGAGTCAGGTATTCGAAGAAGTCCTGGCCGTGGCCCTGAGTGAAGTCGGTACCAATGCCGATCGCGTCTTCACCCACGATGTTGTAGATGTACTGAATCGCTTCCACGTAGTCTTCTACGGTTGCATTCACACCTGCACGCAGGAACGGAGTAAACATGGTCACACCTACGAAACCGCCGTTGTCAGCGATGTACTTCAGCTCTTCATCGGTACGGTTACGTGGGTGTTCTTTCAGGCCAGCAGGCAGACAGTGGGAGTACGCCACTGGCTTGTTGGATGCGTCGATAACTTCTTTCGCAGTGTTAGGACCAACGTGAGACAGGTCACACAGAACGCCAACGCGGTTCATCTCAGCTACGATCTCGTGACCGAAACCAGACAGACCACCGTCGCGCTCGTAGCAGCCAGTACCCACCAGGTTCTGGGTGTTGTAGCACATCTGAGTGATACCCACGCCCAGATCCTTAAAGATCTGTACGTTGCCGATCTGATCTTCGTACGCGTGAGCATTCTGGAAGCCCATCATCACACCGGTCACACCTGCTTCTTTCGCGCGGTAGATGTCACGGGTGGTGCGTACTTTCATCAGCAGATCGCTGTTCGCTTCGATCAGCTGGTTCATCTCTACGATGTTCTTAACCGTACCTTCGAAGTTTTCCCAGAAGGACACAGTACAGTTCGCTGCGGTCAGCCCGCCCTTGCTCATGTCTTCAAACAGTTCGCGATTCCACTTCGCGCAGATCAGGCCATCGATAACGATGGAATCATTGTGCAGATCGGCTGCGTTCATTGTTGTTATCCTTTTTCTATACCTAACTGACTTAAACCGGATGTGCTTCTCACCCTCTAACGGCAGATGGGCAAGAAACGGGAAAGATGGCTAACTTTCCAAACTTCGTTCAGTGTAATTTTTCGAAAAAGACAGTAAGAGGCTGGAAACGACCCGCGGATTACTAAAACCGACCAACCGAAGGGTCATTGACCGTATATTGCGGCCTGCAGCGGGATTTAGAGGGGAATTTAGGGTGTCGCGTTTGTTATTTACGACAGTAGAACGATAAGATGCACCTGTAGCAGCGCTCTCCGAGCGCGACCACATGGTGTGAATTAACCGCCGAAATGTCGCCCTCGGAGCGGGCTGCTACGGACACGTATGTGTAGCAAATGAAATGGACCCGCCCACCTAAGTGCCACAATTAAGTTTGTACCGGCATCACTAGATAGGGGGTCCACTATGAGTAAGATTAGCATCGTTGGTATCGATATCGCCAAGTTGTCATTTCAATTGCACGGCATTGATGGACAAGGACATACACGGCTTTCAAAAAATGTGGCGTGGGTACAGCTGCTGAAACAGTTAAGTAAGTTACCGCCGTGCCGCGTGGCGATGGAGGCGTGTTGCGGGTCACACTACTGGGCG
>NZ_CAXRBQ010000161.1:0-8994 GCF_964228735.1 Pontibacterium sp. | reverse complement strand
CCCTTGAATTTAAGGGCATACGCGCGAGTCACTACATACCTCCATACAATCTAACGATTTATGCTCGCACGTCTCTTTGGCATCCCGTGCAAAAGAGATCGTGTGACGCGAGTTGTTGGATTGCGCCGCCGTTCCATAGCTTCCGATTCTCCAGCAATTAAAGGTGGGACCCGTTGGCGAGTTACAGCGTGCGTTGTCTCCATTGCCTATCCACATCCAGAAAAACCAAGCCCATATCGTGGTTCTTCCCTACCGTGAACTCGTCTGGCTGCGTCGGTTGAACGTGTTCAAACGTGCATCCTGCGGTTCACGGTACCTGATAAAAGGAATCACAGATATAGGACATTTTCTGAATTTGGCACGTTTGAGATTTCGCCCCCTGACACAGCTCACTAGACCCACTTAACTACATGAAAAACATGAAGTTTAAGTTAGGCGTCAGCTCCAACATTTGTATAAGAAGACCGCTCGATTTGCCCACTGTATAAAATAGGGGAAAAAATTCTTAAGCAGCTGATCAGAAAGGGAAAAGTGACTGAGCATCGCCTTTTTCCTCCCTGAAAAACCGAGCGTTCTCGCTTTATGAAGATAACGAGGGGGTCTCGTTATCTACCCAGCCTCGAAGTCTATCCGTTTGACATACAAGCATTTTTAACATGTTAGGCAGAAGAAAACGAGAGTTTGTTGCTGCATATCGCGACTAGTAATCGCCCCATAACACTGTATATTTATACAGACAACATACAAGGAGATCGAAAAATGGCAGGAAGCCCTTTCCTTTCTCGCATCCGAAGTGAGATTCGGTTGCGTGAATACAGCATCAGAACTGAAAAAGCCTACTTGTTCTGGGTTCGTCAGTTCATTTACTTTCACGGCAAGCAGCATCCAGCCGACCTTCCCCCAGAAGCAGTCACCCAATTCCTCACGTGGATCGCTGAAGAACGCCATGTCGCAGCAAATACCCAGAAAGTTGCACTCAATGCGTTGGTATTCATGTACCGGCATGTCCTCAAGCGAGATCTGGGTAATCTTGGTTTCAAGCTGGCCACGAAACAGAGACAGTTACCGACTGTTTTACATCCGGAAGAGGTCGCCCTGTTACTCTCCGGGCTTCGCGGCGTACATAGAACAATATTTGAACTTCTATATGGTAGCGGCTTGAGGATTACTGAATGCCTGCGGCTTCGCGTCAAAGATATTGATCTAAAGGGGCTTTCGCTTACTGTTCGCGATGGCAAGGGCAAGAAGGACCGTCAAACCATTCTCAGTCCTAAGCTCGTGCCAGCACTGGAATCATTAACAGAGAAAGCGATAGAGCTTCAGTCGCGAGACAATGCTATTGGTGTTGGCCCTTCGATGCCAGTCGCTCTAGGACGCAAATTCCCAAGTGCGTACAAGGAGCCAGCGTGGATGTTTATTTTTCCTTCAACCACTCTGTCCCCTCACCCACATTCTGGAGAACTATGCCGACATCATCTACATCAAAGCTCACCACGGAAAGCGCTCCGGCGAGCGGTGTTAAACAGCCAAATACATAAACGGGTTACCTGCCATACGTTTCGCCATTCGTTCGCAACGCATTTACTGCAATCCGGCCGTGACCTGCGCACTGTACAGGAGCTGCTTGGACACAATGACGTTAAGACCACGCAGATCTACACCCATGTTATTGGGCAGCATTATGCAGGCACTCAAAGCCCTTTGGATCGCTTAAGTCTAAATACCGAAACCAACACACTGCCATAAAAAAACCCCGCCAAGGCGGGGTCAACGAAGCAACTGCGTGGCGGATCATGATAGGTAAACCCACCACACGCTTTGGTTACTCCAATCAGAGCTCTTTACGGTAGATCCTTAGAAGGTATCGCCTGGGATACGAACGAAACCTTCCATAACGACACGGGCGCTACGGCTCATGACTGCTTTTTTCGCGGTCCAGTCGCCGTTCTCTTTCTCTTCTGCCGCTGCACCGACGCGCAGGGTTCCGGATGGGTGGCCGAAGGTTACCGCTTCACGCTCACCGCCACCAGCCGCCAAGTTCACCAGGGTGCCTGGAACAGCAGCTGCGGTTGCGATTGCTACAGACGCGGTGCCCATCATGGCGTGGTGCAGTTTGCCCATAGACAATGCGCGTACACATACATCGATGTCGTTGGCAGATATCTGTTTGCCGCTGGACGCTTCGTAGTCAGTCGCAGGGGCTACGAAGGCGATCTTAGGGGTGTGCTGACGAGCGACAGCTTCTTCGATGTTCTCGATCAGGCCCATTTTCACCGCGCCGTGAGCACGAACGTGTTCGAACCAAGCCAGCACATCGGCATTACCGTTGATGTCTTTCTGCAACTCGGTACCGGTGTAGCCAATATCAGCCGCGTTGACAAAAATTGTCGGGATACCGGCATTGATCATGGTGGCCTTGTAAGTTGTCGCAGGCTTGTCACCAAAGGCTGGCACTTCCAGGTCATCGACCAGATTACCGGTTGGGAACATGGAGCCTTCGCCATCAGCCGGGTCCATAAACTCGATTACAACTTCCGCTGCCGGGAAGGTTACGCCGTCCAGTTCGAAGTCACCGGTTTCCTGTACTTCACCGTTAGTGATTGGTACGTGAGCGATGATGGTTTTCTGAATGTTTTTCTGCCAGATACGTACGGTGCAGATGCCGTTTTCCGGGATACGCTCCGGGTCTACCAGACCACCAGAGATCGCGAATGCGCCAACTGCTGCAGTCAGGTTACCGCAGTTACCGGACCAATCGACGAATGCTTTGTTGATCGCAACCTGACCGAACAGGTAGTCCACGTCGTGGTCTGGCACAGAGCTTTTATCCAGGATGACGGTTTTGGAAGTACTGGAGGTTGCACCACCCATGCCATCGATCTGCTGGCCGTATGGATCAGGGCTACCGATCACACGCATCAGGATCTTGTCGCGTGCTTCACCCGGCTCCTGCGCCGCTGCCGGCAGGTCCTGACGACGGAAGAAAACACCTTTACTGGTGCCACCACGGATGTAAGTAGCAGGGATCTTAATCTGAGGTACGTGTGCCATGGGATCTTGTCCTGTTTCGTAATTTTGTTTCTATCAGGCCTTCGCTGGCCTTGGCGGTGCAATACGCGTGGATATTGCACCCTACACTTTGAAGGTGAAAACCCTTAACTGCGATCACGCATTACGTGATGGTAGTTAAAAGCTCTCGGGAGAGATGACGGGCACCGAGTTCCGGTGCCCGTCAGACTAGCGGCTAAGCCTTACGCTTCGCTCGCCAGGAAGTCTTTTGCGAAGCGCTGCAGTACACCGCCCGCTTTGTAGACATTCACTTCAGCAGCCGTATCCAGACGGCAAGTTACAGGCACTTCAACCTTCTCGCCGTTAGCACGGTTGATGATCAGAGTCAGGTCGCAACGTGGGGATATCTCACCCTCGATGTCGAAAGTCTCTGTACCGTCGATGCCGTAAGTGTGACGGGTATCACCGGCTTTGAACTCAACCGGCAGTACACCCATACCTACCAGGTTGGTACGGTGGATACGCTCGAAACCTTCTGCAACGATGGTTTCAACACCCGCCAGACGAACACCTTTCGCCGCCCAGTCACGGGAGGAACCCTGACCGTAGTCAGCACCTGCTACGATGATCAGGTTTTGCTTGCGATCCATGTAGGTTTCAATCGCTTCCCACATACGGCTTTCGGTTCCTTCAGGCTCGATACGTGCCAGAGAACCCTGCTTCACTTCACCGTTTTCGTCACGGCACATTTCGTTCAGCAGTTTAGGGTTCGCGAAGGTCGCACGCTGAGCAGTCAGGTGGTCACCACGGTGAGTTGCGTAAGAGTTGAAGTCCTCTTCCGGCAGACCCATTTTCGCGCAGTATTCACCAGCAGCAGAGCTCGCCTGAATTGCGTTGGATGGAGACAGGTGGTCGGTGGTGATGTTGTCACCCAGTACCGCCAGTGGACGCATACCTTTCATGGTACGTTCGCCCGCCAGTGCACCTTCCCAGTATGGAGGGCGACGGATGTAGGTAGACATTGGACGCCAGTCGTACAGCGGACTTTCAGCGCGCTCTACGTCACCCAGATCGAACATTGGGATGTAGATCTGGTTGAACTGTTCAGGCTTAACCGCCTTTTCTACGATTGCATCGATCTCTTCATCGGATGGCCACAGATCTTTCAGAGTGATCTCTTTGCCATCAACAACAGCCAGTACGTCGTTTTCGATATCGAAACGCACGGTACCTGCGATCGCGTAAGCCACAACCAGCGGTGGAGATGCCAGGAATGCCTGTTTAGCGTGTGGGTGGATACGGCCGTCGAAGTTACGGTTACCGGACAGTACAGCCGTTGCGTACAGGTCGCGTTCAACCACTTCTTTTTCGATTACCGGATCCAGTGCACCGGACATACCGTTACAGGTCGTACATGCGTATGCAACGATACCGAAGCCCAGTTTTTCCAGCTCAGGCAGCAGGCCCGCTTCTTCCAGGTACAGTTTTGCAACTTTGGAACCCGGTGCGAAAGAGGTCTTAACCCAAGGCTTACGAACCAGACCCAGCTCGTTCGCTTTCTTAGCCACCAGACCCGCAGCTACAACGTTGCGTGGGTTGGAAGTGTTCGTACAAGAGGTGATCGCCGCGATGATTACCGCGCCATCCGGCATCAGACCTTCTGCTTCTTCAGCTTTCGCAGCCGCCAGCATCTCGTCACCAGCGATGCCACGCTCAGTCAGCGCAGTAGTCGGCAGACGACGGTGTGGGTTGGAAGGACCCGCCATGTTACGTACAACAGTAGACAGATCGAATTCCAGTACGCGCTCGTATTCAGCGTTTTCCAGATCATCAGCCCACAGGCCAGTCTCTTTCGCGTACTGCTCAACCAGCGCAACCTGCTCAGGCTCACGACCGGTCAGTTTCAGGTAGTCGATGGTCTGTTCGTCGATGTAGAACATACCTGCAGACGCGCCGTACTCAGGGGTCATGTTGGACAGCGTCGCACGGTCACCGATAGACAGGGTCTTCGCACCTGGGCCGAAGAATTCCAGGTATGCGGAAACAACTTTCTCGTTACGCAGGAACTCAGTCATCGCCAGCGCGATATCGGTTGCAGTGATGCCCGGCTTACGCTCGCCAACAATCTTAACGCCGACGATGTCCGGCAGACGCATCATGGATGGCAGACCCAGCATTACAGTTTCTGCTTCCAGACCACCCACACCGATTGCGATTACACCCAGTGCATCAACATGTGGTGTGTGGGAGTCGGTACCTACACAGGTATCCGGGTAAGCAACGCCGTCGCGGTTCTGGATCACCGGAGACATTTTCTCCAGATTGATCTGGTGCATGATGCCGTTACCCGCTGGGATCACGTCTACGTTATCAAACGCAGTTTTACACCAGTCGATGAAGTGGAAACGGTCGTCGTTACGACGGTCTTCGATCGCGCGGTTCTTTTCGAATGCGTCCGGATCGAAACCTGGTGCTTCTACAGCCAGGGAGTGGTCAACGATCAGCTGAGTAGGTACTACCGGGTTTACCTTGGATGGGTCACCACCCTGATCGGCGATTGCGTCACGCAGACCTGCCAGGTCAACCAGTGCGGTCTGGCCGAGGATGTCATGGCACACTACACGTGCCGGGTACCATGGGAAGTCCAGGGTACGCTGACGGTTGATCAGCTGTTTCAGGGAGTCGGTCAGCGCTTCAGGCTCACAGCGGCGAACCAGCTGCTCAGCCAGTACACGGGAGGTGTACGGCAGCTTAGCGTAGGAGCCTGGCTCGATCGCTTCGACCGCTTCACGGGTGTCGAAGTAGTCGACCTGAGTGCCGGCTAATTGTTTGCGGTATGCAGTGTTCATAACTAAACCCACGAGAGAATTGTGTTCAGGGATGAAAACCGGACGCAGGCGAAACTGGACGTCCCGTTTCCTGATATTTGTTCTTGTGGAGGTGTGGCCTGGGTTAACAAGCCACACCTCTGAGATCAGAGGCGTTGCGCCTTAAACCTTATGGACGATCTTCGATCGCTACCCAATCTGCATGCTCAGGACCGGTGTAGTCAGCAGATGGACGGATGATGCGGTTGTTAGCACGCTGCTCCATGACGTGAGCTGTCCAGCCAGCAGCACGGGAACATACAAAGATCGGGGTAAACAACTTGGTTGGGATACCCATGAAGTTGTATGCAGACGCGTGGAAGAAGTCTGCGTTACAGAACAGTTTCTTCTCGCGCCACATAACCGCTTCAACACGCTCGGACACTGCGTACAGGTATTCGTCGCCTACCTGCTCAGACAGTTTCTTGGACCACTCTTTGATGATCGCGTTACGTGGATCAGACTCGCGGTAAATCGCGTGACCAAAGCCCATGATCTTGTCCTTACGCGCCAGCATCGCCATGATTTCAGCTTCAGCTTCTTCTGGGGAGCGCCAGTTTTCGATCATCGCCATCGCCGCTTCGTTGGCACCACCGTGCAGAGGACCACGCAGGGAACCGATCGCACCGGTTACACAGCTGTGGATATCAGACAGGGTGGAAGCACATACGCGTGCAGTAAAGGTAGACGCATTGAATTCGTGCTCAGCGTACAGGATCAGAGACGCGTGCATTACCTGAACGTGCAGTGGCTCAGGTTTTTCGTTATGCAGGGTCCACAGGAACTGTTCCGCGATGGAATCGGCATCAGTCTCAACCTCAACGCGTACACCGTTGTGGCTGAAGTTGTACCAGTAGTTGATCATGCCCGGGAAGATCGCCAGCATGCGATCGATGTGATCGTGCTGCTCGGAGAAATCTTTCTCCTCTTCCAGGTTACCCAGCATGGAGCAACCGGTACGCATAACGTCCATTGGGTGAGCATCAGCAGGAATCTGTTCCAGAACCACTTTCAGTGCGTCCGGCAGTGCGCGCATGCCTTTCAGCTTCGCTTTGTACGCGTCCAGTTCAGCCTGGTTAGGCAGTTTGCCGTACAGCAGCAGGTAAGCTACTTCTTCAAACTGAGCCTTGTCAGCCAGTTCTTTGATGTCGTAACCGCGATAGGTCAGGCCAGCACCAGTTTTACCAACAGTACAAAGTGCAGTTTCACCAGCGGATTGACCACGCAGGCCTGCGCCGCCTAGTTTCTTCTCAGCCATGTTGTGCTCCTTAGATCAGGGCGGGCTCTGTCGGCCCGCTTCATAAGTTATTATTCGGACTACCGGGAAATGCTTACTTGTTTTTACCTTCTTTGAACAGCGCGTCCAGCTTCTGCTCGAAGTCGTGGTAGTTCAAGAAATCGTACAGTTCCATACGGGTCTGCATGGTGTCGACAACTGCTTTCTGGTCGCCGTCTTTCAGAATGTGCTCGTACACGTTCAGTGCTGCCTTGTTTGCTGCACGGAAAGCGGACAGTGGGTACAACACCATGGTTGCGCCGTTTTCAGCCAGCTCCGCCTTGTTGTACAGAGGCGTAGCGCCGAACTCAGTGATGTTCGCCAGCAGGTGACCGCCGTTGATGCCATCGGAGAATGCTTTGTAGTCTTCCAGAGTGTGAACCGCTTCAGCGAAGATGCCGTCAGCACCCGCTTCCAGACATGCCTGGGCACGATCAACTGCAGCGTTCAGGCCTTCCATCTGGAATGCATCGGTACGGGCGATGATGAAGAAGTCGTCGTCGGTTTTCGCATCAGCTGCTGCTTTTACGCGATCAACCATCTCTTCCAGGGATACGATCTCTTTGTTTGGACGGTGACCACAACGCTTCTGTGCAACCTGGTCTTCCAGGTGAACTGCAGCCGCGCCCGCTTTGATCATCTCTTTAACGGTACGTGCGATGTTGAATGCACCACCCCAACCGGTGTCGATGTCTACCAGCAGTGGCGTTTCAACTGCGCTGGTGATGCGGCTAACGTCTGCCAGCACATCGTTCATGGAGGTCATACCCAGATCCGGCAGGCCGTAAGAGTGGTTTGCAACGCCGCCGCCAGACAGGTAGATAGCCTGGTGACCAACGCGCTCTGCCATCATTGCGTGGTATGCGTTGGTGGTACCTACGATCTGCAGAGGCTGGGTCTCAGCCAGTGCTTTGCGGAAACGTCCGCCTGCGGTCAGTTTTTCAGCCATGCTTAGCCGCGTTGGTTTCTGTTGTAGCGGTCAGTTGGCCTTCGATGTTTTTACGTGCTGCGCCGATGTGGCGACGCATCAGCATCTCTGCCAGTTCCGGATCACGCGACTCGATTGCATCGACAATCTGGCGGTGTTCCTTCAATGCACGTTTTGGTCGAGAGCTGGAAACGCTGAATTTGTATCGGTACATACGAACCAGGTGATACAGCTCACCGCCCAGCACCTCGAGCAGCTTTTCGTTCTTGCTGCCTTTAACGATGCGGTGGTGGAAATCCAGATCACCCTCTTTCTGGAAATAGGAACGTCCGTCCAGTTCAGCCACATTGCGTTCATGCTCATCAAGCAGATGACGCAGTGCGTCGATCTCATCCTGCGGCATATTCTCTGCCGCCAGGCGACAAGCCATACCTTCAAGTGCTTCACGAACGTGATAGATCTCTATCAGTTCCTTTGCCGACAAGTTGACAACACGCGCACCGACATGCGGCTTGCGCTCCACCAGTCGATACCCTTCCAGGCGACGAATTGCTTCGCGCAACGGACCACGGCTAATACCGTAGGTTCGCGCCAGTTCCGGCTCACTGATTTTGTGGCCCGGGGGAATGTCCCCCATCACGATGGCATCAACGATTTTTTCGCAAACGCGATCCGCTAATGTGCGTGATTCTGGCTCAAACGGAGTAACTACTGCTTTATTTGTCATAACAACCCTTTTCAGATTGAAGATTGTCGACAATCTTGATGTAAGTTAACGATAGCTGCCTAAAAATTGGCCGTCAACTCAATATTGCCGAAAAAGTGTCAACACTATACAAAAGTCTAGAGGATTTTCAGGGCCTGGAGCGGTGCAGGAAGTACCACCCCTTTATTTACCTAGAAAACGATCCATT
>NZ_CAXRBQ010000160.1:0-8845 GCF_964228735.1 Pontibacterium sp. | reverse complement strand
CTGCTCACGTGCAATCTTAGACACCGCTTCAATATCCGTTAGCTCAGCCAGCGGGTTGGACGGTGTTTCCATGAAGAACATGCGCGTGTTCGGGCGGATCGCCGCACGCCACGCATCCAGATCGGTCGGGTCAACAAAGGTGGTCTCGATGCCTGCACGTGTCAGGTATTTGTTGAACAGAGATACCGTCGAACCAAACACACTGCGAGAGCAGACAACATGGTCGCCGTGCTGAATCAGCGCGATACCCACCGCCATGATTGCCGCCATGCCGGATGAAGTTGCAACAGCACGCTCCGCGCCTTCCAGTGCCGCGATGCGACGCTCGAACGCCTGCACTGTAGGGTTGGTGAAGCGTGAGTAGATATTGCCCTCTTCTTCACCACCAAAACGCGCCGCTGCCTCGCGGGCAGATGAGAACACGTAACTTGAAGTCAGGTAGATCGGGTCGCTGTGTTCACCTTCATCGGTGCGACGCTGGCCCGCACGTACTGCCAGCGTATCGAAGGCGTAATCATCGCCTTCACACTGGATACGCTCTTCTCGTACGAAACCAGGCTTATGCCTAGGCGATTCATCAGACGATCTTGCTGTGCAGATCAGACGATTCGTTACTTTTCACTTGCTGCCCGTTCTCTTCAGCTTTCGCTGAGTCATTACGCTTCTCTTCCAATCGATCCAGGTAAGTCTGATCGATATCACCTGCTACGTATTTGCCATCAAATACACAGGTATCGAAATCCTGAATTTCAGGGTTGCCGGCCAGAACGCTCTCTTTCAGGTCTTCTAGATCCTGGTACAGCATCCAGTCACAGCCAATCTCGTTTGCGACTTCTTCATCGGTACGCCCGTGAGCGATCAGCTCGTAAACGGACGGCATGTCGATACCGTACACGTTTGGATAACGTACGGCTGGCGCTGCAGATGCGAAGTACACCTTCTTGGCACCCATATCACGTGCCATCTGCACGATCTGCTGAGAGGTGGTACCACGCACAATGGAATCATCTACTAGCATTACAACCTTGTCTTTGAACTCCATCTCGATCGGGTTCAGCTTGCGACGTACAGATTTCTTACGCTGCTCCTGCCCCGGCATGATGAAGGTACGGCCCACGTAACGGTTTTTGATGAAACCTTCGCGGAATTTCACATCCAGGTGGTAAGCCATCTCCAGTGCAGAAGTACGGCTGGTATCCGGAATCGGGATAATCACATCGATATCGTGTTCCGGCATTTCACGCAGCACTTTCTCTGCCAGCTTCACACCCATGCGCATACGTGCTTTGTGCACGGACACTTCATCGATGATGGAGTCCGGACGTGCCAGGTATACGTATTCGAACAGACATGGTGTCAGACGGCTGTTCTTCGCACACTGCTGTGTCTCAACTTTGCCGTCCATGGTGATGAAGATCGCTTCGCCCGGCTCGATGTCACGAACCAGTTCAAAACCAGCGACGTCCAGCGCTACACTTTCGGATGCAACCATGAACTCTTCTTCGCCGTTCTCCAGAACGCGC
This sequence comes from Pontibacterium sp., assembly GCF_964228735.1. Lineage (GTDB taxonomy): Bacteria > Pseudomonadota > Gammaproteobacteria > Pseudomonadales > Balneatricaceae > Pontibacterium. Next base: position 7,322 of record NZ_CAXRBQ010000160.1, on the reverse strand, counting down.
TTGCCGTACACCAGTGGACGGATACCGTTCGGGTCACGGAATGCCAGAATGCCGTAGCCTGTGATTACTGCTACAACGGCGTAACCACCTTTAACGCGGTCGTGAACACGCTCTACCGCTGCGAAAATATCAGAGGATTCTGGCACCAGTTTACCCTGACGCTGCAGTTCGTGAGCGAACACGTTCAGCAGCACTTCAGAGTCAGATGTAGTGTTGATGTGACGCAGGTCGGCACGGAACATCTTCTCGGCCAATTCTTCTGCGTTGGTCAGGTTACCGTTGTGTGCCAGCGCTATGCCGTACGGAGAGTTCACGTAGAACGGCTGCGCTTCTGCAGAGCTGGAGGACCCTGCAGTAGGGTAACGCACGTGACCGATACCCATGTTGCCACCCAGGCGTTTCATGTGACGGGTACGGAACACTTCGTTCACCAGACCGTTGTCTTTACGCAGGAAGAAACGATCACTTTCACAGGTCACCATACCTGCAGCATCCTGGCCACGGTGCTGCAGCACCGTCAGGGCATCAAAAATGGACTGGTTAAAATAGGATTTGGCAACAATGCCGACAATACCGCACATCCGAACTCACCTCGAAGGGAAATGGTAATCTCAAAAATTTTATTCTTAGCGTCCTGCGTTCCAGATCAGATCTGCAACTTCACCTGCCACATCCCTGGTCCAGGCTTCCATTAACGCAAAGTGGGGAATCAGCTGGGACTCACGCCACCAGGAATCTTGTGCTGCAGGCGTCTCGCCTGCCAACATAACCAGCACGACCACGATCAATCCGCCACGCGCAGCACCAAAGGCCATACCCAGCATACGGTCGGTTGCGCTGAGCCCGGTTGCTTCCACCAACATACCAAACAGCTGCCCGATCAGGGCACCAACGATGAGGGTGACAATAAACAGACTAGCAAAGGCCGTGGCAACACGGAGAGAAGGGGTTTCGATATAAGGCTGGAGAACATCCGTCATCGGTGTCACAAAGGTGCGAGCCACCATAAAGGCCGCAACCCAGGTAAGCAGAGAGAGCGCCTCTTTTACAAATCCGCGACGAATACTAAATAAACAGGAGATGGCGATGATCGCCACGATAGCCCAGTCAGCCCAATTCATTTTCTGTAACTACCCTAAAAAGATGCGCGCATTCTACCAGAGGCCTTTATCTTCAGCGAGTGGAGAAACGCACGATAATACCGTCCAGGTTCAGGTCTTTTTTAAGCTTGGTTTTAAGTGCTTCAAGCTTTGAACGCTGGAAATCAGGGCCAACATAAACTTTGACCAGTTTACCGTTTTTGCGAGTGTACACTTTATGGCCGGCATCAATCAGCTGGCTGCGCAGTTCTTTCGCATTTCCTTCATCACTGAAGGTGGCCAACTGCAATGTCCATGCAACCGGTACACCCTGTTTATCAAGCGTTGGTTTCTCTTCATCAACACTGATAACAGGTTTCTTGGTTTCAATCTTTTTCACCAGCTCAGCAGACTTTTTCGGAGCGGGCGCCGGGGGTTCCGGCGCAGCCATTGCACTGGTATCCGGCAGTGTCTTCGACTGCGGCTCGATTGTCACCACTTCCGGCAACGGCGGCACAGCCGGGATCGCGGACTCCAGATGGCGCTCCCGGTAACCGTCACCGTTAAAGAACAGGGGAAACAGAATACCGGCTGACATCACAATTACCACCAGACCAATCAACCTGTATTTCAGCTTCTCTTGCATAGTTATTCATCCACTCCAAGATGATCGAGGGCATCACTCACTGTGAAAAATGACCCCGCGACCAGCAAACTATTTTCCTTGGTCAACTTATCCTGCGCTGCATCCAACGCATCAGCCACAGTACCAAAGCAAGCACAACGTCCGGCGTCCATTTCAGTCGTCAAGTGAGCCGCCAAAGCCTCCGCTTTCTGACCTCGCGGTACATTGAGGTCAGCCAGATACCAGTATGACACTTGTGGGCGCAAAATCTCGATAACCGATGCAAAATCCTTGTCTCCCAGCATACCCAGCACCATATGAACTTCCTGACCTTTGGCCGCCAGACGCGCAGCCAGAAGTTCTGCCGCTTCAGGGTTGTGCGCCACATCCAGCCATGCGGTGCCGTTGGCCAGTGCCACACGTTGCATACGACCGGTCATGGTTGCCTCTTCAAGCCCCGCCCGGATTGCATCAACAGACACATCAAGACCGGCGACGGCCAACACCTGAAGTGCAGTTGCGGCGTTAGGCAACGGCAGCGTTGGCATCGGCAGGTTTTCCAGCTTCAGTGTTTCTCCGACCGGACAAACACCCTGCCAGTTCCATTCCTGTCCGTCTACCTGGTAACTGAACTGCTTGCCCACCTGATAGAGCACTGCACCGGTCTCAGCTGCAACCTCAGCGACCGAATTAGTAGGATCAGCCTCACCGCATACAGCGGGACGCTGCGCTCGGAAGATACCGGACTTTTCGCGACCGATCACTTCGCGATCGTCACCCAACCAATCCACATGATCGATGGCGATACTGGTCACCACAGACACATCTGCATCCACGATATTCACCGCGTCCAGACGGCCACCCAACCCCACTTCCAGCAGGATCACATCCGGCTCTTTACGGCCGAAGATCTCAAGTGCAGCCAGCGTACCGTACTCAAAGTACGTCATCGGGATGTCTTTACGCGCATCGGTAATGGTCTGAAATGCCTGGCACAACTCCTCGTCGGAAATGTTCCGGCCGTTCAGGCGGACACGCTCGTTGTACTTACGAAAATGCGGAGAGGTGTAGCAGCCGACGCTGTAACCTGCCTTACCCAGAATGGTTTCCAGATAGGTCACGGTTGAGCCTTTACCATTGGTACCGGCAATGGTGATCACCTTGGATTTTGGCGTGCGCACACCCATGGCGTCCGCCACCTGGCTAACACGTTCCAAACCCAGCTCAATCTCTGCCGGATGACAGGCCTCAATCCAGGAGAGCCATTCATCAAGGGAAAAACCGTCGGTTACCTGCGTCATAATTACCTACTACAAGAAACAGAAAAGCCGGCAGCGTAATGCCCCTGCCGGCTATTTTTTATTGCACGTTTGTCACGCAATCCAAGGAACGATCAATTCCGGATCAGGCTGCTGGCTGACGAGTCAGCTTACGCAGAATGGAATCCAGACGCTCACGCATCTCGTGACGGTGGATAATCATGTCCACCTGGCCGTGTTCCAGCAGGAACTCACTGCGCTGGAAACCTTCCGGCAGTTTTTCACGTACCGTCTGTTCAATTACACGAGGGCCCGCGAAACCAACCAGCGCCTTAGGTTCGCCGATGTTCAGGTCCCCCAGCATCGCCAGACTTGCAGATACGCCGCCGTATACAGGGTCGGTCAGCACAGAGATGTATGGAATGCCCTGCGCTTTCAGTTTTTCCAGTACAGCACTGGTTTTCGCCATCTGCATCAGGGAGAACAGTGCTTCCTGCATACGTGCACCGCCGGATGCGGAGAAGCAGACCAGAGGAATCTTCTCTTCCAGGCTCACTTTAGCCGCACGCACAAAACGCTCGCCTACGACTGCGCCCATGGAACCACCCATGAACTGGAATTCGAATGCGACTGCAACAATTGGCTGTCCGTTCAGCTCACCGCGCATTGCGATCAGCGCATCTTTTTCTTCAGTGGACTTCTGCGCCGCAACCAGACGGTCTTTGTACTTTTTGGAGTCCTTAAACTTCAGGCGATCTACCGGCTCCACCTCTGTCGCAAGCTCAGTACGGTTCTGCTCGTCCAGGAACAGTTCCAGACGCTTACGCGCGTTGAGGCGCATGTGGTGATCACACTTAGGACAAACGCTCAGGTTCTTTTCCAGTTCCGGACGGTACAGTGGCGCGTCACATTTAGGACACTTTTTCCACAGACCTTCTGGAATGTTGGAACGCTTGGTTTCATTGCGAACCAAAGAGGGAACGATTTTTTCCAGCCAGTTACTCATGTATGTTTTTCCAAATCTTTACTTAAGCGTCAGTTCTTTCACGCGTCCATCGCAGTACGCAGCTCAGCCACAATAGCAGAGACCTGTGCAGGGATCTCGTCCTGCTGAGCTACCAGCGATGCAATCTTGTTTACCAATACGCTGCCCACGATTACACCGTCAGCAACGCCGGCTACCGCCTTGGCAGACTCGGCATCCTTGATACCAAAGCCTACGCCGATTGGCAGATCCGTATATTTACGTACAACGTCCAGCTTGTCCGCTACCGCCTGAACATCCAGCGCCGCAGAACCGGTCACACCTTTTACAGACACGTAGTACAGGTAGCCGCTACCCGCTTTACATACCTGCTCTACGCGACTCTCTTCGGTGGTTGGCGCCAGCAGATAGATCGTATCCAGGCCGTTTGCCTTCATTGCCTGATCAAACTCGCCTTCGGCTTCTTCCGGCGGCAGATCAACGATCAGCGCACCATCGACGCCAGCAGCGGCGGCTTGCTCGGCGAAAGACTTATAACCCAGTACTTCCACCGGGTTCAGGTAGCCCATCAGTACCACAGGGGTTTCCTGGTCCTTCTCACGGAAGGTTTTCACCATCTCCAGCACGTCCAGCAAACGGGTGCCGTGCTTCAGAGAGCGCTCACACGCCAGCTGAATGGTCGGGCCGTCAGCCATCGGGTCAGAGAACGGGATACCCAGTTCAATAATATCCGCACCCGCCTCAACCATGGCGTGCATGGTTGGCACGGTTGCGGCAGGAGCCGGATCACCTGCTGTGATGTAAGGGATCAGGGCCTGACGACCCTGCTCATTCAGGCGTTCAAAACACGCTGCAATTCGATTCATGTTCTTTACCGTCCTTAAGGTCCGAAAATCAGACCTGGATACCGTCGATCTGTGCGACGGTATGAATATCTTTGTCACCACGACCAGACAGGTTAACTACGATGATCTGGTCTTTATCCATCTCTTTCGCCATCTTCATCGCATGTGCGACAGCGTGGCTGGACTCGATAGCTGGCATGATACCTTCAACACGGGTCAGCGTACGGAACGCATCCATCGCTTCATCGTCGTTGATCGCGACGTACTCGGCACGGCCCACATCTTTCAGGTAAGAGTGCTCCGGGCCTACACCCGGATAATCGAGACCGGCAGAAACGGAGTGAGTTCCCAGGATCTGACCGGCGTCATCTTCCATCAGGTAGGTACGGTTACCATGCAGAACACCTGGACGACCAGCGGTCAGCGGTGCTGCGTGTTGGCCGGACTCTACGCCATAACCGCCCGCCTCTACACCAACCATGCGCACATCCGCATCTTCGATGAACGGGTGGAACAGACCAATGGCGTTGGAACCACCACCCACACAGGCAACCAGCGCATCCGGCAGGCGACCAGCCTGTTCCAGACACTGGGCACGCGCTTCACGACCGATCACGGACTGGAAATCGCGCACCAGCTTCGGATACGGGTGTGGACCCGCTGCAGTACCGATGATGTAGAAGGTATCGTCGACGTTGGTTACCCAGTCACGCATCGCTTCGTTCATCGCATCCTTCAGGGTGCGGGTACCGGATTCTACAGAGATCACCTCTGCACCCAGCAGTTTCATGCGGTATACGTTCAGCGCCTGACGCTGCACGTCTTCAGCACCCATGTAGACCTGACACTTCAGGCCCAGTCGTGCTGCTACAGTTGCAGAAGCAACACCGTGCTGACCGGCGCCGGTTTCAGCGATAACGCGTGGCTTACCGGTGTATTTTGCCAGCAGCGCCTGACCAATGGTGTTATTTACCTTGTGAGCACCGGTGTGGTTCAGGTCTTCACGCTTCAGGTAGATCTGCGCGCCACCGCACAGTTCAGTCAGATGAACCGCATGGTACAGCGGAGACGGACGACCAACATAGTGTGCCAGATCGCGGTCAAACTCAGCCTGGAATTCTGGGTCTCGCCACAAACGCTCATAGGTCTCCTCCAGCTGCTTCAGGGCAGCCATCAGGGTCTCGGAAACAAAACGACCACCATAGGGACCAAAGTGCCCACGTTCATCGGGCATCTGCGCAATTGTGGAAAGATCAGTCTTGATAGGCACGGTTAACCTCTTGAGTAAACTTCACTACTTTATCTTTATCTTTAATCCCTTTGCTGGCTTCTACGCCACCGCTGACATCAACGGCAAAGGGACACACGGTTTCGACCGCTCTACGAATGTTGTCCGGGTTCAGACCACCCGCCAACACAATCGAACTTCTTACCTCTGCCGGGATACGGTCCCAGTCAAAGGATTCACCTGTTCCGCCCGGTACACCTGGACGGTAGGCATCTAACAAAACGGCTGCGGCGCTGGAGTAACGCTGACACTCCGCAGCAACATCAACGTCCGGCTTCATCCGGATCGCTTTCATGTAAGGACGGGAAAACTGCTCACAGTACGCCACATCTTCGTCGCCGTGGAACTGCAACAGGTCGATGCCGGTTTCATCAATGACACGCTGCACAAACTCAGGGGCAGCATTCACGAAAAGTGCCGTACTGGTAACGAAGGCAGGTAGACCACGAATGATTTCAGCAGCTTGCTCGACACTCACATTACGCGGGCTTGGATCATAAAACACAAAGCCCAGTGCATCTGCACCAGCCGCCACAGCAACGTCGGCATCCTCTTGGCGTGTGATACCGCAAATTTTGATACGTGTTCTATTCACGGTGTAGTGCTCACCAAAGGCCCGTCCGGAAAACCCAATATACTATCAGATGCTTACGGCCAGCGTTAGTCCAGAGCAGTAAGGAAATACGGCCCCAGATCGGATTTTGGCAGGTCAAATTCGTCAGGGTATTTAACATCGACAAAATAGAGACCATACGGCGGCGCAGTCACCCCACCCTGGCGTCGATCCTGCGCTTCCAACACCTCTTTCGCCCAGATCGGCTCGGCTTCGCCACAACCTATCTTCATCAGTACACCTGCAATATTCCGCACCATATGATGAAGGAATGCATTCGCCGCCACATCGATGACGATCAACCCACCACTTTGATAGACGTTGAGTTCGCGCACTTCGCGAATGGGGCTGTGCGCCTGACAGTTTACGGCGCGATAGGAGTTGAAGTTGTGCTCACCAACCAGGTACGCGGCACCTGCGTTCATGCGATCCACATCCAGGGATTTGTAGGTCCAGGTAACCCCTTTCGCCAGCAATGCGGGCTTCACCGGCGCGCTCAGGATGACATAGCGGTACCGACGCTGCTGCGCGGAGAAACGCGCATGGAAACTTTCCGGCACCTCAACGGCCCACTTAACGGCAATATCATCCGGCAGTTTGGTGTTGGTGCCCATCACCCAGGCACGCG
>NZ_CAXRBQ010000159.1:0-2716 GCF_964228735.1 Pontibacterium sp. | reverse complement strand
CTGAATCCGGGTACTTCAGCTCCTCGTTGGACAACATTCCGAGAAAACAGGCATCGAGGAGTATTCATGAAAAATCCGGGCTAGAGCAACTTCCAGAGATTAAGGGTGTATTGATCTCCCATGATCACTATGACCACTTGGATAAGAAAACCATCGCGTTTCTGAAATCCCGGGTAGAGAGTTTTGTTGTACCGCTGGGGGTAGGTAATCACCTGCGCGAGTGGGGTGTTTCGGATAATCGCATTCATGAGCTTGATTGGTGGGACAGTGTATCCGTGGGTCAGCTTGAACTGACAGCGACACCATCCCAGCACTTCTCGGGCCGTGGTCTCAATGACCGCAACAAAACCCTGTGGGCATCCTGGGTCATTCAGGCTCCTGGCAAGAAGATCTATTTCAGCGGGGATACCGGCTACTTCGGGGGCTTTAAGGAGATCGGTGAGCGACTGGGACCGTTTGATCTGACCATCATGGAAAACGGAGCCTACAACGAGAACTGGCCGATGGTGCATATGACACCAGAAGAGACATTTCAGGCCCATCAAGATCTGAAAGGTAAGGCGATGTTGCCGGTACATAACGGCACCTTCGATCTGGCCATGCATCCGTGGTACGAGCCGTTGGAGCGTCTGAACGCCTTGGCTTACGCGAAAGGTGTACCGATGATCACCCCGGAGATGGGGCAGCGGGTATCGCTGGATAATCTGCAGGTTGCGGAGGGCAATCGCTGGTGGCGTGGTGAAGAGACCCGGTTGGTATCCGTTGAGGCGGGATTGGAGTTAAAGCAGTCTTTGTAATGCTTGAGGATTACTCCGATGTCGATACGCTCGATCCAGCCTACGTTCTCTAATGGCGCTCTGTAGGGCAGGCTTTAGCCTGCCGGTAGCCTAAAGGCTACCCTACATTGCAGTGTAGAAAGGATCGAGCAGCACGCGGTGCCTATCGATGACTCAGGACCTTAATTCCCCTGATATTCTCCCGGGCGTTTTTCAATAAACGCGTTGATCGCTTCCATATGGTCTTTGGTGTTGTGGCACATGCCCTGGAACACGGCACAAAGCTCCAGGAAGTCCTTCAGCTCCTGACGCTGAGCAGTCTTCAACAAACGTTTGGTCATACGCAGTGCTTGAGGTGGCTTGGATGCCATCTGTTTGGCCATCTCCATTGCGCGTGGCAGCAGCTCTTCCGGTTCAACCACGTCCAATACGATACCCAGCTCTTTTGCTTCATCCGCTTTGATCACACGACCGGTCAGGGTCAGCTCTGCTGCGCGCTGGTAACCGATCAGGCGTTGCAGGAACCAAGCACCGCCATCGCCAGGAATGATGCCCAGGTTCACAAAGGTTTCGCCAAACAGCGCTTTGCTGGATGCGATTCGGATATCACACATACAGGTCAGATCGAAACCGGCGCCAATTGCCGGACCATTCACCGCAGCGATCACCGGAATTTCCGCGTTGTAGAGCGCCAGTGGTATGCGCTGGATGCCTGCCCGGTACTTCTCCTGCACTTCATACACATCACCACCAAAGGCGGCATCCTTGTGTTCCGTATCGCGCAACTGCATCTCTTTGATGTTGCCGCCGGATGAGAAGGCACTGCCAGCACCGGTGAGTACCAGAACAGATACCTCAGGATTATGGTTAGCCCAGGCAACCGTGTTGCAGATGTCATCAATCAGGTTGCTACCGGTCAGGGCATTGCGCAGGTCGTCGCGATTGAATGTAAGCAGTGCAACACGATCTTCAAGTGTCAGTATTGCATCTGAAAGTCTTGGAAACTCTGGGGTGCTGGCCATAACTCTGATCCTTCGATATTTGTTCTTGTATAGGTGAGAGGATAAGAGATTGTGATGAATGAGTCTAAGGGAAAATACTTATTTGTATTCTGGGTAGGAAAATCGTTGAGCAGGTATATCCAAATCAACAAATTGGTGAAATTTGACACAAAATTACGCCCCCAGGATTAACAAATTGGTCAATTTTGACACAAAGTCATGTTCTCAGATTTTGGCAGTTTGGTGGGAAGTGTCGCGTTTTCAGCAGGTTATCGATAAACGGTAAGTCTGGCATGACACATGCTTCACCTTAAATAGAGGACCGGTCTTCCCAATTCTGCCCAAGGCAGGTGGGATCGAACAAAGAAAAACGACCGGCAGCGAGACAGTGATTAACCTGATGGGTGAAGGTCATGGCAGTTGCAAGAATTGATCTCTTGGAAGTATGTAGCCAAGAGCAGAAAGAAAGGTTAGTACGAGACGTAGAGCAGGTGATCAGCGAAGCGATCTCTGTGCCCATAGATCGGGTAAAGATCGTCCTTGTGGACCAGACGCTGCTTGTTGATACGTCATCCCATACAGCCTACGTATATTGATACGAGATAATACGTTTGGTGGTCCAACAGCAAACTTGCAGTTGAGAAAGACGGAAAAACAAAAAAGGGTGCCGAAGCACCCTTTTTTCGTCTTGAAGGAGACGATTAGCTGAACTGGTTGGAAGTGTTTTTCGCACCGCCCGCTTTCAGAGCGTTCTCACCAGCGTAGTACTCTTTGTGGTCGTCGCCCAGGTCGGAACCTGCCATGTTCTGGTGTTTAACACATGCGATACCCTGACGGATCTCTTTACGCTGAACACCTTCAACGTAACCCAGCATGCCTGCTTCACCGAAGTACTCTTTCGCCAGGTTGTCTACAGACAGGGCGGTAGTGTGGTAAGTC
>NZ_CAXRBQ010000158.1:0-80601 GCF_964228735.1 Pontibacterium sp. | reverse complement strand
ATCATGCGGGTACTTCAGGTGAGTTTATTTGAGCGAAAACCACTGGTTGAGCTATTAAATCCAGAGCCACCAGATAAGCAAAAAAGGGATCCTCAACTGAGGATCCCTTTATGATCAAAAACTATGGGACAGCAGTGGCCCATGGGCTGCCTTTTTTGTGTCTGCAATTTCTGGCTTAAGCGGGCTCGGTTTCAGCGGCTTGCCTGCAGCTTTGCTCACAGTTCTCTTCGGCTACAGGCAGGTTCTGACGTGGGCAACTTTTCATTCTGTTACACAGATGCACGAAGTCGTGTCCGTTCATTGGGTAGCCATGCAACCAGCCCTGCTGCAGGTCGAAGCCCATCTGACTCAGGATGATTGCCTGCTCCTCTCTCTCCACCCCCTCGGCGATCGCCGACATGCCCAGTTTGCGGGTCAGATCAAAGATGGTGCTCAGCACGTCAGCATTGATAGAGTCGGTGCCCAGGGCGGCGACAAAGCTACGATCGGCTTTCAGGATATCGATCGGCAGGCTGCTCAGGTAGTTCAGGCCGCAGTAACCGGTGCCGAAGTCGTCGATGGCGATCTTGATGCCAGCGCTACGCAGCTGCTGTAGCGCCTGCTGAATTTGTTCGTCCGTATGTTCGACTACCTGATGCTCGGTAATCTCCAGCACCATGCCGGGAATAAAGACCGCGCGATCGAGGATGCCGTTGATGGTCTGGTGGTCTGTCAGGTGGCTGGCGCAGATGTTAAAGCTGATCTTAAAGTGGGGATCTTTTTGCAGTACTGGACCGAGCTCCCGGATCGTCTGGTCGATCTGGCGTAGGGTCATTGCCTTAATCAGGCCGGATTGCTCGGCCAGTGGGATAAAGGTCATGGGTGGCAGCATGCCCTTAAAGGGGTGGCGCCAACGCATCAAAACCTCGCACCCGACCGTGCGACCGCTGCTGGAGCAAACCAGCGGCTGGTAGAGGTTAAAAAACTCGTTGCGCTCCAGGGCGGATTTGATCTGGCGGATCGGGTCAACAATGCGGCGTTGTACACGGAAGCTGACCAGCACCAGCAGAACAAAGGCGGCACAGCCGGTGATCAACCATTCGGTGTTAAATCGGTAGATGCCCAGGTAGAGGCTCTCCAGATCCTGGCTGATGATCACACTCAACTGAGGTTGCGTCAGGAGGGGCTGTGCATAGGTGAAGTGCTGGCGACTGTTGTCGAGCAGGCCTTCGTGGCTCTGGGGTTCGTTAATCGGTAGCTGAATGCCGTTGGCTGCGAGTGGCAGTGAGTACTTGCCGTTGATCACCAAGGGTACGCCACTGTCGCTGTCTATAATCGCCATATAGCCCAACGGGTTATGGAAGAACTTCACTTCGCTCTTCAGCCAGGCGGTGCGGATAATTGCCTGCACCTTCCCGCCGTCTTTATGGTGGCGGTAAAGCTGGAAACCGGGGCCTGGGTGCTCGTCGATGATCAACGGGCCGCTAAAGTTAAGGCCTTTGTGGCTATTGGGACTGTCCAGTTTCAGAGGTGGATCGAAGCTGTGCCAGCTGTTGCAGCGCACGTTGTTGAAGCGGTCAACGTAGCGCAGGTCAGAGATTTGGGGAAGGGTGAGTAGCGTGCGTTGGGCGTTGAGGAACTGGGAGGTGTTGCATTCGATGGGCCGGTTTGCGCTGTCGATCAGGGCGAAGTTCACGTCGGTAAAGCTCTGATCGAGGTGTTCGGTGAGTGTGATCGCTTTCTGCGCCAATGCGGTACGCCGCAACTCTTTGCGTATCTCCAGCTCATAACTGAACAACGCAGCAGCCACTGCCAGCGTAATGAGCAGGCTGCTGAGTACCGGTACAATCAGGAGCATCAATGCTCCCTTGCGATCGGCCGCCATACATCTCCTCCCTTGTATGCGCATCGCTATATGCCAACAGGAATAGATTGTCGACAAAAGCCCCTAGCTAGCGTAGACGAAAAAGCAGGCTGCTGTACAGTTATTAAACAGATTTAGTTATGAGTTTATGCCTTTGTTCATTAAGCCTTGTTGCCAGATGCTGTATTTACGGTACGCGGATCAATTGGCTTGGTAGCTGTATACGTCCAGCAGCAGCCGCTCCTGCAGGCTGGAAAAGGTCTTGTCGATCGCCTTGTTTACCCCATCGCTCTGCTTAAAGGCCGTGACGCGGGTATCGCGGTTGTAGTTGTTCAGCATCTGGCCGTCACGGGTTGCTTCGAGTTTCACATTAAGATCGGCGATCACCACCTTAAGGTTTTCCGTCAGGCTGGATGTGCTGACATCCGACACCAGGCGTGCGGTCAGTAGCAGGTCGGCCTTCTGCTTGCGGGCTTTGCCAAGGCGGGCGTTCTGGCCGACGTTGCTCAGATCGATGTACGGGATATTCTGCTTATCCATCAACCGGAACAGTTGGCGCTTAACGCCTTGCGGTTGTTCGCCGTCCACAGCTACGGCAACCAGCAGATCGGTGCGCTGGCGTTGCAAAAGGCCAGCGAGGCTGAGGTTGTGTTCCAGTTGATCCCGGTTCAGGGTATGGATCACCCAGATGTTACTGGTCAGCCCCTGCTGCTGCCGGTAGCCAACGGTGCTGGATAGGATTGCTTTTTGCAGCGGCAGTTTGGTGGCCTTTTTATAGGCGGGATCACGTTTGCGCTGATTGAAGTGATCTGCCAGGTAGCTGCGGGCGAAACGGCCTTTGGCCTGCTGCAGCACTACCGGTTCGCTCGACATCAATGTGCTGTTGCTGGGTACCTGCAACTTCTGCAGCCAGATATCCAGCTTCTTGCCGTGCTTGAGGGCGTTGTAGACCGGATAGAGAAAATCATCCCCGGGCTCGCGCTTCGGCAGTTTGCCACTCGCCAGCCAACGAAACAGGGTCTGCATGCGTTTGCCGTTTTCACTGCTGGTACCCTCCAGCAGAGTGAGTGCGCCTTTCCAGTCCCGTTTTTGGATATGGGGACTGAGTTTCTCCCAGCGACCGGCCAACCAGGCCAGCTCCAGGTTGTTTTCGGCATCAAGTGACTGCCAGTCGATCTGAACCGGTCCCTGCAGTTTTGCCATGACGGCTTCGTAGTCGGTGTCGGCGAAGGAGATACCGGCTATCTGAAGCGGCTGTTTGCTGTGGATATATTGTTCGTTGTACGCCAAGCGGCTTTCTGTGGCACTAATCACCGGCTGGGTGCGGATTGAGTCGACTTCGATCGCGAGCGGACTGCTGTTGATCAGACTGTTGTGCAGCTGCAGTTGGCCGCCGTCGATCAGCACTGCAGTCTTATGGCCACTCAGGCTGGTGTTATTCAGGTGCAGGTGACTGCCGTTGTTGACCCTGATATCCAGACCTGTAAGTTTGCTGTCCTGCAGCTCCAGTGAGGCCTGGTGCAGGTGCAGCGTGGCGTTTTGTGCTGAGAGTTTCACCTGCTGCCAGGGCAGGCTGCTGTTGCTGTTGTGCAACGCGATCGCAAAACTGTCGCCGTTGATGGCGATGCTGGAATATTCCTGCCCGCGCAGGTTCAGTTGCCCCAGCGCTTTCAGACGGCTGTCGGGGGCGAATTCGATGATGGTGCCCGGTTCAACGCTGAGTTCCGCAGCAGGGCCGATCACCAATTCGCCGCTGATCTGGTACGGACTGCCCAGCGCCGACCAGTATTGTTGCGTATGCAAGGTGCCGCTGACCGGGGTTGGGCCGGGTTTCACCAGGGCAGTTGTCACGGTGGCTCCTGCCCCACGGTTCTTTGCGGCATCCTGGGGGGTTACGCGGTAGACGTAGGTGTGTTCCAGTGCCGCGTCTTTATCGAGGAAGCTGTTGATTGCGGTTTCGGCGATGGGCTGGTATTGGCCGTCGCTGATGTCCGCACGTTCAATCTGGTAGCTGATGGCACTGCCCCCGTCCTGCTGGCTTTGCCAGCTGAGCTGGATGCCCTGTGCCGACGCGCGGCCTTTAAGTTGCTGCAGAGGGACAGGTTTCTGGGTATCAAACTGGATGCGCCCAGACACGCGCCAGAACGTGCGGGCTTTGTCATTGGCGCGGATCGCACTGATCTCCACCACCGCATCTTCCAGTTCGTCACCCGGTTGCACCACGTAGCGACCGATGTAGTTACCCGGGCTCTGCTCGATCATCTCCACCGGCGCTTTTCCGGTCAGGGTGAATTCACTTATCAGGGCGGGTTCCGCTTCCATCAGTACCTTAAGCTCATCCCCGGCACGGAACGGACCTTCAGTGGCGTTGGAAATCGCCAGTCGGATAGCCGGAGGAGATAGGGTGTTTTGGCCCTCAGGCTCCGGGATGACCGCAGAGAACTTTCGTGCCAGCTGGTCGATGATCTGCAGACGGGTGGCCTCAGACAACACGTCGGCAGAGGTCACGGCGGTGGCAATAATGCCCAGCGGGTTCAGCGACAGCCCCCCCTCGCGCTCGATAATGGCGTCCTGATGCTGCCACACCTCTTTCTGCTTCTTGGCGTCGTAGAGGCGGGCGGTGACTGTGATCTCATAGTGGGCGTAAGCGGCGGCGTAGACCTTGTCGATTTTGTCCACGTTCACGAACAGCAGACCGTCTACCCCCAGCTCATGCGCAACCAGGTTTGGTGGCAGTTTGCTGTAGTGCTGGCCATGCTTCACCTCGATCCGGTTGAGGCCATGCTCCACCAGATGGGGTTTGATCAGGCTGAAATTACTGGTGCCAAGGGTGTTGTGCAGGGCGTGACTGATGTCCTGACGCTCGCTTTCCTCCCCCTGGCCGGTAGCGGGCAGGACGGCAATCCGTTTTGGCATGTCCGCAATGCCAATCAGTTTTTTGGTTTTCTCCGCAGCGATGCCCAAGGCGTTGCGTACACCGTTAACCGCCTGGTTGTCGGTGAGGGTATTTACAACGGCGTTGTTGCTGAGCTGTTCCAACACGCCTTGGTTGTCCTCTGCACTGAAGGCAGCCCCACTGAAACTACCCAACAGTATCAGGGCGGTGCTGAGTAGGCGTTTTACGCGGAACATGGGTGGAGCTCCTTATAGATCCGAATTCTCTGAAGACTTGAGGTGCGGAATCACTGTACCTGCAGTGCGATCGACTTCAGTAGCTGTAGTTGTTCTTCTGTTGGTTCCGCTTTAGCTTTGCGCAGCATGATCGCCTTACCCAGCTCGGTGACGGCGCTGCGGTTATTACCGGCCGCTTGCAGAATCTGCGACTGGGCCAGGTAGCGCTCTTCAGGGTTCTGCAGTTGCGCCACCAGTTTTTCGGCAATCTCGGTTGCCTGCTCCTGGGTCAGGGTACGCAGGATCTTCTGGTTGGCGGGCAGGTCGGCGGTCTGGGCCGGTTGCTGGTACAGACCGATCTCCAGCCCTTCAATGCTGCTGCCAGTGTGGCGCTGTTCGGCAGACAGGGTTTCGGCGTGCAACAGTTTGGCGTTGTCCGGGTTGATGATGCGGAAGGACGTGGTCACGCTGCCCAATTTACGGTGTTCGGTCACGTTAAAGGAGACGTTTTCCTTCAACTCCTTCTCGATGGTTGCCAACGGACGTGGTTGCTCGGCGCGGGCGCTTTCGCTCAGTTGCTGCCAGCGCTGGAACTCCGGGTTCGGCGCGGTTTCCAATTCAGTGACCACCCGTTTGGTGCGGCGGGTTTGCTGACTGGATTCGTCGACATTGGCTTCCAGTACGGCACCCTGAACCAGGAAATCGGCACTGCTAAGGTTGATCTCGCCACCTTCGCTGAGTGCTTTGATTTCCTGCTCCTTGAGCACGCTGTCGATGCTGTCCCGCTCCAGAATACGGATATCTTTGCGGTCTGCATTAACGAAGTACTCCACCAGTGCGGCAGTGATTAAAGCACCCAGGCCCGGTGCATTGCTCGGACTGTCGAACTGGCTGGCCGCCAGCTTAATCACACTGCGATCGTACAGCTGCTTCTCGCTGTTCTGCAGCATCGCCTGGTGCTCTGGGGTGACCTCATCGAAGTCGGTCATGATCTGCAGATACGCAAAGGCGAGTGCAGGTTGGTTGTTTTCGTATGCGTCGCGGGCGTTCAGGTAGATCTGGCTGAGGAACTCGCTGCTGGCGCTGGTATCAATCTCTTCCAGAGGCACCAGCTTGCTGACTGCGCGGGAACGAATCAAGTGGTTGTAGGCGGTTTGCAGGTCTTCTTCGCTGATCGCGGTCTGCGCCATCAGGTTGTAGTACTGCATGAGTTCGACAGCGTATGACTCGAGCTGTATCCGCTGGCGTGGATCGCTATAGGTATCGGCCAGCATCAGTACGGTGCGGTAGATGCTGTCGACGTCTCCAGCCTGTTGGTATTCCTTGAGTGACTGCAGGCTGGCTTTGAAGCGGGTATTGCTGATGCGCTCTTCCAGCTCATCAGACGGCTGGTATTTAACCAGTATGGCGAGCAGGTCGGCGGATGCTTGATATTGGGCGTTGTTGTACAGGTTGTCGGCCTGGATCAGACTCTCTGAGAGTAGCTGCTGGTTGCGCGCTGCGTGCATCTCACCCTTGCCGTCGAGGTCAAAAATAGCGGCAGATGTATCAAAACGCAGTGCGGGTTCCGCGGCACTGGTATCGGCAATCAATTGGGTGAGCTGCTCAACCCGTGCGTTGCGTTTTTCGCTTTCGCTTTGCAGGCGCTGCTGGGCCTGCTGGTAGCTGGCCGCATCCCATTGTTGCAGGGGCTGCAGCTCCAGGCGCAGGCTCTGCTCGGCACTTTGCGGCAGGATACCTTCAGCGTTGCTCAGATTGGCAATCCGCTGATCCAGGCGGCTCAGCTCACGCTGCGCCAGGGCTTGGCCTACCTTCTGCAGGGAGCCTTGCAGGGTTGTGTTGTCCGGTGATTTAGCCAGGTCGGCCTGAATCTGCTGGTACAGGCTGGTCAGCTCCGCGTTAGAAACGGCGGCCTGAATGTCAGCGTCAGAGATAGGTTTGATGTTGTTGCCACAGGCAACAAGCAGGGTGGCAGTCAGGCCCAGTGTCAGACCTTTTACATGCGTGCTTTTCCAGCGATTACTCAGACTCATCCCCAACTTCTTCCTTATCCATTCCATACAACAGAGGCTCAAGAATAGCAGATGAGACGGGGTACATATATTACCGTTGGGTACCCGCCGGGCTCATTCAGCTTTGGGGCTTTTTATCGGCGTGGTTGCGACTTTCTCAAGTAGGGATTTATCGCAGAATGCTGGAGGTCAGAGTTGATTGAGGGTGGAGGCCAGAGTTGGCGCAATCGCATCATCCAGCTTCAGGCTCAGCAGGTCGTCAGCGCGGGTTTTACCCTGATTGAGGGCACAGATCGGAATGTCCCATTCGTGGGCGCGGCGGCAGAAACGAAAGCCGGAATACACCATCAGGGAGGAGCCGATCACCAGCAGCCCGTCGGATTGCTGAAGTTTATCCAGGGCGCTCAGTACCCGTTCCTTTGGGACGTTATCACCAAAAAACACCACATCGGGTTTGAGGATGCCGCCACAGCTTTGACAGTCGGGAACGTGAAATTGGCTAAAGTCGACATTCTCCAGGTCCGCGTCACCATCCGGTGCGGCCGTAGCTGTCAGATTGGTGAAGTAGGGATTTGCCAGGGCAGAGCGCTGGTGGATCTCATCGCGGGGGGATAGTTGGCCACAGCCCATACAGCGTACCTGATCGGAGCGGCCATGCAGATCGATCACCTGCTGGCTACCGGCACTTTGGTGTAGGCGGTCAACGTTTTGGGTGACGAGCTGGTGGATATTACCGCGCTGTTCCAACTGCACCAGGGCATGGTGTGCACTGCCGGGCTGGGCATCACGAATCACCGGCCAGCCGATCAGGCTGCGCGCCCAGTAGCGCTGGCGTACGGCGTAATCGTCCATAAACGCCTTGTGCTGCACCGGTTGTTTACGCTTCCAGTTGCCCTCTTTATCGCGGTAGTCCGGGATACCGGAGTCCGTGCTGATACCGGCACCGGTGAGTATGAACAGGCGTGGGTGCTGTTCGATAAACTGGGCGAGTGAGGTGGGGCGCTTGATGCTGTTCATGGCGTCCATGATAACCAGCCGGGGATCAGCTGTCAGGCAAAAGGTCCTGGATATCGTACAGCTGCAGATTCCGTAGTGGATTGAACAGCAGCATAAACGGCGCTGTTGTTGAGTTACCACCGTTGCAGGCAAACCCCTGTAACTGCGTAGGCAGCTCCAGGTTGCTGCTGTTGAGCAGCTCGCACAGTTGGTTGAGGCTTGTGGCTGTGTTGCTGACTTCGATCGCCAGATGCTGGCACAGGTCCTGCCATTGCTGTTTATTGAGGACTAAGAGGCAAAGACTGTCGCTGAGTTGAGCGCAGATATCAAAACGGCCCGCTTGTGCCTGAAGTGCTTTGGGATTCTTGGTCCAGATACTCGCTGCGTTGCTGTATACGCCGCGGTGGTAGAGAAAAAGAGGGGGCTCCAGTTGCAAGAACTGCTTCTGCGCTGCGGCTTCTTCCAGTGCCTGCAGTAGCCAGGCAAGCATTTCTGATGTGCTAAGCATATTGCCATAAGTGTTGTTATGCCTACTCCAAGCATAGTTCAGGGAGTTGCTGGGCCGGATTGTGCCGGGCACAAAAAAACCGCGCCGGGGCGCGGTTTTGGGAGGATTTGGCGATTAAACGCCGAACTCTTTATGCTCCGAATTTGGCTTTTGCTTCCAGACGGCGACGGTGCAGAACCGGCTCAGTGTAACCGCTTGGCTGTGCACAGCCGTCGAATACCAGCTCGCATGCAGCCTGGAAGGCTACGCTGCCATCGAAGTCTGCGGCCATCGGACGGTACAGGGCATCACCTTCGTTCTGACGGTCTACCACAGAAGCCATGCGCTGCATGGTTTCCATCACCTGCTCCTTAGAGCAGATGCCGTGGTGCAGCCAGTTGGCGATGTGCTGGCTGGAGATACGCAGCGTCGCACGGTCTTCCATCAGGCCTACATCGTTGATGTCAGGCACTTTGGAGCAACCTACGCCCTGGTCGACCCAGCGCACAACGTAACCCAGGATACCCTGTGCGTTGTTGTCCAGTTCGTTCTGAATCTCTTCGGCAGTCCAGCTTGGGTTTGGCTCAACCGGGATGGTCAGGATGTCATCCAGAGATGCACGGTCGCGGGACTTGATCTCACCCTGACGGGCAAATACGTCTACCTTGTGGTAGTGCAGGGCGTGCAGGGTCGCGGCAGTCGGAGACGGAACCCATGCGGTGTTGGCACCGGACATCGGGTGGCCGATCTTCGCTTCCAGCATGTTCGCCATCTGATCCGGAATCGGCCACATACCTTTACCGATCTGGGCACGACCGCTCAGACCACAGGCCAGACCGTTGTCCACGTTCCAGTTCTCGTATGCTGCGATCCAGGCAGACGCTTTCATGTCGCCTTTGCGGATCATCGGACCTGCTTCCATGGAGGTGTGGATCTCGTCACCGGTACGATCAAGGAAGCCGGTGTTGATGAATACCACGCGCTGTTTAGCCGCGCGGATACACTCTTTCAGGTTTACGGTGGTGCGACGCTCTTCGTCCATGATGCCCAGCTTCACGGTGAAGCGTTCCAGGCCCAGGCCGTCTTCGACGCGACCGAACAGTTCGTTGGCGAACGCCACTTCCTCCGGACCGTGCATCTTCGGCTTAACGATGTACACAGAACCGGTGGTGGTGTTGCTGAACTTGCCGTTGCCCTTCAGGTCGTGGATGGAGATCAGCGTGGTTACCAGCGCATCCATGATGCCTTCCGGTACTTCGTTGCCGTCTTTGTCCAAGATCGCCGGGTTGGTCATCAGGTGGCCAACGTTACGTACGAACATCAGGCTGCGACCTTTCAGTGCGAGGTCGGAACCGTCCAGCGCAGTAAATTCACGGTCGCCGTTGATGGTACGGGTGAAGCTCTTGCCGCCCTTGGAGACTTCTTCGCTCAGGGTGCCTTTGATCAGGCCCAGCCAGTTGCGGTACGCCAGCACTTTGTCTGGGGCGTCTACCGCAGCCACGGAGTCTTCGCAGTCCATGATGGTGGTCAGCGCGGATTCCATCTGGATATCTTTCACGCCCGCAGCGTCGTCTTTACCGATCTGGCTGTCGCGATCGATCTGCAGTTCGAAGTGCAGGCCGTTGTTCTTGAACAGGATGGAGGTTGGAGACGCTTCATTGCCGGTGTAACCGACCAGCTTGTCGCTGTCAGCCAGGGTGGTTTCACCGCCGTCGCGCATGGCAACAACCAGTGCGCCATTTTTGACGCTGTAACCCGCGGAATCCTTGTGGGAACCGTTGGCCAGCGGCGCCGCTTCGTCGAGGAAGTTGCGCGCGAATTCAATTACCTTGGCACCACGGGCTGGGTTGTAACCGCCGGTTTTCTCTGCGCCGCCCTCTTCGGAGACCGCATCGGTGCCGTACAGGGCGTCATACAGGCTGCCCCAGCGCGCGTTTGCTGCGTTCAGCGCAAAACGTGCATTCATCACTGGTACTACCAGCTGTGGACCGGCCATGGTAGCCATTTCCGGGTCAACGTTGCTGGTTTCTGCAGTGAAGTCCGGACCTTCCGGCAGCAGGTAGCCGATCTCGGTCAGGAATGCTTTGTAAGCTTCCAGATCAAACGCCTGGCCTTTGCGTTCTTTGTGCCAGCTGTCGATCTGTGCCTGGATATCGTCACGTTTCGCCAGCAGCTCACGGTTGCGTGGTGCCAGGTCGTGAACGATCGCATCGAATGCCGCCCAGTACTGGTCTGCATCCACGCCGGTTTCAGGCAGTGCTTCGTTGTTGATGAAGTTGTATAGATCCTCTGCGACCTGAAGGCCGCCGGTCTGTACCCTTTGACTCATAATGTATTGCCTCAATTGTATATGTATCGGTCCCGGAGCGAGGCAGCCGTGAACCGTATTGTGTGTATTATTTGCTCAGTGAGCATTGTGCATTGCAACAGTAACGGAAAAATGCCGCGATGTCGCCCCTTTCCCATCTAAAGTATGAGAAAGATTGAAGTTTAGTCGTACCCGGCTACATGCCCGATGTGGCGGGCTTGTCAGCCTAGTCCAGGTGTTTACGTATATAGTCTGGCAGAGGTACGGAGCGGCCGCTGTTATGGTCCATCCATACCACCTTGGAGTAGCCTTCGCTGACCGGAGTTTCCGGATCGCTCTCGGAAAACAGCTGATAGTAGGTCATAAAGCTGGAACGGCCCGGGTCCGCGACATAGCAGTCGATGCGCAGGGTATCTGGGTAGGTGACCGGTTTTAGGAAGGTGCAGCCCACATTGATCACTACCGGGTCGATGCCATTGCCGTCCATCTTGGCGCCCAGTTCCGCCAGCAGCTGTACACGGGCTTCCTCCAGATAACGCATATACAGGGCGTTATTCACATGGCCGTAGGCGTCCATATCACCCCAGCGCACCGGAATCCGGCAGCTGTAGATCTTGTTCCCATGAATCTCTGACATCGCGGTGCTCCGTGGATCACTGTTAACTCTGAGGCTTCAACATACGTGCTTTTGCAGCGCGGTGGAATGTGCCAAACGTAAGGTGGACTAGACTGATGGAAGGTGTTGCGTTCAGGGAGGTATCTCAATGTTTAACAGGGAACATTTTATCCGTCAGCTGCTGCCATGGGAGATGGCGGCAGAACATCCGGTGTCCCACGACCTTCTCCTGACCTATCTGCGTCAATATCAGCAGCAGGACCTGCTCGCCCACACCCATCACCGAATCGGTCGGGTAGCGATGCCCGGCTATGATTTCTGTTTGCAGCACTATCGACCCTTATCGGGTGCACTGGCAACTGCTGTTGTGTGCCACGGTTACATGGATCACATGGGGCTGTATGGCCATCTGGTCAGACACTTGGTGGATCAACACGTGGAGGTGTATATCTTTGACCTGGCCGGGCATGGGCTGTCCGGGGGGGAACCTCTAGCGGTGGACAACTTTGATGTCTATGCCCATCAGCTGGATGCAGTGCTGCAGCGTCTGCCGGAGTCTGACTTACCGCTGATCCTGATCGGGCAGAGTACCGGTGCGGCGGTGATCAGCGCCCATGAGTGGTTGATCGGGAATCAGCGTATAGTCGATCAGCGTATTTTTCTGGCACCGTTGGTTCGGCCTGCCCTGTGGCGTGCGATCCGGCGTCAGTTTCATATGCTTAAGCATTTCCTTAATCAGGTACCACGCCGTTATACCGCCAACTCCCACGACGCCGCCTTCCTGCGCTTTCTGCGTAAAACTGATCCGATGCAGCATGGCGAAATACCGCTGAGCTGGATCGCTGCAATGCAAAGCTGGGCGGATTTCATTGAAAATGCGGAGCCCCGCTTGGGGGCTGTGACCTGTATTCAGGGGATGAGTGACGGCACGGTGGACTGGCACCACAACCTGCGGGTGTTGATGCGGGCTTATCCACAGCTGAAGGTAGAGCTGATCGAAGGTGCACGTCACCACTTGGTAAATGAAAGTCCGAAATATCGGAATCAGGCATTTGCGGTGATTGACCAGGTACTGTCAGGCTTGCTGGAAAGTCCGGCCGAGGTATCGGGGTAGGGCGGATCACTGTTCTCTGACGCAGGCGAGTTTCTTTTTAATTGCCGTTTCTATTTATAAGTATCGGGGCAGATGTTGCCTGATTTCGTCAGTGGCCAGACCTGCCAGGTTTTTATCGATCTCTGCAGTTACCAGACGGCGCAGCTGGCTAGGCATTTTCCGACGGAGGGTACCGAGAAATCCCGGATCGCTGACAACATACAGCTTTCTGAGTCCTTGCTGCTGAGCATCGGCGAGTTTATCGCTGATCTCGCGGGCAAAGTGAATTGCCTCCTGATTGCGCGCTTCGTTCTCTTTGGTCATAGGGTGGCGCCCCATTCCGGCGACACCGGAACTCTTACCGGGAGAATCGCTGATCAGTTCGCGTTCACGCATCCTGCTTTGCTGATGGATCAGGTCTTCTTCCTCGATCAAAGGACTGGTCGGGCCATCCACGGAAAAGAAGCGAGCATGGCCTTTATCGGCCACGAGTACCCAAGTGTTGTTCATAACAAACCTCCTGCTATGACGGGGAGGGTTAATCACGGAGTTTCAGCAACGGACTTGTCGGGTCCGAACTGAGCGTCCAACTGGGCGTCGGAGAACAGTGAATGCCTGTGAAAAGTATAGTCGTGCGGGAAGGAGGAAGCATGAGCAGCCCGGGAGGGCTGCTCATTGAGGTGCGGGATCAGAACAGGCGACGTACGCGGATGGTACCTTCAACCTCTCGGATCTTATCGATCGCGATCTGGGAGCGTTCAGCTTCCACGTCGATTACAACATAACCCACCTTGTCGTTGGTCTGCAGGTACTGACCAGAGATGTTGATGTTGTTCTCGGAGAAGATGGTGTTGATCGCAGTCAGTACGCCCGGTACGTTGCGGTGAACGTGCAGCAAACGGTGCGCGTTTGCGTGTTCCGGCAGCGCTACTTCCGGGAAGTTCACGGAAGTGATGGAGGTACCGTTGTCGCTGTACTTGGCCAGCTTTTCAGCCACTTCGTAACCGATGTTTTCCTGTGCTTCCATAGTGGAACCACCCACGTGTGGGGTCAGGATCACGTTGTCGAATTCACGCAGAGGAGAGATGAACTCATCCTTGTTGGTGCGTGGCTCAACCGGGAATACGTCAACCGCAGCACCTAGCAGGCGACCGGAAGCCAGCGCGCCACACAGGGCGTCGATGTCTACGACGGTGCCGCGAGCGGCGTTCAGGAAGATAGAACCCTCTTTCATCTGAGAGAACTCTTCTTCGCCCATCAGGTCCTTGGTGGATGCTGTTTCTGGAACGTGCAGAGAGATCACGTCACACATGTTCAGCAGCTCCTGCATGGACGCTACCTGAGATGCGTTACCCAGAGGCAGTTTGGTAACAACATCGTAGAAGAAAACTTCCATACCCAGAGATTCAGCCAGAACACTCAACTGGGAACCGATGCTGCCGTAACCCACGATGCCCAGCTTTTTGCCACGGATTTCGTAGGATTTTACAGCGGATTTCTGCCACTCACCACGGTGCGCTTTAGCGTTCTTCTCGGCAACGCCACGCAGCAGCAGGATCGCTTCTGCCAGTACCAGCTCAGCTACGGAACGGGTGTTGGAGTATGGGGCATTAAATACTGCTACACCGCGCTCTGTGGCTGCGGCCAGGTTCACCTGGTTGGTGCCAATGCAGAAACAACCCACAGCAACCAGTTTTTCGGCTGCGTCGAATACTTTTTCTGTCAGCTGACTGCGGGAACGAATACCGATGAAGTGAACGTCTTTGATCTTTTCGATCAGTTCTTCTTCAGGCAGGGCGCCTTTCAGGTATTCAATGTTGCTGTAGCCTTGCGCGTTGAGGGTATCAACGGCAGACTGGTGCACACCTTCCAGCAGCAGAATTTTAATCTTGCTCTTTTCAAGAGAAGTAATTGGGCTCATCTTCTGCTTACTCTCGTATGTGGGCGGAGTGGCTGTAGTGCTTCGTCCGCCGGGGTCAATCGGCCTAAAAAATCAGGACAGCAATATTAGCACAGCGTCACATGAAAAGGTCGCGGCTAAGTCTGGATTTGCCGGAAAAATATTCAAGATAATGTGAGATAAGCTACAGGAAATCCTGAATTGCAGAGAAGAAGCAGGGAAGGAATTGGTTTAAATAGTAATCAGGCCAGCGTGAAACTGGCCTGACAGCGGTGATCAAAGAGTGTCCGATCAGCCGTAGAAGCACAGGTAAGCAGTCGCCTGCTCAACCTTCAGCTGGAAGCTCTGGTTAGCCGCGACTTTAAATTCAGTACCGGTTGGGTACGCTTTGAATTCCTCTTCGCCTGGCAGCTTAACGATCAGCTCGCCGGAAACCACTTTCATCAGTTCGTTTTCGCTGGTGCCAAACTCGTATTCGCCCGGTGCCATCACACCAGCAGTTACGCGACCTTCGTTGTTTTCAAAACCGATCGATTTGACGTTGCCGTCGAAGTATTCGTTTACGTTCATTTCTTCCGTCCTCTAATAATGCTGGCCAGCATAATAGAGCGGCTACCGGCTCTGTTCCAGCAGAAAATCGACGAAGGCCTGGTTGGCGCGGGAGAGGTAGCCGTCCCGGCGCCAGGCGATGGAGAGGTCTAGCCAGACCGGATCACTGAAGGGAAGGCCGATCAGTTCCGGGTCCTCCTCGATCACCATGCCCAGCAGGGTGCTGATACCAAAGCCCTGTTTCACAATCGCCTTGATCAGTGGAATCAGGTTGGTTTCAAAGCTGATGTTGGGATCGCGTCCGGCGGTGGCTGCCATACGGTCAACGATTTTGCGGTGGAAATAACCCTCTTTGAACATCACCAACTCTTCATTAAAAAAGTCGTCGAAACTAACGCTCTCTTGGGTCGCCAATGGATGATCGCGGGCTACAGTTACCAACATCTGTTCGCGCAGGAAGGTGATCGCCTGCAATTCCTCGGGGAGAAACTCTGCCACGATGATCGCCAGGTCCAGTTCGCCGCGTTCCAGCATCTGTTGCAGCTGCCAGGTGCCACCTTCGATCACGGCCAGGTCCAGATCCGGGTAACGGTGGCGGAACGCCATTAGGATCGGCGGGAAATGGTAGGACCCCAGCATGCTGGGAATGCCAATACGGACCTCGCCTTTGGTCAGGCCCTTAAGCTCTTCCATTTCCAAGCGGGCATCGTCGATCGCCTGCAGGATGCGGCGGCTGTGTTGCAGCAATACCTTGCCTTCGTCGGTCAGGCTGATTTGGCGTTCGTGGCGGTGGAAGAGGGTGAGGTCCAGTTCCGCCTCCAGTTTCTTGATGGCCATGCTGATGGCCGGTTGCGCCACATGCAGCCGTTCCGCCGCTTTGGTAAAGCTGTTGGCCTCGGCGATCGCCTGAAAGTAGCGCAGTGGTTTGATATCCATGGTTGATCAATAAAAATTATCTGAATGATAAGAAGTATATATTTTTATGATCATTAGGGGGCTGCTAATCTTCCCGCCAGAACCTGGGAGGATATATGTCACAGCGAAACGACACCGCGATTGAAAGCGGCAGTGGCTTGTTCTGGCGCGCGACGCTGGCCCTGTGTGTGGGGTCCTATATCATTTTTGCCAACCTCTACCTGACCCAGCCGCTGTTGCCAATGCTGGCGCAGGAGTTCGAGGTGAATGCGCTGGAAGCGGGTTGGAGTTTTACCGTTTCTACGCTGACACTGGGGCTGTCGTTGCTCGTGTATGGGCCGTTGTCGGATGCGATTGGTCGGCGTGGCTTGATGATCCTCAGTATTGGCGGCACTGCTCTGATCACCCTGCTGCTCTCCCAAACCCATGATTACTCTACGTTGCTTATATTGCGGGGCCTGCAAGGCTTTCTGATGGGTGGCCTGCCAGCGATTGCAATTGCCTACATGGGTGACGAATACAGCAAAAAGGCACTGTTAATCGCGGTGGGTGTGTATATCAGCGGTAATACGCTGGGGGGCATCAGCGGTCGCCTGATCGGTGGCTTTGTCGGTGACTGGCTGGGCTGGTCGGCGGCATTTGAAGTGATGACGTTGCTGAGTGTGCTGGGCTTGTTGGTGTTTGCGCTGTTGCTGCCGCCTTCGCGCCGCTTTAAAGCCCAGTCGCTGCACCCGCTGGCGATGGGGCGTGACCTGCTGGGGCATCTACGCAATCCCCTGTTGCTGGCGGCGTACCTGATCGGCGGCTTTAACTTCTTTATCTTTATCAACCAGTACAGCTACATCACCTTTGTGCTTGCGGATGCGCCTTATAATCTTCCCGCATCCCTATTGGGTATGCTGTTCCTCACCTACCTGAGTGGCACGCTGGGCTCTGCATTTTCCGGCAAAATCGCTCAGTACCTGCCGCAACCGCTGGTCATTGCACTGGGCATTGGTGTGCTGATCTGCGGTTCACTGGTGACCCTGCTACCTAGTCTGGTGGGAATTATTTTCGGTTTCCTGCTGAACAGTTTTGGATTCTTCCTCGCGCACTCCTCGGCCAGCGGTTGGGTCAGTCGCGCCGCCCCCCATGCTCGGGCCAGCGCAAACTCACTGTATCTGGTGTTCTACTACCTGGGCGCCAGCTGTGGTGGTTTTTATCTGGATCCGTTCTGGCAGTGGGCCGGCTGGTCCGGGGTGGTGACCGGATCGGTTTTCGTCTTGGGGATAACTTTAAGCCTGTCTCTTTGGTTGCTGCTGCAGGATAAGCGTCATTTGCAGGCGCACCCTGCTTAACCCCCCTTAATCTGATCCCTGGCCTGTTGCGTTGTATCGCACGGGCCTTTTTGCGTTTCCGACTTTTCCACAACCGTGCTGCAAGCTAAGATGGCGCAGCAGCTGAACAGAGAGCGGAGGTACCATGCAGTACACACACCGATTTAAGGACAACAGCGAAACCAACCTGCCCTTGGGCAAGGTGGTTTGTGTAGGGCGCAACTATGCCGACCATGCCGCTGAACTCAACAACCCGATTCCCACTGAACCGATGCTGTTTATCAAGCCGGCCAGCAGCGTGGTGCCGATGGAACAACCGTTTGCCGTACCGCAGGGGCTGGGCTCTGTGCACTTTGAAACCGAGATGTCGATCCTGATCGGTGAACGTCTGCAGCATGCCGATCTGAGCGCCGCCAAGGCGGCCATTGCGGGTGTAGGTCTGGGTTTGGATCTGACTTTACGCGATGTGCAGGACAAGCTGAAAGCAAAAGGCCATCCGTGGGAAAAGGCGAAGGCGTTCGACGGTGCCTGTCCGCTGTCGGTGTTTGTAAAACCGGATCAGGTGGCTGATCTGCAGGACCAGCAGATCCGTTTGCGGGTCAACGGAGAGCTGCGTCAGGATGGCAATAGCAGCCATATGCTGAACCAGGTGCTGCCGCTGATCAGTTATATCAGCGCTTACTTTACCCTGGAGCCGGGTGATGTGGTGCTGACCGGTACCCCTGCTGGCGTTGGACCGGTACAACCGGGTGATCAGCTACAGGTGGAGCTGGTGGATCTGCTGACGGTGGAGACGGCAGCGAAGTAATTTACTGCGCCCAGGAGGGCCGGTGACGGGACAAACGTGAGGAAACGTATTCAATGTTGTGGGTAAAAACCTTTCATATTCTGGCGATGACCAGCTGGATGGCCGGAATCTTCTATCTGCCACGCATCTTTGTGCACTATGTAGAAGGCCGTGAGGCCGGTCAGGATGTGGCGCGTCTGGAGATCATGGCGCGCAAGCTGTTCGGTTTTATGACCATCATGGCGCTGTTTACCCTGGGATTGGGTTTCTGGTTGTGGCTGGGGTACGGCTTCAGCGGTGCCTGGTTGCACGCCAAGCTCACGTTTGTGGGGTTGCTGATCGGTTACCACTACTGGTGCAAGCTCTACCTGAACAAGATGCAGGCTGGCACACTGGATCGCAGCGGGCGTTACTTCCGCCTCTTTAATGAGCTGCCGCTGCTGATCTTTATCCCGATCCTGATCTTTGTTGTGGTCAAGCCGTTCTAAGCTGGCTATGACCACTCCATCTGTTAAACCCGGCTGGCGGCGCTTGGCGTTGATGCTGGCCGGGATGTCTCCCTGTGCTGCGGAACGCATGATCGAACAGATCCGCGACGATGATCCGGCGTTGGCCGACTGGCTATCGACGCAACGGCTCTCCTTCCAACAGATTCTCAAACTGCCACAAACACAGCTGGCGCTGCTGATTGGGCAACTGACCGACAGCGATCTGCTGCTGGCGATGCGCGGACTCTCTAGTGTGGATAAGCAGGTTCTATTGGCAGGTGTTTCCAAGCGTCGGGCGCAGATATTGCTGGATGAGCTACAAGCGATGGCACCGGTACCAAAGCGGGAGGTCGAGGATGCGCAGGCGCGTATTGTGGCGGTTGCCCGTGAGCTGGAGTCAGAGGGGCGGCTCACCTTCAGCGATGAGCCAATGATCAGCTGATCATCAATTAAGCGTGCAGTTTGTGTTGCAGCTGCTGGATACGGGCTTCGAGTCGGTCGACAGAATCACGTACCTGATCCACGTTACGCAGGAAGTTATCCACTTCCGGGCGGGTTGGCAGCATACGCGCTTCTTCGGTCAGGTACTCTTCCAGATTGTGGATAAAGCTGCTGCCGGTGCGTTTGGTGCTGTCGACCTTCCAGTTAAAGAAAGTTGCCAACTGATGGGCGGGCAGATCGCCCACGATATCACCCAGGGCGCCTTCCCAGTCGATGCGGGTATCCGCCATGATCTCCTGAAAACGGGTCGCCAGACCGCTGTCACCCGTCACTGTGATGCCCTTGCCAAACATCGCATCCGCCGCATCTTTGCTGGTCAGCAGCTTGATGAAATCGGCCGGGCTACCGCTCAGCACCACATCCGCATCATCCTCGATATGGGATTGCAGCTGCAAACCGGTGGCGTTGGGCAGAATATAGATACAGATTGCAGGCAGGCTGAGTTCGATGGCGATCACCTTACCGCTGAGGCGCTCCAGATGCCTAAGCGTAACCGGGTCTCGCTGCAGCAGGGTATTCACGGCTTCTTCAGCAACGGTGAAGGCAGTAGCGTTGAGCAGCTCGATCATTAGCCTGGGTCCTTATTTTGATCTTAAAGGGAGTGATCTTTAAGGTTTGATGCCGGTGTGCAGGGCAACGATGCCGCCGGTCATGTTCTGGTACTTACAGTTGGTCAGGCCAGCGTCTTCCATCATGCCTTTCAGGGTGTCCTGATCCGGGTGCATGCGGATCGATTCCGCTAGGTATTTGTAGCTCTCGGCATCACCTGCGATCAACTGGCCCATCTGCGGCAGGATGTTGAAGGAGTAGAAGTCGTACAGCTTGGTCAGTACCGGGTTATCGGTTTTGGAGAACTCCAGCACCATCAGTTTGCCGCCCGGCTTCAGTACGCGTGCCATGGATGCCAGCGCCTGATCCTTGTAGGTCACGTTACGCAGACCAAAGGCGATGGTGATCACATCAAAGGTGTTGTCCGGGAACGGCAGGGACTGAGCATTAGCCTGTACAAACTCCACGTTGCCGGTTACGCCGCGGTCGTACAAACGATCGCGACCCACTTTCAGCATGGAGTCGTTGATATCCGCCAGAACTACTTTGCCGGTTGGGCCGACCAAGCGAGAGAAACGCATGGTCAGGTCACCGGTACCCCCCGCGATATCCAGCACGGTACCACCGGCACGCACGCCGCTCTGCTCGATGGTGAGACGTTTCCAGATGCGGTGGATACCACCGGACATCAGGTCGTTCATCACATCGTACTTGGACGCCACGCTGTGGAAAACGTCCGCTACTTTCTTCTGCTTGTCGTTTACATCAACGGTTTCGTAGCCGAAGTGGGTGGTCTGGTCTTTATTCTGATCAGTCATGATTCTGGAGATCGCTTAACGATAAAATTGCACGCATTGTACCGGCACCTGCGGGGTTTGTCCCGAACCGACGTCAAGTCGCTGCTCAGCCCCGGGCGATCAGGCCGTCATTGCGGCTTTCACCGGCGTCCTGCAGCTTCTGCAGGTAGGTTTGCCAATACTGGTCGTGGTTCTGGCACAGGTCGCGCAGGTAGTCCCAGGTATACAAACCGCTGTCGTGGCCGTCATCAAAGATGATCTTGATCGCATAGTTGCCTGATGGCTGCACACCCTTGATACCCACGAACTGCTTGCCGGTCTGCAATACCGCATTGCCGATGCCGTGGCCGCGCACTTCCGCAGACGGGGAGTG
The DNA here is from genome assembly GCF_964228735.1 of Pontibacterium sp. Classification (GTDB taxonomy): domain Bacteria; phylum Pseudomonadota; class Gammaproteobacteria; order Pseudomonadales; family Balneatricaceae; genus Pontibacterium. Next base: position 59,960 of record NZ_CAXRBQ010000158.1, on the reverse strand, counting down.
TACGCGCAAGAATTCGGCGGTCAGTTCGTAAGCGCCGTCCGGGTAGACCAGCTCCAAGGTGCGGGACTTCTTGTGCAAACGGATGTCTGAAGGAAGCGTGTGGCTCATGTTGGTTACCTTGTTGTTGGGGCATGAAAAACAAACGGGCGTATCTCTGGATGCAGAACTGTATTCCGCACCTAAAGTATACGCCCGTTGAGTGGTTTGGATCTGCCGTTACAGGATGTAGTGGCTCAGGTCTTCGTCCTGACTCAGTTCATCCAGGTATTTGTTTACAAACGGCTTATCCACAGTGATGGTCTGACCGTTCAGGTCGGCGGCGTTGAAGGACAGTTCCTCCAGCAGGCGTTCCATCATGGTGTGCAGACGACGGGCACCGATGTTCTCGGTTGACTCGTTCACCTGGAATGCCAGTTCGGCAATACGCTCGATCCCCTCTTCGGTAAACTCCAGGTTCACACCCTCGGTCTTCAGCAACGCCTGGTACTGTTCGGTCAGGGAGGCATTCGGTTCGGTCAGGATGCGACGGAAGTCTTCCGGTGTCAGGGCGTTCAGCTCTACACGGATCGGCAGACGGCCCTGCAGCTCCGGAATCAAGTCGGACGGACGCGCCAGATGGAATGCACCAGACGCGATAAACAGGATGTGGTCGGTTTTCACCATACCGTACTTGGTGCTGACGGTGCAGCCTTCGATCAGCGGCAACAGGTCACGCTGCACACCTTCACGGGACACGTCGCCACCGGTGTTTTCGGTACGTTTGCAGACTTTGTCGATCTCATCCAGGAACACGATACCGTTCTGCTCAACCGCTTCCACGGCTTTCTGCTTTAGGTCGTCTTCTTTGATCATACTGGCCGCTTCTTCGTCGGTCAGCAGCTTAAAGGCGTCTTTTACCTTCAGACGACGGCTTTGCTTACGCTGGTTGCCCATACCGGCAAACATGTTTTGCAGCTGGCTGGTCATCTCTTCCATGCCGGGAGGTGCCATGATCTCAACACCCATCTGCGGCTCAGCTACTTCGATTTCGATCTCTTTGTCATCCAACTGACCTTCACGCAGTTTCTTGCGGAAGATCTGGCGAGTGGCGCTGTCGGTGCGGGATGGTTCTGCCGGTTCGTTGCTGAAACCCATGCTGGTTTCACGAGCCGGAGGCAGCAGGGCGTCCAGAATACGCTCTTCTGCGGCCTCCTCGGCGCGGAAGCGGACCTTCTCCATCTCGGTTTCGCGAAGCATCTTGATCGCCATGTCGACCAAGTCGCGGATGATGGTTTCCACATCACGGCCTACGTAGCCCACCTCGGTGAACTTGGTCGCTTCAACTTTGATGAACGGTGCGTTGGCCAGTTTCGCCAGACGGCGGGCGATCTCGGTTTTACCGACACCGGTCGGGCCGATCATCAGAATGTTTTTTGGGGTTACTTCAACACGCAGCTCTTCGTTCAGCTGCATGCGGCGCCAGCGGTTGCGCAGGGCGTTGGCAACGGAACGTTTAGCGTCATCCTGGCCGACAATGTGGCGATCCAGTTCGTGGACGATTTCGCGAGGGGTCATATCAGACATTCAAAACTCCCGTTGGAATCAGGCTACTGAATCCAGCTCTTCGATGGTCAGGTTGTCGTTGGTGAATACACAGATGCTAGCGGCGATATTCAGGCTTTTCTCTACGATATCACGGGCGCCAAGCTCGGTGTTGTCGTTCAGGGCGCGGGCTGCGGCGAGGGCGAAGTTGCCGCCGGAACCGATGGCGATCACGCCGTCTTCCGGCTCAATCACGTCGCCGTTACCGGAGATCAGGTAGGTTTTTTCGCTGTTTGCCACCAGCATCAGTGCTTCCAGACGGCGCAGTACACGGTCGCTGCGCCATTCGCGCGCCAGGTGGATCACGGCATTCACGATGTTGCCCTGATGTTTGTCCAGCTGCTGTTCAAACAGGTCTCGCAGGGTGATGGCGTCGGCAGTAGAGCCGGCAAAACCGGTTACCACGTCGTGTTTTGGCAGGCGATTTACTTTCTTGGCACTGCCTTTCATTACGGTGTTGCCCAGGGATACCTGACCATCACCGCCGACAACAACTTTGTCACCGCGGCGTACTGAAACAATGGTAGTCATTAAGCGCTGAACCTTTTGGTTAATGTTCGAATTAAGGAAGGTGCGAGTACGTCCTGTGACTGCTCTGCAAGTCCTTAAGCCTGTAGATGCTAGGCGCAGTTTGCAGTTAATGGCCGTAGCCCTTGGCAAAAACTGCAACACCGCAGATGCAGGCTTAAGGGCTTGCCCTTTGGGGCTTTCGGGAAGATACACACTCGGTGTCAGCGCTTTTTGCAAGGTTCCAACATTACTGCAAAACGCTTCCTTGATTGTGAACCTTCCCGAAAGCCAGAGCCAAACAGGACGTGTTCGCACCTTCCCTAAGATATGGATGCGCTTGGGACTTTTTCAAGGGGTACCCTGCACGCTTTGTTGCATGCAGGGTATTTTGCAGCCGGTGCGATCAGTTGGCCTTGATCTTGAGGGGGAAGATATTCTGCTTGGCCAGCTTGTTGGTGGCAGCACTCAACTCGGTGCGGTTCTTAAACGGCCCGGTGCGTACGCGGTACCAGATACCGTTGCCGCTGGTGGTCTTTTCGCTCCGTACATTGGGCAGACCCAACAGAATCAGCTGGGCGCGCATGCGGTCGGCATCCTGCGCACTGCGGAACGAACCCGCCTGCAGCAGATATTGTTGCTGTGCCACGGCCGTTTTTGGCGTGGATTTGTACACCGTAGGATCGGAGGTGGTTACCTCGCTCTTCGGCAGCATTTCGTAAAATTCGAAACGCTTCTCGTCTTTGGCGGTTTGCTGTGGCTGTGGAGCCGGTTTGGATTTCTCCTGAACTTTGGCAGCAGGTTTCGCCTCGGTTTTCGGTTTGGGTGTCGGCTTGCTGACCGTGGTCACCGTGCCGCTGCCTGGTTTTACCTGTACCAGGCTGTAGAGCAGGTAGCCGAGTGCCCCGGTCATCAAAACGGTGACCAGCAGCAGCTTGATTGGAAACGGCTTCTTCGCCTTGACCGGTGCCTTCTTACGCGGCGGTGCCGGTTTCTTTGCGGTATTGCGGGTGGCTGTTTTCCCGTTGCGTTTTTTGGACGCGTAATCTTTGCGTGCAGCCATGGGTTATACCTGCTCCAATGCAGTGTGGATAAGCGGGTGCAGGGGTGCGGTCGCTGTGTTCATTGGGCGTCAGGATACCGGGTTGTTTGTTACGGGAACATCCTGCATACAGCGGAGGCAGCCGGAAGGTGCGTTGCGTATGCGGAGTGTGTAAAGCGGACTCATTATCCCCGGATCGATGGGAATTGTTAAGCCCCTGAGGAGGGGCGGGAGTGGTTGTTGCCAACCACTCCCGCAGGTGTTTGATTCAGACGGAGAAACGCCCCAGCAGTTGCTGCTGTTGCTGGGCGAAGTTGAGCAGTTCGCTGCTGCCGCTGGCGGCTTTATCCGCACCCTGGGCGGTTTCTGCGGCGGCGGTGTTGATCTCGGTGAGAGTCTGGCTCACTTCCTCGACGGCGGAGGTTTGTTGCTGTGCCGCTTCGGCGATCTGGGTATTCAGTTCGCGGATGTAGGCGATGGCATTGTTCATCGCATCCAGCGCTTCCTGCGAAGTGTTAGCGTGTTCCACACACTTCTGGGCCTGTGAATAACTGTCGTTCATCACATGGACCACGCGACCGATGCTGGACTGCATGTTGTCCACCATGGTCTGAATCTCCTGAACGGAGTTCTGGGTGCGGCTGGCCAGTTCGCGCACCTCGTCGGCTACCACGGCAAAACCACGGCCATGCTCACCGGCACGGGCGGCTTCGATCGCTGCGTTCAGTGCCAGCAGGTTGGTGCGTTCGGCGATGTTCTCGATGGTGGTCAGGATCGATTCGATCTCATTGCTGAAACCGGCCAGTTCGTTGCTGGCGCTCTTAGCCTGATCAATCCCTTTTGCCTGGGTTTCGATACTGGTGAGTGTGTTGGAGACCTGCAGATTCACGTTCTTGGTCAGGTCTTCACACTGGCGCACGGCTTCCAGGGTGGTGTTGCTGTGACCGGCGACTTCGGAAACACTGCTTTCCAGCTGAGTGGCTGCCGCCGCCGTCAGATCCAGCTGGGAACTCTGGCTATTCATGGAAGCGGTAGTCTGCTGGCTGATGGTCGCGTTCTGCTGGGCCACATCCGACAGACGTTTGGAGCCGGTGGAGATCTGTTCGAGGATCTCTTTCAGACCCAGGGTTACTGCGTTCAGCGAGGTGCCCAGATCACCAAATTCATCCTTACGCTCCTGATCAAAGCTAACGCGCAGGTCACCCTGCTGCAGCTGTGCCAGGCGGGTGCGGATCTCGTCCAGTGGGCGGCGCAGGGTGTTGATGGTAAACAGGGCGACCATTACCGCAACCACAATGGAGCCGGCCATCAGACCCAGAATCAGCGTGCGGCTGAAGGCGATGGTTTCGTTGGCATCGCTACGTGCGGCTTCGGCGCGGCTGCGAGCGTTCTGGATAAAGCTATCCACGGCGCCGCGGGTCTCGTTGATCAGTGCCGCAGTACGTACCAGATCCTGATCCAGGCGTTTGCCCACGGCTACACGACCGCGGTAGAAGGCCACCAGGCCGCTGTCGCCGTAGAGGTTTTTGTCCAGGTCATCCACCAGCGTCTGTACCTGGCTGGCTTTCTGTTCCTTAGCGACAAACTTCTCATGAGATTTGATCAGGTCACCCTTGGTGCCTTCCAGATCGGTGTTCAGCGCTGGCAGGTCGCGGGTGCGCTGATAGTTGATCAGCTGGAATTTATGGGCACTCAGCGCACGGGTCATCATACGTGCCTGGATCATGCCGTCGAAGTTATCGCTACGGCTTAGGTAACGCTGGGTCCACGAGGTCAGCGCATCGCTCAGACCCTGAAACTTGATCTGGGCTTCGACGATGCGGCGGTCGAGGATAAGGCGCTCTTTCTGCTCTTTGATTACGCTGCTCGCAACTTGGGAGAACTCCTGGCTCAGACTTTCAATCTGCTCGAAGGAGCTGCGCAGTTCCGGATCCTGTTCGATCATCGGGCGCATCTGCTGCAGGTCTTCGTTGAAGCGGGTCATCTGCGCTTCGAACACCTTGCGTTGCTGGTTCAACTGCTTCGCGCTCTGCTGGGCGAGGGCGTTGTACAGCGCCTGGTTGGCTTCCTGCAGGTTGACCATCTGCTCAAAGCTGGCCGACAACGTTGGCAGTGCCTCGTCCGTGACGTTGTATAGACGTTCATAGATGTTGTTGTTGCTCAGTAGCCCGCCACTGCCAACAACGGCGATAAACAGCACCATTACGGCGAAACCCAGAGCGATCTTCTGGGTAATACTCAGCCTCATAGTCTTCCTCGTCATTTTATTATTCTACTTTTGGGTAGAGCCAAGCATAGTTACAGTTTTGAAAAAATGTAAACTAAAGCGTTAAGGACTTACCCCTATCTATGCTCTATCGGTCAATAGGCTGAAAGGTTTAGCGGTCGGCTGATTAAAAAGTATCAACCGGGTCAACGTCGATCGACCAACGTACCTGACGGGCTTCTTTGGAGAGTTCCAGATAGTAGGTCAGGCTATCCAGCAACTGGTGCAAATGACGGCGATTGTCGCCCTGAACCAGCAGTTGCGCCCGATGCATACCTGCCCGCTTCTCCATCGGTGACGGGAACGGTCCCAGCCAGCGCACACCTGCTGGCAGCAGGATGTCACTCTCCAGCTGTTCGCGAATGGCGCGCAAAAATGCTTCGGCACGGCCGTTGCCGTTCGCCTCTGCGCGTACTAACGCGTAGTGGGTGAATGGCGGCAGCTGGGCCTGCTGGCGTTGAATCAACTCCTGCTGGGCAAAGGCGTAATAACCCACCTGAACCAGGTGTTGCAGGGTCGGGTGGTCGGCATGGTGGGTTTGCATGATCACTGTGCCGGGGTGATTCGCCCGACCTGCGCGGCCGGCCACCTGCAGAATCAACTGCGCGGTGCGCTCCATCCCCCTGAAGTCTGCACTAAACAGGCCGCTGTCTGCATTCAAAATTGCGACAAGGGTTACTTTGGGGAAGTGGTGCCCCTTGGCGAGCATCTGGGTGCCGACCAGAATACAGGGCTCGCCGGTGTGGATCTGTTGCATCATCTGCGCCATGGCGTCCTTGCGCTGGGTGGTATCGCGGTCGATACGCAGCACGGGCACGTCTGGGAACAGTTTCTGCAGCGTGTCTTCGGTACGTTCAGTACCCGCACCTACCGGCTTGAGCTGATCGCTGCCGCAGTTGCCACAGCGGGCCGGGATCGGTGTCTGCTTGTCGCAATGGTGACAGTGCAAGTGGGGTGGCGAGCGGTGCAGGGTCATATGCGCATCGCAGCGGTTGCAGTCGGCGATCCAGCCGCAGTCGTGACAGCTCAGCGCGGGGGAAAAACCACGCCGGTTGATAAACACCAGCACTTGGGTGCCCTGTTCCAGGGTATGGCGAATACGTTGCACCAGAGGTGTGGATAATCCCGCCTGTAGTGGAATATTGCGTGTGTCTAGTAGCTCGAACGTCGGTGCCTTGGCATTGCCCGCACGTTGGGTGACACGCATCCATTGATAGCGACCCTGTTGGGCGTTGTGCAGTGTCTCCAAGGATGGCGTGGCGCTGCCCAGTACTACAGCTACATCTTCCTTCTGGGCACGGAAGACGGCCAGATCGCGTGCTGAGTAGCGATAGCCGTCCTGCTGCTTGAAGGATGGGTCGTGCTCTTCGTCGACAATGATGATGCCTGGGTCCTTCATCGGCGTGAAAATCGCCGAGCGGGTGCCGATGATGATACGGGCTTCACCTTCACGGGCATCCAGCCAGGCATCGAGTCGCTGGCGGTCGGTCATATTGGAGTGCAGGGCAACCACCGGCACGTTAAAGCGCTGCTTAAAGCGGGTCACCGTCTGTGGGGTCAGGCCGATCTCGGGCACCAAGACCAACGCCTGTTTGCCCATCCCCAGCTGGCGCTCAATCGCCTGCAGGTAGATCTCGGTTTTTCCGGAGCCGGTGATGCCTTCCAGCAGGATCGGTGCGAAGCCGGAGCTGTCGTTGATCTCATCCAGTGCGCCCTGCTGCTGTTCGTTCAGGGTAAGTGGTGCTTCGTGCAGCAGGTCTTTGGTGCGTTCTGCATTCGCCCGGTGAGGGTGGTGGATAAACCGCTCGGCCAGCCCTTTCTCTTCCAGCGGGCGCAAATATTCCGTCTTATAACCTTCGGCACGGATCGCATCGTTGCTGATGCCGTGGGGATGTTTGATCAGCAACGCTAACAGTGCCTGTTGTTTCTTGGCACGGGAGCCGGCGTCCTCGGGAACCACGCCTTCGCAGGCCCGCCACAGGTGTTCATGCAGGTATTCACAGGCGTTGCCCTTACGCAGCATCACCGGCAGGGCTTGAGCCAGGGCATCGCCAATCGGGTGTTGATAATAGCTGGCCGCCCAGCGCGCCAGATCAAACAGGTGCTGTGGCAAAGGTGGGGTTTGATCGAGCAGCTCCAGTGCCGCCTTGAGTTTGTGTTCCGGAAACTCGGAGTGATCACTCACCTCGATCAACAGGCCAACCAACTGGCGGTTGCCAAACGGTACCCGTAAACGCACACCGGGCTTTAAAAACGTGCAGTCGATACCGGCCGGTGGCAGGTAATCGAACAGGCGGCGCATAGGGGTTGGCAGGGCAAGTCTGAGAACGACCATTGGATCAGTTTTCCCGGTAATGGAGGCGCTGGAATAGACGGCTTAGTCTAGGGGCTTTTGGGGTAAGAATAAATGGTGTGGAAGATTGCGGAGGGTGTTGAGTGTGCGTATAATGCGCGGCCTACTCTCAGCGTAGACCGTGTGTTTACGCTAAAATAACCGGTGCGGTGCTTGGCAAATGTTGACCAAGTGGCGGCACGCCAATTGAGGTTTTTGACAATGAAAGCTGGTATCCACCCAGAATACAAAGATATTTCTGCAACTTGCTCCTGCGGTAACGTAGTGAAAACTCGTTCTACCCTGGGTCAGGACATGCACCTGGACGTATGCTCCGCTTGCCACCCGTTCTACACTGGTAAGCAGAAAGAAGCGACTACTGGTGGTCGTGTTGACCGCTTCAACAAGCGCTTCGGTGCTCGCTCTCTCAAGAAGTAATCAATGCTTCGAGCAAGTTCGAAAAAGGCACTCCACTGGGGTGCCTTTTTGTTTTTGGGCGCGTTGCCTGTTCAGGCTGCCTGTCCGCCACCGACCAATGTAAAGACGGTCCAGGTGGAAAAAGTCTTCGACGGGGATACCGTCCGTCTTCATAGCGGTACGTCGGTACGGCTGATCGGTGTGAATACACCCGAGATGCGCTACGACACCGGCAATCCGGAACCGGGCGCCAAAGAGGCGACCGACTTTCTGGTTCAGCGTGCCGCTCAAATTACCCAATTGCAGCAAGGTGTCGATCCGCGTGATCGATACGGCCGTACGCTGGCACATCTCTATTTCTCAAGCGGCAAGAATGTTGAAGAGGCATTGCTGGAACGCGGCCTTGGCTTCTTTATTTCCATTCCACCCAATACCCAGCTGAGTGGCTGTTTGCGCCAGGCTGAAAACCGGGCTCGTAACGCGCTACGCGGGATCTGGTCCGGGCAACGCTGGCCAGTTGCAGTACAGGCCTTACCGGCGGGGCATACTGGCTTTTCGTTACTGTATGGTGAAATTACCAAGGTCAGCAAAGGGCGTCGTGCCTGGTATGTGGAACTGGATGATCGTGTGGTGTTGCGTATCGATACCAAGGTGCTGGCTCTATTTGATGATGCTGAGCGTATCCGATTACGACCTAAGGACAGGGTCGAAGTGCGTGGTTGGTTGGTGGACCGGAGCGGCAGTAAATCTGTACGTAAAAAAGGCTACAAGCCTTTGATTATCAACATTTCCCACCCGGATCACCTGCGGTTCTTGGCCGACTAATCAAAAAGTCCAATTGTTTATTTATTGACGACAGGTGTAGACCCACTGGTTGTGGGGCTGTGGCCTTTTCTATATGATTCTGAGTTCGTCTTTTGTTAACTATTTGGAACAGCAGCCATGTCTCAAGATATGAAACAAGCCGCACTCGATTATCACGAGTTCCCGCGTCCGGGAAAGATCAGCGTGGAGTTGTCCACTTCTGCTGAATCTGCACGTGATTTGGCGCTGGCATACAGCCCAGGTGTGGCTGAGCCGGTGCGTGAAATCGCTAAGGACCCTGAAAATGCCTACCGTTACACCGCTAAGGGTAACCTGGTAGCAGTCATTTCCAACGGTTCCGCGATTCTGGGTCTGGGTGACCTGGGCCCTCTGGCTTCCAAGCCAGTTATGGAAGGTAAGTCTTTGCTGTTCAAGAAGTTTGCCGGTCTGGATTCCATCGATATCGAAGTTGATGCAGAAAGCCCACAGGCTTTCATCGATACGGTTGCTCGTATTGCTGAAACTTTCGGTGGTATCAACCTGGAAGACATCAAAGCACCTGAGTGTTTTGAAATTGAGCGCGCTCTGATCGAGCGTTGCAACATCCCTGTATTCCACGACGACCAGCACGGTACCGCTATCGTAACCGCGGCTGGCATGATCAACGCGCTGGAAATCGCAGGTAAAGAACTGTCTGAAGCAAGCATTGTTTGCCTGGGCGCTGGTGCAGCGGCTAACGCATGCATGAAGCTGCTGGTAAACATGGGTGCGAAAGTAGAAAACATCTACATGCTGGACCGTAAGGGTGTGATCCACTCTGGTCGTGACGATCTGACACCAGAAAAAGCAGCATTTGCTACTGAAACTGAGAAGCGTACTCTGGATGATGCAATCGACGGTGCTGACGTATTCGTTGGTCTGTCTGGTCCTAACCTGCTGTCTGCTGAGCAGCTGGCTAAAATGGCGCCAAGCCCGGTTGTATTTGCATGTGCAAACCCGGATCCAGAGATCCGTCCTGAGCTGGCTCACGAGACCCGTGATGATGTCATCATGGCGACCGGCCGTTCTGACTTCCCGAACCAGGTAAACAACGTACTGGGCTTCCCGTTCATCTTCCGTGGTGCAATGGATGTTCGTGCATCTGCGATCAACGAAGAGATGAAAGCAGCTGCTGTACGTGCGATCGCTGAGCTGGCGAAAGAGCCTGTTACTCAGGAAGTACTGACCGCGTACGGCCTGGATTCCCTGGAATTCGGTCGTGAGTACATTATCCCTAAGCCAACCGATACTCGCCTGCTGGGTGCTGTATCCGGTGCGGTTGCTCAGGCTGCAATCGACAGCGGTGTAGCGCGTCTGCCTCTGCCAGACCACTACCCACTGGGTACTGCAGCTGACCTGACATAAGTCAGGGGCGGATAAAAGAAAGCCCGGCTTCGGCCGGGCTTTTTTGTGCCTGAAAAACGGGCCGAAAAAAGCCAGCATGACGCTGGCTTTTGGTATCAATTATCGGTATGAACGTTAGAAGATATCTTCTGTCCCGCCGCCGCTTCCGCTTTGAGAGCTCTCAGCCTGAGCGGCCATCTCGGTTGGAGCGTCGTCTTCGCGGAAGTACTCAAACAGTGCGCTTTTCTGCCCTGGGGTCGCCAGCAGGCCGGTTTTGGGGTCGATCTTCACACTGACAATCCCTTCCGGTGGCACCGGGGCGCTCTCTGGTTGGTCTTTCAGGGCAATCCGCATGTAGTCGATCCAGATCGGCAGCGCTGCCGTTCCACCAAACTCGCGGCGACCTAGGGTTTCCGGCTGGTCAAAGCCCACCCAGACCGTGGTGGTCAGATTGCTATTAAAGCCGGAGAACCAGGCGTCTTTCTGATCGTTGGTGGTGCCGGTTTTGCCCGCCAGGTCGTTACGCTTGAGCACCAGCGCGCGACGGCCGGTGCCGCGTTTGATCACGTCCTGCATCATGTTGTAGATCAGGTAGGCGGACTGCTCGTCCACTTTGCGCTCTGCCAGTGGCAGGTTGGTTACCTGCATGCCCTGTGGAATCGCCGCAGGCGGCTGTTCCGGATCTACGTACTGGCAGTTCTCACAAATAGTGGCCGGTTTGGCTGCGAAGATCACATTGCCTTCGCTGTCTTCGATGCGCTTGATAAAGTAAGGCTTGATACCGTAACCGCCGTTTGCCAGGGTGGCGTAACCCTGTGCAACCTGCAGCGGGGTCATATCGGCACTGCCCAGTGACAAGGATAGGTTGTGCGGCAGCTTATCTTTGTCGAAGCCGAAGTTTTCCAGGTACTGTACTGTGTTACGTACGCCGATCTGGCGAAGTATCCGAATCGATACCAGGTTGCGGGACTTGTACAGCGCTTCACGCAGGCGGGTAGGGCCGTAGAACTTCTTACTGTAGTTCTCCGGACGCCAGTTGGCTTCCAGTTGGTCGTCGTGGAACACCACCGGGGCGTCGTTGATCAGTGTGGCCGGTGTAAAGCCGTTCGCCAGCGCAGCCGTATAGATAAACGGCTTGATATTGGAACCCGGCTGGCGGATGGCCTGGGTCACGCGGTTGAACTTGTTGTGGTGGAAGTTGAACCCACCCACCAGTGATATAATTGCCCCGTCGTTCGGGTCAACCGAGATCAGGCCACCCTGTACTTCCGGAATCTGGGTCAGGTGCCAAATCTGTTGTCGCTGTTCGGTGTCGGCAGATTTATTCTTGTCCTTTGCGGTGTCAGCAGTGCGCAGCTGGATGCGTACCACGTCACCAACCTTGAAGGCGTCAGCGGCTGTCTTCAGCTTGCCTCCCATACGGTTCGCCGACTTGTATTCGCGTGCCCAGTTAATCTGTTCCCAGTTTAAGGTCGCTTTCTCGCCGGTCTTGCGCAGGACTTCGATGCTCTTGTTCTGCAGGGCGACGATGACAGCCGGTTCAATGTCACTGACATTGCCAATCTTGGTCAGGGTTTTCAGTAGCTGCTCTTCATCCTGAAGCTCGGCTTCGCTGAACTGTTTTTCCGGGCCGCGGTAGCCGTGGCGTTCCGTGTAGGACAGCAGGCCCTTCTGCAGCGCTGCGTTTGCGGTAGCCTGGAGATCGGACTTAACGGTGGTGAAAACACGATAGCCTTCGGTATACAGGTCGTCGCCGTACTTCTCGTACAGGTCACTACGCACCATCTCAGCGATGTACTGGGCATCAACCTCGATATCAGCGCCGTGGCGTTTTGCGGTCAGCTCTTCAGTGCGGGCTTCCTCGTACTCCTGATCATTGATCATGCTCAGGCTGTGCATACGGCCGAGAATCCAGTTGCGACGAGTCAGGGCGCGGTCCGGGTTGGAGATCGGGTTGTTGGCAGACGGTGCTTTAGGCAGGCCCGCGATCATCGCCAGCTGGGCAATGGTCAGTTTATCCAGGTTCTCGCCGTAGTAAGTGTTGGCCGCCGCCTGAATGCCGTAGGAGCGGTGGCCAAGGTAGATCTTGTTGACGTAAAGCTCGAAGATCTCTTCTTTGCTCAGCTCCTGCTCGATGCGCAGGGCCAGCAGGATTTCACGGAATTTACGGGTGAAGGTACGCTCGCGGGTCAGGAAGAAGTTCTTGGCCAGCTGCATGGTGATGGTGGAGCCACCACTCTTGATTTTACCCGTGGTGGCCAGTTGCACGGCGGCACGCGTCAGGCCCTTGATGTCGATCCCCATGTGCTCGAAGAAGCGACTGTCTTCAGCCGCCAGCAGGGCATTTACAAACTGCGGTGGGATCTGGTCATAAGTGACCGGGGTACGCTTCTTTTCACCGTATTCGGCAATCAGCTTCTCGTCGGCGCTGTAGATACGCAACGGTGTCTGGAATTTAACATCGCGCAGGGTGCTAACCTCTGGCAGGTCTGCAGAGTAGTGTTTGTAGGCCACAAAGCCGACGGCAGCGCCAATAATAACGCCTACAAAGCCGAGTATTGCCAGGTACTTAAACAGTTTTTTTATCACGCGCATGCTACTGTATTTTCAAGAAATTGCGTTGTCTGCCGCTTATTATACTGGTACTGGTTGATCACTCTAGCGACAAATTGATTTATTTCAGTCAATTTGTAGTTAAGTGTAATTAAAATAGAAGGTTCGCTGATCTTTCGTATTGCAGAAGGTATGCTACGCTTTCATACGCTTGTTTGCCGCCTGGATACGACTTGGACGGTGGCTGTTGGCAACATTGTGATCCGAAACGAAACGTTCAGTTCAATGAATTCTGGCAAGGATAAGGATTGACCTAGTGTTTGCTCTTTTTGGAAAAAAAGATTCCGGTCTGATCGGGGTGGATATCGGGTCCTCCTTCGTCAAGCTGGTCGCCCTTACAAACCAGTCTGGCCAATTTACGCTGGATGGTTATGCTGTCGTACCGGTACCGCCTGCAGCGGTGATTGACGGTAATGTACAGGATGTGGGGCAGGTTGCCGACGCAGTCGAACGCGCTGCCAAAGTGGCAGGCACGTCACTGAAAAAAGTGGTTGTAGCCGTTCCTTCCTCCGCTGTTATCACCAAAACCCTCGCCATCAGCGACTCCTTTTCCGAAATCGAACTTGAAGAGCAGGTTAAGCTCGAAGCCGACCAGTTTATCCCTTACCCGCTGGATGAAGTTGCGATCGATTTTGAGGTAAAAGGCGCCTCCCAGCACAACACCGACTTCAACGATATTCTGGTGGTTGCCTGTCGACGCAGTGATGTGGAACTGCGCGAAGATGCAGTTACCGGGGCTGGCCTGAAGTGTGAAGTCGTGGATGTAGACACCTATGCGGTTGAGCGGGCTTTCGCGCAATTGGAAGCAGGCACAGAGTCTCAAGAAAGTGACGAACTGGTCGGTATCGTTGATATCGGCGCGGCGACTCTGACGTTGAACGTGTTCCGTAACGGTCAGATCGTTTACAACCGGGAGCAGGCGTTCGGCGGAAACGAACTCACCAACAGTATTCACCAGCACTTTGGTATTCCACTGGGTGAAGTGGAACAGAAACTGCGCCAGGGTGAATTGAATGCTGAAATCCAGCAGCTGTTTGTGCTGCCGTTTCGCGGCACTATCGCGCAGCAGGTTTCCCGTGCGTTGCAGTTTTTCTACTCCTCCGGTGTACACAGCGAATTGAACCGTTTGTACCTGATGGGCGGCACTGCAGCCATCAAAGAATTGGCACAGCAGATTGAGCAGGAGATCGGGGTTACAACACTGACCGCTGATCCATTCCAGCAGATGAAGATCAACAGCAAGATCAGTCGGGAGCGCCTGTCCGCAGACGCGTCATCGCTGGTAAAAGCCTGTGGTCTGGCAATGCGACCGGTTGAGGGCTAACGCATGGCACTGATTAACCTCCGGCCCTGGCGTGAAGCGCGTAAAGCCGCGCAGCAGAAACAGTTTGTCACCAATGTGGCCGCAGCGGCAATTTTTGCAGCGGTGGTGGTTTTGGGCATCGGCTATTACGTAGATATGCAGATTGAGCGCCAGGAAGCGCGCAACAAATATCTGCAATCCGAGATCGCCAAACTGGATATCCTGCGTAAGGAAATTCAGGAGCTGGATACCAAGCGTACCCGCCTGCTTGATCGACTGCAGGCGATCCACGAACTGCAGGGCAATCGTCCGGTCATCGTACGTAACTTTGATGAGCTGGTGCGGGTCTTGCCGGACGGTATTCACTACACCTCGTTGACTCGTCGTGAGAGTGTGGTGAGCGTGACCGGGCTGGCGAAGGACAACACTGAAGTATCCACGCTGATGCGTAAGCTGGATCAGTCCGACTGGTTTGGCGAGCCGAACCTGAGCCAAGTGGATAGCCAGGACGGTATGAAAAACTTCCGTCTCACCGTAAATCTTGAAAAGCCAGGGGCAGAGGAGGCTGAGCAGTGAATCGGGACAGCCTGAAGAACGCCTTTAAAGGTTTTGATCCAAACAACCTGGATCTGGCGACCGCAGGTAGCTGGCCAATCGGCGTCAAGATCATTACCTACCTGATCGTATTTGCGGCGATCACGGCTGCCGGTTTCCACTTCTACGTGACCGACAAAAACAACCAGCTTGAGCGTACGCAGCGTAAAGAAACCGAGCTGAAGCAGATGTACACCATGAAGGCGCGTGATGTTGCAAACCTTGATGCGTTGCGCAAGCAGATGGCGGATGTGGAAGAGCGCTTTGCCGAAATGTTGCGTCAGTTGCCGACCCAGAACGAGGTGCCGGGTCTGCTGGATGACATCACCCGAATCGGTCGTGAAAGCGGGCTGGATATCGAGCTGATCGAACTGCAGCCTGAGAAAAAGAATAAGTTCTACATCGAGCTGCCGATCAAGATTACTGTGGGTGGTACGTACCACCAGATGGGGCAGTTCGTGAGTGGGGTGGCAGCGATTCCACGTATCGTAACCCTGCACGACTACAAGATTATCCCAGCGGAGAATGGGCGTTTGACCATGAACATCAACGCGCGCACATACCGCTACGATGATACTCAATAGGTGAGCGCAGTATGTTGATTAGGATATTCACTGTCACGATTTTGAGTATGCTGGCCTCCGGTTGTATGGTCTGGGTGGAAGACAAGACCGATCTGGAACGCTTCGTGAGTAAAGAGCGTGCCCGCCCGGCTGGACGCATCGAGCCTTTGCCGGAATACAAACCCTACGAGAGTTTCGTTTACGAAGGCGCCAGTCTGCGCGAACCGTTTGTCGCTCTGCAGCCGATGCAGGCGGTAGGCACCCTGGCGGAAGAGAAACCGGAAGAAAAAAATGCCCTGAAGCCGGACAGCGGTCGGGCGAAAGGGGATCTCGAAGAGTTTTCTCTGGATGATCTGGTGATGGTGGGGACCATCAGTCGCCGTGGCAAAAACACCCTTTGGGCGTTGGTGAGAGATACCGAACGGGCGGTGCACCGGGTGAGTGTGGGTGACTACATGGGCCTGGATCACGGTCAGATTGTAGCAATAGACGAACGAAAAATTGAGCTGGTGGAGATCGTCTCCAACGGTCGTGGCGGATGGATGAAACGCCCTCGCGTAGTTGCTCTGGATGAGCGTGGCTCAGTAGCGAAGAAGAGATAAAGGATCAGGTTGTGGCTAGGTTAATTGTTGAAAATCGGATGCTGAAAAGCGGTTGCGGCCCGTTGGCTGGCTTCTTTCTTTCGCTGCTGATGCTCTGCATCGCGCCACTCGCTTCGGCGGAGATGCTGCTGAAAGACGCTAGGTTTGTTGCATTGCCGGGCAAAAAGGTGGAGTTGCGTTTTGACTTTGATGCCCCGCCACCGCTACCGAAAAGTTACCAGATAGATCAGCCAGCGCGTATTGTGATGGACCTGTTTGGTGTTACCAGCGACCTGGAGAACAAGAACCTGGCGGTTGCCACTGGCGTCGTAGACAGTGTCAGCTTCGCCCAAGTTGAAGGCCGTCTGCGTATCGTGACCAGTTTGTATGAGTCGGCAGGCTACCGTGCCTTTACTGACCAGAACAGTCTGTTTGTTGTGATCGGAGAGGGGGATGCCACGGTTACCGAAAAGCGTAAGCCGAGCAAACTGGAGCAGGCAAAACTGGCGGCAAATCCGAACCAGCCGCTGGAGCCGGAATCCACCCGCATTACCGGTATCGACTTCAAGCGTGTTGAAGAGGGGATGGGGCGCGTGGTAATCAGCCTGTCTGATGACAAAGCCGGTGTGGATATCCAGGAAGAGGGCAACAACGTTGTGGTTAACCTGCTGGGTGCCAGCCTCTCCCGTGCGCTGGAGCAGCGTGTGGATGTGCAGGACTTTGCCACTCCGGTGATGTTTATCGACTCGATGGGCGCAGGTGAAAACACCACCGTACTGGTGAAACCGGGTGCTGAACCCTACAACTACCTGGCGTACCAGACGGGTACTCAGCTGGTGCTGGACTTTAAGCCGGTGACCAGCGAAGAGGCGGAAGAGCGCCAGAAAGAACTGTTCCCGTATAGCGGCGAGCCGATCGACCTGAACTTCCAGGACGTTGAACTGCGCTCCGTATTACAGATCATCGCTGAAGTGGCTGAGCTGAACCTGGTAGTCAGCGACGAAGTCGACGGCAATATCACCCTGCGTCTGAAGAACGTGCCTTGGGATCAGGCGTTGGATATTGTACTGCGCACGGAAGGTCTGGATAAGCGTATCCTCGGCAACGTGCTACTGGTCGCCAAGGCGGATGAGATTGCCAAGCGTGAAGAGCAGGAGCTGGAGAACAGCAAAAAGATCGAAGAGCTGGCGCCACTGCAGACCCAGTACATCCAGGTGGATTTCCGTAAAGCATCCGAAATGAAAACCCACTTGGAAGACGCCAAGCTGATCACCCCGGAGCGTGGCTTTGTGATGGCGGATGACGAAACCAACGTCCTGATGGTGCGTGACACCGAAAAAGCACTGGCCGAAATCCGCAAAACACTGCGCAAATTCGACGTGGAAGTGCAGCAGGTGTTGATTGAGGCGCGTCTGGTAACCGCACGTTCCTCTGTAACTAAGGACCTTGGGGTAAAATGGGGCTTCGGTTACGACAATAACGATGACAACGGTTTTAAACTGAGCAGCGATATCGGTAATGTGGTAGCTGGCGGCAGTGTCGGCCCAACCGCTTCCAGTCTGGCGGTGGATCTGGGCGCGACCGTGACCAACCCGACCTCAATCGCCATCGGCATCAAGCCGGGCAGCAGCTCACTGCTGGCACTGGAGCTTTCCGCTCTGCAGAGTGACGGCCAGGCGGAGATCATCTCCCAGCCGAAGATCGTGACCATGAACGGTAAGACTGCGAGCATCGAATCCGGCCGTGAGATTGCCTTCCAGACAGTGGAAGACCGTGAGGTGAAGATCGAATTTAAGGACGTAGTGCTGCGCCTCGAAGTGACCCCACGGATTAATCCGGGCGACCGAATTGCGATGGATCTGCTGATCAAGCAGGACTCTCTGGGAGAAACCACCTTTAACGGTCAAATCACCATTGATAACAACGAGTTAGAGACTGCGGTAGTGGTACCCGACGGTCAAACCATCGTGTTGGGCGGCGTGTTCCAGAACACCACATCCGAAACTATTAACAAAACGCCACTGCTAGGCGACCTTCCGGTACTTGGCAATCTTTTCAAGAACAAAGAGAATACAGGGGTAAAAACGGAACTCCTGATCTTTATTACGCCAAAACTGATTCGGGAGTCCCTGACTATCAACTAACGGGCTGACCGAATTGAATATCTTTCTCGTGGGGCCTATGGGCGCAGGTAAAAGCACCATAGGCCGTTTGCTTTCTCAGGAACTGAAAATGACCTACATCGATTCCGATCGGGAGATTGAGGAGCGCGCAGGCGCTGATATCCCGTGGATCTTCGATGTGGAGGGTGAAGACGGGTTCCGGGATCGCGAAGAAGCCGTGATCGGCGAACTGTGTCAGCGTGACAATATTGTGCTGGCCACTGGCGGCGGTGCTGTGCAGCGTGATGCCAACCGCGCCAACCTGCAGGGTGGGGGGTATGTCGTTTACCTCTTTACCTCGGTTGAACAGCAACTGGAGCGTACTGCGCGGGACAAAAACCGCCCGCTGCTACAAACAGAGAACCCCAAGCAGGTGCTCACCGATCTGCTGGCGCGACGCGACCCGCTGTATCGGGACGTGTGCGACCTGTTGGTACGCACTGACAAGCGCCATCCCCGTTCCGTTGTGACCGAAATTATCCGAAACTACCAGCAGCGTGTTTAAGTGCTGCCCTATCGAGCCAAATCCACCTATGAGCGAAGCAATGAAAACACTGAACGTTGATCTTGGTGATCGAAGCTACCCGATCTTTATCGGCGAAGGTTTGCTGGATCAGGGGCTGATGCGTGAGCACATCCGCGGCAAGCAGGTGATGATCGTCTCCAACGAAACGGTGGCTCCGCTTTATCTGGAACGTCTGCAGGCCAGCCTGGGTGATGCTTATCAGGTGGATACGGTTATCCTGCCGGATGGTGAGCAGTACAAAAACCTGGATCAGATCAACACGATCTTTGATCAGCTGTTGACCTGTCGCCACAACCGTACCACCACGCTGATTGCATTGGGGGGCGGTGTGATTGGTGACATGACCGGTTTCGCGGCAGCGTGTTACCAGCGTGGTGTGGACTTTGTGCAGGTGCCGACTACCTTGCTGTCCCAGGTAGATTCCTCTGTCGGGGGTAAGACCGGTGTAAACCACCCGCGGGGTAAAAATATGATAGGTGCCTTCCATCAGCCGCGTTGCGTGGTGATCGATACCCAGGTGTTGAATACGCTGCCTGAGCGAGAGCTGGCTGCGGGCCTGGCCGAGGTGATTAAGTACGGCCTGATCTATGACGCGGATTTCCTGAGCTGGCTGGAAGACAGCATGGATGCGCTTAATGCCCGTGCACCACAGGAGATGATTCAGGCGATTTTCCGCTCCTGTGAGGTGAAAGCTGAAGTGGTGGCACAGGATGAGAAAGAATCCGGTATCCGCGCACTGTTGAACCTGGGCCATACCTTTGGCCATGCGATTGAAGCACACCAGGGCTACGGTCAGTGGTTGCACGGTGAAGCGGTGGGGGCAGGCACCATGATGGCGGCTGACCTGTCGCAGCGTCTGGGCTGGATCTCCCAGGCGGATGTGGACCGCGTGCGCACAATTCTGGAGGCGGCCAAGTTGCCGGTGATTGCACCGGACAACATGAGCGAAGACGACTTCAAGAACCTGATGGCTGTGGATAAAAAAGTGATTGATGGCCAACTGCGCCTGGTCCTGCTGAAACAGCTGGGTGAAGCAGTGGTGACGGCTGACTTCCCGGCTGCACTGCTGGAAGAAACGCTGGCAGCCGGTGAGCAGCTAGGCCGCGCTGGCGACGCCTGAGGATCAATTCTGTGAGTGACGGACAGGCCGCAATTTCCACGCTGAGCAGCACCGCCTATTTTGAGCCGGAGTCACGCCTGCAGCTGGTTGATAAAGTCCGTCACCTGATCCGCTTTTCCGATTTTCTCCTGTTGCTGACCGGTGAAAACGGTGTGGGTAAAACGACCCTGTTGAAGCAGATCTCCCCCTCTACCGCAGATAACAGTGTTCACGCCTGCCTGATTTCGGTGGTGGATGACCTGCCACTGGGCACCCTGTTGTCTGGCCTCTTGGCCCAGCTACCGAGCCACGGCAATTTTATCGACAGCGATCAGGGCAAGCTGGAAGCACTGAATGAGCAGATCAAGGTGACCCGCGATCATGGTCAGCGCCTGCTTATTATGGTGGATGATGCCGATCGGTTATCCGACGAAGCGCTGGATCTGCTGATCAATCTGCAGCTCGCGCACGATAATAATGACGGTACCGCACCCCAGTTGTTGCTGGTGGGGCAACCGGAACTGGCTGAACGCCTGGAAAGCAGTCGTTGGCTGGACGCGTTGGCAGGCCGTTACCATCAGCTGCCACTGGAACCGTTTGCCGATGAAGAGATGAAGGAGTTCATCCTGCAGGCGGTGGCGGGTGCACGCATGATGTCTGATAAAGATATCAAAGCGATGGTTAAACGCTCCGGGGGCTATCCAGGGCTACTGAACGGCGATGCTCCGGCGAAAGCCAAGCCGAAGAAAAAACCAAAAGCCAACAACGCCGATAAAGCGCCGAAGGAACTGCCGCCTGCGGCAAAAGAAGAATCTACCGGGCGCCGGGCATTTCCACTCCCTCCTCTGCATATGGGGGGGATTGTGCTGCTGCTGATTATGATTACCGTTGCGGCGGCCTGGACCTTTGCGCCGGATGAGGAGCCTACGGTCACGGTTGATGAAGGCAGCAAGCGGGTTCAGGTGCCGCTACATCTCTCGATTCCCGGTCAGTCTCAAACGCCGAAGGTGTCCGAACTGGACAAACGCCTGGCCGAGCAGGAAGCACGTCTGAAGCAGCCTGCTGTGCCGGATGAGGTTGTGCCGAAACCTCAACCAGAGCCGGTGATAACCGTTCAGGAAGAGAAACCTCAAGTTGAGGCGCCGATCGAGGCCAAGGTTACAACACCATCACAGGTGCCCGAACAAGCGGTTGCATCGATTACGGCGCCGCCGGATACAGGCGCTCCGGCGCCTTCTAAAACTGAGGTGAAATCGGCTGTGGCAACCCCGGTCACACCTGCCAGCGCGAAGGTGGAGCTTCCGCCTGAACAAAAGCCTGTTGATCCGATTGTTGCAACTCCAAAGGTTGCTCCCCAGGAGAAAACGGTAGCGCAAACAGCAGTAGCTCCGGTCTCCTCAGAGGAGAAGGCACCAGAACCGGAAGTGGTTGCGATAGCTGCCCCGAAACCTGCAACAGAAACAACGCCGCAGGTTGTGGATCGTTCCGAGCCGGTCCAGAAACCGGTCGAAGCAGCTCCCGCAAAGTCCGAGCAAAAGCCTGAAAGTGTGTTGGCGGAAGGTCAGGTGCCGCGCAGTGCCCGAATCCTTGCCGATGAGAAGCTACTGCTGGCTGAACCGGCTGGCAATTATACCCTGCAGTTGCTGGGCGCTCGTGAGAAGTCCAGCACAGAACGTTTCCTGAAAGCCTACCCTGATCAGGACGGTCTGCGGGTCTTTGCCACCCTGTTTAAAGGTAAGCCGTGGTATGTGGTTGTGTACGGCTCGTATACTGATCGAAAGCAGGCGACAAACGCGGTTTCAGGTCTCCCGCAAGGGCTCAAAAAGCTGCGCCCATGGGCGCGAAGCATGAAAGGTATTCATAGCGACATCCGCAAACGTTAGTCCTTTATAAACAACTACTTGCCTGTTTTTTGGGATGGTTTTTACGGCCATTTCGAGCCCTCCTGCTTGTCTAAAATTTGTTCTTCTAGAGCTTCGTGTGTAAAATGGCTTCCCCTTTTTGTCTGCACTGCGCAACTGCAGCATAAGGGGCATTACGTAAGATATTGATTATAAAGAATTTTGAGTGAGGGCTTATGAGCAAGGGTCTTTATCGCCCCGGCGAGTTTAAGGATAACTGTGGCTTTGGCCTTATGGCACATATGCAGGGTCAGCCTAGCCACGATCTGCTGGAGAAAGCGATTGAAGCACTGGCCTGCATGACTCACCGAGGCGGTATCGCTGCTGACGGTAAGACAGGTGACGGTTGTGGCCTGTTGATGCAGAAACCTGACGGTTTCCTGCGCACCGTAGCAAAAGAAGAGCTGAATACCGAACTGGGTGAACAGTACGCTGTAGGCATGGTTTTCCTGCCACGTGACGCCGCGTCCGCTCAGACAGCTCGCGATGCTGTAAATGCAGCGCTGGAAGCTGAAGGTCTGGGGGTAACAGGTTGGCGTGTGGTTCCAACTGATGATAGTTGTCTGGGGCCTATCGCCAAAGACACCTTGCCTCAGATTGAGCAGGTATTTATCGCAGACGGTGGCAAAACCGAGCGCGAATTTGGTATTAGCCTGTATGTTGCTCGTCGTAAGGCAGAGATCGCGATGTCTGCCGACGAAGATTTCTACATTGCCAGTCTGTCCGACAAGGTCATCTCCTACAAAGGCCTGACCATGCCGGTTGACCTGCCAGTGTTCTTTAAAGATCTGGCAGACCCACGTCTGGAAACCGCGGTGTGTACTTACCACCAGCGTTTCTCTACCAACACTGCACCACGCTGGCCGCTGGCTCAGCCGTTCCGCTTCCTGGCGCACAACGGTGAGATCAACACGGTTGAAGGTAACCGTAACTGGGCGAAAGCGCGTGCGAGCAAGTTCAAGACCGAGCTGCTGCCAAATCTGGATGAACTGCAGCCGATCGTAAACACCACCGGTTCTGACTCCTCTTCCATGGATAACATGCTGGAGTTCCTGCTGGTCGGTGGCGTGGATATCTACCGTGCGGTACGTATGATCGTGCCACCTGCTTGGCAGAACGTAGATACCATGGACTCTGAACTGCGTGCATTCTACGACTACAACTCCATGCACATGGAGCCGTGGGACGGTCCTGCCGGTATGGTAATGACCGACGGTCGTTACGCCGTATGTATGCTTGACCGTAACGGCCTGCGTCCGTCCCGTTGGGTGATGACCAAGCAGGGTTACATCTGTACTGCATCCGAGATCGGTGTATTCGATTATCAGCCAGAAGATATTGTGGCACAGGGCCGTGTAGGTCCAGGCCAGATCCTGGCTATCGATACGTCCAGCGGTGAAGTGCTGCACACCGAAGATGTGGACAACCGCCTGAAGAAGGCGCAGCCATACAAGAAATGGCTGAAAGAAAATGCCATGCGTCTGGAACAGACCATGAACCTGACTGAGGAGTCCCGCTCCTTCCGTGACATGTCTCCGGAAGAAGTGAAGACCCACATGAAGATGTTCCAGGTGACGTTCGAAGAGCGTGACCAGGTCCTGCGTCCACTGGGTGAAACCGGTATGGAAGCTGTAGGTTCCATGGGTGACGACAAACCAATGGCGGTGCTGTCCAGCCGTGTACGTTCGGTTTACGACTACTTCCGTCAGCAGTTTGCGCAGGTAACCAACCCGCCAATCGATCCGCTGCGTGAAGCGATCGTTATGTCTCTGGAAACCTGTATCGGTGCCGAGCAGAACGTCTTCGAAGAAACGCCTCAGCACGCCCGTCGAGTGATCCTGACCACGCCGGTACTGTCTGCTAGCAAGTTCCGTCGTCTGCGTGACAACGACGTAGAAGGGTTTGACGTTGAGATCATCGATCTGAACTACAACCCGAACGATATCTCTCTGGAAGACGCGATCGTAGCGATCGCTGACAAGGCAGAGCAGGCTGTACGCAACGGCAAAGTGATCCTGGTGCTGTCCGACTCCGCAATCGCCCGTGATTGCCTGCCGGTACATGCTGCGATGGCAACCGGTGCGGTACACCACCGTCTGGTTGAGAAGGGTCTGCGCTGTGACTCCAATATCGTTGTTGAGTCCGGTACCGTGCGTGACCCTCACCACTTCGCTGTACTGTTCGGTTTCGGTGCGACCGCGGTGTATCCATACCTGGCGTACCGTGTCCTGAATGACCTGTGTGCAAGCGGCGAACTGCCGATGGAGCCGCTGGATTCCCACGAGAACTACCGTAAAGGTATCAACAAAGGCCTGATGAAGATCCTGTCCAAGATGGGTATCTCCACTATCGCCTCCTACCGTGGTGCACAGCTGTTCGAAGCGATCGGTCTGAGCAGCGAGATCGTTGATCTCTGCTTCAAGGGCGTAAGCAGCCGTATCGAAGGTGCGCGCTTTGAAGACTTCCAGTACGAGCAGGGTCTGCTGGCGAAAGAAGCCTGGACCGCGCGTAAACCGATCCAGGCCGGTGGTCTGCTGAAGTATAAGCACGACGGTGAATACCACGCCTACAACCCGGATGTGGTACGTACTATCCACGAAGCGGTTGAGTCCGGTAACTACGCGGACTACCAGAAGTACGCTGATCTGGTGAACAAGCGTGGCGTAGCAACTATCCGTGACCTGCTGTCCCTGCGCAAAGACGTTAAGTCCATCTCTATTGATGACGTCGAGCCGGTTGAGAGCATCTTCAAGCGCTTTGACTCCGCAGCGATGTCGCTGGGTGCACTGTCGCCGGAAGCGCACGAAGCGCTGGCGGTAGCGATGAACGAACTGGGCGGCCGCTCCAACTCCGGTGAGGGTGGTGAAGACGAAGCCCGTCACGGCACCATCAAGCGTTCCAAGATCAAGCAGGTGGCATCCGGTCGTTTCGGTGTGACCCCTGAGTATCTGGTTAACGCTGAAGTTATGCAGATCAAGGTTGCCCAGGGCGCGAAGCCGGGTGAAGGTGGTCAGCTGCCGGGCGGTAAGGTCAACAGCCTGATCGCACGTCTGCGTTACTCCGTACCGGGCGTAACCCTGATCTCGCCTCCGCCGCACCACGATATCTACTCTATCGAGGACCTGGCGCAGCTGATCTTCGACCTGAAACAGGTTAACCCTGAAGGTCTGGTATCCGTGAAGCTGGTTTCCCGTCCGGGTGTTGGCACCATCGCGTGTGGTGTTGCTAAAGCCTACGCGGACTTGATCACCATCTCCGGTTACGACGGTGGTACTGCGGCATCCCCGCTCACCTCCATCCACCACGCCGGTTCCCCATGGGAGCTGGGTCTGTCCGATGCACACCAGTCCCTGCGCGGTAACCACCTGCGTGGTAGTGTACGTCTGCAGACAGACGGCGGTCTGAAAACCGGTCTGGATGTGGTGAAAGGTGCCATCCTGGGTGCGGAGAGCTTCGGCTTCGGTACCATGCCGATGGTAGCGCTGGGTTGTAAATACCTGCGTATCTGTCACCTGAACAACTGTGCAACCGGTGTTGCAACCCAGAACGACAAACTGCGTGAAGATTACTTCCGCGGTACCGTTGAGATGGTGAAAAACTTCTTCCGTTTTGTGGCAGAAGAAGCGCGTCAGTGGATGGCGTACCTGGGTGTGCGTTCCATGGAAGAGCTGGTGGGCCGTGTTGACCTGCTGGAGATCCTGGACGGCGAAACCAGCAAACAGAAAAACCTGGACCTGACACCGATCGTTTCCGACGGTGGTGTGCCTGCGGAGTACCCGCAGACCTGTCAGGTTGAGCGTAACGAACCATACGATCCGGCAACTCTGAACCAGCAGATGCTGGAGCTGACTCAGGTGGCGATCGAAGGCAAGCAGGGCGGCGAGTGGTCTCTGACCATCACTAACTGTGACCGCTCTGTAGGTGCGCGTACTTCCGGTGCCATCGCGAAAGCGCATGGCAACAAAGGTATGGCGGACCAGCCGATCACCTTCAACTTCAAGGGGCATGCGGGTCAGTCCTTCGGTGTGTGGAACGCCGGTGGTCAGAACCTGTACCTGGAAGGTGACGCCAACGACTACGTTGGTAAAGGCATGGCGGGCGGTAAGATTGTCCTGCGTCCATTCGACGAGGTGACTTACAAGTCCAACGAAACCTCAATCATGGGTAATACCTGTCTGTACGGTGCAACCGGCGGTAAGCTGTTTGCAGCGGGCTGTGCCGGTGAGCGATTTGCAGTACGTAACTCCGGTGTCCACGCGGTCATCGAAGGTGCCGGCGACCACTGCTGTGAATACATGACTGGCGGTCTGGTAACCGTACTGGGTCCAACAGGCTACAACTTCGGTGCAGGTATGACCGGTGGTTTCGCCTACGTACTGGATCAGGAAAATACCTTTGTGGATAACTACAACCACGAGCTGGTTGAGATCCACCGCGTCCATACTGAACAGATGGAAGCGTACAAGAACCACCTGCGCTCTGTGATCATCGAATTTGTCACAGAGACTGGCAGCGCCTGGGGTCAGGAGATCCTGGATAACTTTGACGACTTTATCGGTCGTTTCTGGCTGGTTAAACCGAAGGCGGCAAGCCTGGGTGACCTGCTGGACAACATGCGCAGCCGTCCTGAATAAGCAGATTCGGGCGATTTAATTAACAGGTGAAAGAGCAACGAGCGCCTGCGTGAGCAGGCGCCCAGATGAGGTGGGAACATGACTCAACGTTTGCAGAACGATTTCCAGTTCCTCGATGTGTCCCGTGAAGGACCGAGCAAGATTGAGGCGGACGTTCGTAAAAAGGAATTTGCCGAGATCTACGAACCGTTCAAAAAAGAAGATGCGGCTGAGCAGTCGCACCGCTGCCTGGAGTGCGGTAACCCTTACTGCTCCTGGAAGTGTCCGGTTCACAACCATATTCCAAACTGGCTGAAGCTGGTTTCCGAAGGCAACATCATTGAAGCGGCTAACCTGAGCCACCAGACCAACTCCCTGCCGGAAGTCTGTGGCCGTGTTTGTCCACAGGACCGTCTGTGTGAAGATGCGTGTACGCTGAATGATGGCTTCGGTGCTGTAACCATCGGTTCAGTAGAGAAGTACATCACCGACACCGCCTTTGCGATGGGCTGGCGTCCGGATATGTCTCACGTGCCTGAGACTGACAAGAAAGTAGCGATCATCGGTGCAGGCCCTGCGGGTCTGGGCTGTGCTGACATCCTGGTACGCAACGGCGTTAAACCGGTTGTCTTCGATCGTAACCCGGAGATCGGCGGTCTGCTGACCTTCGGTATTCCAGAATTTAAACTGGAAAAGAACGTGATGACCCGTCGTCGCGAAGTGTTCGAAGAGATGGGCGTTGAGTTCCGTCTGAGCACTGAAGTGGGTAAAGACGTGACCATGCAGGACCTGATCGATCAGTACGATGCCGTTTTCCTGGGCATGGGTACCTACACCTACATGAAAGGCGGATTCCCGGGTGAAGATCTGGACGGGGTGTTTGATGCGCTGCCATTCCTGATCTCCAACGTGAACAACTGCCTGGGTTACCCACAGGACGAAAACGGCTTTGTGGATATGAAAGGGAAGAAGGTTGTGGTTCTGGGTGGTGGTGACACCGCGATGGACTGTAACCGTACCTCTATCCGTCAGGGTGCTGAGTCCGTTATCTGTGCCTACCGTCGTGACGAAGCGAACATGCCGGGCTCCAAGCGTGAAGTGGAAAACGCACGCGAAGAGGGTGTGCAGTTCATGTTTAACCGTCAGCCGGTTGAGGTTGTGGGTGAAAACGGCAAGGTTACCGGTATCAAGGTGGTATCCACCAAGATGGGTGAGCCGGATGAAAATGGCCGTCGCCGTGCGGAAGTGGTACCGGGTTCTGAAGAGATCCTGCCTGCTGATGCGATTCTGGTGGCGTTTGGTTTCCGTCCAAGCCCGGCACCATGGTTTGCTGACTTCGGTATCGACCTGCACGAAGACGGCCGCGTAAAAGCACCGGAGGCGTCTCAGTTCGCCTTCCAGACCAGCAACCCGAAAGTATTCGCCGGTGGCGATATGGTGCGTGGTTCTGATCTGGTGGTTACCGCGATTGCTGAAGGCCGTAAGGCGGCTGAAGGCATTATGGATTACCTGGAAGTCTGATCCGAAACGACACTGAAAAGGGCCGCTTAGAGCGGCCCTTTTTGTAGTTTGGTTTTTGTGTATCAGTTTCTTGATCTGCTTCAGAAACCAATGCGCAAGTTGCAGCGCAATTCCCGCGCGAACTGAGTAGAATAGGCGCAATCGAATTACTTAACTGTTGGTATGGCTGAAAAAATGGCTGAATTGAAAAACGATCGTTTTCTGCGAGCGCTGCTGGGTGAGCCAGTAGACGTAACCCCGGTTTGGATGATGCGTCAGGCCGGACGTTATCTACCTGAGTACCGCGCAACCCGTGCCCAGGCAGGTGACTTCCTGAGCCTGTGTAAAAACAACGAACTGGCGTGCGAAGTAACCATCCAGCCACTGGAGCGTTACGAGCTGGACGCAGCGATTCTGTTTTCCGATATTCTGACCATTCCTGATGCGATGGGTCTGGGCCTGTACTTTGAAACCGGCGAAGGTCCGCGTTTCAAGAAGATCATCCGTACCGAGCAGGATGTGGCTGATCTGCCGGTACCGAACGCGGCGAGCGATCTGGACTACGTGATGGGTGCGGTTAAGACCATCCGCCGAGAGCTTAACGGTCGTGTACCACTGATCGGTTTCTCCGGCAGCCCTTGGACCCTGGCGACCTACATGGTTGAAGGTGGTTCCAGTAAGGACTTCCGTCACATCAAACAGATGATGTATGCAACGCCTGAGATCTTGCACGAGCTGCTGAACAAGCTGGCACAGTCTGTGACTGACTACCTGAACGAGCAGATCCGTTGTGGTGCGCAGGCGGTGCAGATCTTTGATACCTGGGGTGGTGCGCTGAGCGGTCCGATGTACCGTGAGTTCTCCCTCAAGTACATGGAACAGATCGTATCCGGTCTGATCCGTGAACACGATGGTCGCAAAGTACCGGTGATCCTGTTCACCAAGAACGGTGGTCAGTGGCTGGAGCACATTGCTGATGCCGGTGCGGATGCACTGGGTCTGGACTGGACCACCGACATCGGCAATGCACGTGCCCGCGTGGGTGACCGTGTAGCCCTGCAGGGCAACATGGATCCAAGCGTACTGTACGCACCGGAAGCACGCATCCGCGAAGAGGTTGAGACAATCCTGGCCTCCTACGGCAGCGGCAGCGGTCACGTATTTAACCTGGGTCACGGTATCCACCAGTTCGTGGATCCGGCGGCACCAAAAGTGTTCGTGGACGCGGTTCACGAGCTGAGCGCCAAGTATCACCAGGCGTAAATAACAACAGAAATTAAAGGGACTTTTTAGTCCCTTTTTTGAAGGCGGAGCATACCGCCTGGGCGTACCAAGCCCCTTAATCTGGATAGAGTTAAAGTAATAAGCCTATGAAACCTCTCACGTCTTTACTTGAAAGTAACCGCGAATGGGCTGAGAAGATCAGCCAGAATGACCCGCAATTTTTTGAAACGCTGGCGCAGCAGCAGGCTCCGGAGTACCTCTGGATCGGTTGTTCCGACAGCCGTGTACCTGCAAATGAAATCGTAGGCATGCTGCCGGGTGAACTGTTTGTACACCGTAACGTGGCAAACGTCGTGGTTCACACCGATATGAACTGCCTGTCGGTAGTTCAGTATGCGGTGCAGGTATTGAAGGTGAAGCACATTATGGTTGTTGGCCACTACGGTTGTGGTGGTGTGCAGGCATCCATCGATCCTACGCCGCACGGCATGATCGATAACTGGCTGCGTAACATCCGTAACGTCTACAACAAGCATAAGGATCTGCTGTCCGCATGGTCGGATTCACCGAAGGAGCACCTGGATCGTTTGTGTGAGCTGAACGTAATTGAGCAGGCCCTGAATGTCTGTGAAACCACGATTGTGCAGGAAGCCTGGGCTAGTGGCCAGGAGCTCAGCGTCAACGGTTGGGTGTACGGCCTGAACGACGGTTTGGTGAACGACCTGGAATTCAGTGTCAGCAGTGCCGCTGAGGTGGAAGAGCAGTACCGTGTCGCGCTGCGCAAGATCGAGTTGCTGGGCGATATGATGAAGAAAGATGCAGATGAAGAAACGGACGCTAAAAGCGCCCGTTCCCTATGGGGTAAGTTGAACCAGCTGTTCCGCTGATTACTTAACCGCTGCCAGCGCCTGATCCAGGTCGGCCATCAGATCATCGATGTGCTCGATGCCGATCGACAGGCGCACCATCTCAGGTGATACACCGGCAGAAGCCAGCTCTTCGTCATTCAGCTGACGGTGGGTGGTTTCAGCCGGGATCGATGCCAGGGACTTACAGTCACCGATGTTCACCAGACGGGTGAAGATCTGCAGCGCATCGTAGAACTGACGGGTCGCTTCACGGCCTGCTTTCAGACCAAAGCTCAGAATGCCGGATGCATTGCCGTTCATGTATTTCTGCGCCAGCGCGTAATCCTTGTGGGTCTCCAGACCTGCATATTTCACCCAGCTCACTGCGTCGTGCTGTGCCAGGAACTGCGCGATCTTCTGCGTGTTCTCGTTGATGCGTTCCATACGCAGGGACAGGGTTTCGATGCCCTGGATCAGCAGGAAGGCGTTCATTGGTGACAGCGCCGCACCCATATTACGCAGTGGTACCACACGGCAGCGACCGATAAAGGCAGCAGGACCAAAGGCTTCGGTGTACACCACGCCGTGGTAGGACACATCCGGGGTGTTCAACAGTGGGAAACGCTCGGCGTTGTCAGCCCATGGGAATTTACCGGAATCCACGATCACACCACCGATGGAGTTGCCGTGACCACCAATGTATTTTGTGGCTGCGTGTACAACGATGTCGGCACCGTGTTCGATCGGACGCCACATAGCAGGGCTTGGTACGGTGTTATCGACAACCAACGGGATACCGTTGCGGTGAGCGATCTCAGCCAGCTTTTCGATGTCTGCGATACCGCCGGATGGGTTACCTACGGATTCACAGTACAGCGCTTTAGTTTTTTCGTTGATCTGGTTTTCGATCTCGGCGAAGTCGTCCTTGTTGGCGAAACGCACTTCGATACCCTGACGCGGCAGTGTGTGCGCGAACAGGTTGTAGGTACCGCCGTACAGCTCTGAAGTGGAAACGATGTTGTCACCCACCTCCGCAATGGTCTGGATGGTGTAGGTGATGGCTGCCATACCAGAGGCTACTGCCAGTGCGGCAACACCGCCTTCCATCTCTGCAACACGCTTTTCCAGCACGTCCGTGGTTGGGTTCATGATGCGGGTGTAGATGTTGCCCTGAACCTTCAGGTCAAAAAGGTCTGCACCGTGCTGAGCATCATCAAATGCGTAAGAGGTGGTCTGATAGACAGGCACGGCCACGGCTTTGGTGGTTGGGTCCGGTTCGTAACCACCGTGTACGGCAATAGTTTCCAGTTTCATCGCTTCTATCCTCAGTTCCGATCTCGGGATCGGATTGTCGTTATATAGTTATTCGGTTTATCGATTGTAGTGACTGCAATCCAGAAATAAAGAAGACTTTCAGCCGAAGTCCCGGATTTGTAGAATGACCAGCTTAATCACCTGAGCGGAGAGCGGCATGGCCCGACAAAAAACGGCATACGTATGTAACGATTGCGGCGCGGATTACAGCAAATGGCAGGGGCAGTGTACCGCCTGTCAGGCATGGAATACCTTGACGGAAGTCCGCTTGGCGAGTGCCAGCAGTGCCAGTGCGTCCCGCAATGCTCGTTTTGACGGGTATGCCGGTGGGGCTGGGGCACAGAAGAAGGTGGTCAGTCTCTCTGAGGTGAACCTGGAAGAGATGCCGCGTTTCTCTACCGCATCGGTGGAGCTGGACCGTGTACTGGGTGGTGGCCTTGTGCCAGGCTCGGCGATCCTGATTGGTGGTCACCCGGGTGCCGGTAAAAGTACCCTGCTATTGCAGACAGTGTGTCACTTGGCCGCCAAAATGCCCGCGCTCTATGTGACCGGTGAGGAATCCCTGCAGCAGGTGGCGTTGCGTGCCAACCGGCTGGGCCTGCCAACCGATCAGCTGAAGATGCTGTCGGAAACCTCCGTTGAGCAGATCTGTGCCACTGCCGATCAGGTGAAGCCCAAGATAATGGTGATCGACTCCATTCAGGTGATGCATGTAGCGGATGTCAGTTCGGCTCCGGGTTCGGTGTCTCAGGTGCGTGAGGGGGCGGCCTATCTGACCCGGTACGCTAAGCAGACCGGTACCGTGCTGTTCCTGGTGGGCCATGTAACCAAGGATGGCTCTCTTGCCGGCCCTAAGGTGCTGGAACATATGATTGACTGTTCCCTGCAACTGGAGGGCTCGTCTGATTCGCGTTTCCGCACCCTGCGTTCCCACAAGAACCGCTTTGGTGCGGTGAACGAGCTCGGTGTCTTTGCGATGCTGGAGAATGGCCTGAAAGAGGTGCGTAATCCGAGCTCTATCTTCCTGCAGCAATCTGAAACCCCGAGCCCCGGCAGTGTGGTGATGGTGGTGTGGGAAGGTACCCGGCCGCTGCTGGTGGAGATCCAGGCACTGGTGGACGAATCCCACATGAACAACCCACGGCGTGTTGCGGTAGGTCTGGAGCAGAACCGGCTGGCGATGCTACTGGCGGTGCTGAACCGTCACGGCGGATTGATGACCGGCGATCAGGACGTGTTTGTAAACGTGGTGGGTGGCGTGAAGGTGCTTGAGACCGGCGCTGACCTGGCACTGTTACTGGCAGTTGTTTCCAGCTTCCGCGATAGCGCATTGCCACAGGATCTGATGGCCTTTGGTGAAGTGGGGCTGTCCGGCGAGATCCGGCCGGTACCCAACGGTCAGGAGCGTATCCGCGAAGCGGCGAAGCACGGTTTCCGTCGTGCCATTGTGCCGAAGTCCAATATGCCGAAAGAGCGGATCGATGGTATGGAGGTCGTGGGCGTGACCTGCCTGTCAGAGGCGCTGGACGCCATCTGACGGGCAAGTGTTAAGAGGCTGCGCTGTTATAGGTTGGGCATCAGGTGTTCAAGTTCACGCTTCAGCAGCGTCTCATCGCCCAGATTGAGCTCAACCAAGCGGTGCAGGTGGGTTGCACAGTCGATATCCAGGCGTTCAATATGGAAACCGTAGAAGTTATTGCGGTGGTGGGTCAGTACGGCAGGGATATGCAGAATGTTGTCGCCAATATGGATGCGCGCTTCTATCTCAGTGCCCTGCTGGATCGCCAGAGGTGTCTCGCACTGGATCAGCAATCCGTTGAATGAGATATCCATCAACTGCACCGACTGCTGCTGACCTGCGTGGCAGATCTCCGTCTGTGCATCGAAATGGATACGGGTAAAGCGTCGACGGTCGCCTGATACATCGCTTGCAGTCACAACCTGCTCCTTCTTGTTCTTGGGTGTCATCATATTAGCACCATATTTTCCCCCGAAGGAAACCTGGCCACTGAGAATCTGCCAATGATCAAAATTGCCATATATAAGACTCAACGTGTATTAGATCGAATTGGTATATGGTGAATTCGGGTGTTTCAGGCTCGTTTCAGGGAGCGTCCCTATTATGAGAATCACATTCAACGACACCCGAGGACAACATCATGAAAACTCTAACTTCCGCTATCGCACTTGGTCTGGTTCTGGCTTCCGGTTCTGCTGTTGCTGCGAACGCAATTACCCCAACCAATGATAAGGAAATCAGCTTTGGTGAAGGCATCCAGTTTCAGTCAGCAACTCAATTTATTAGCAATGAAATTGTTGAGCTGGATCAGGCTGCATTTGATGAGCAGATTCGTCTAAACGGCAGTACTTACAATCCAGAGCTTTATTTTGGCAACTAGTAAGAATACTGGTTCCACCTTGGAAAGGCCGCATTCGTCAATGCGGCTTTTACTATTCTGGCCATAGGCTGCGGCTCTGTTTGTTGCGTATCGATGCTTTCAGGTTGGTTTCAGAATGAATACCTAGGCTGAATACATAAGAGCAGACCCTTCAAAACCTCACGCACTTGAGGCATAGATATGAAAGCCAGAATATCTCTATTTTTGTCAGCATTTTCTTTAGCTGTTTTCTGTTCCGAAGCTACGGTTTTTTCTGAAGAGTGGCGCTCAAATACTACGCCATATATGCAATTGGCTACCCATTACCTCGATAGCAAAGAGCTGTATGAGGGGCATGAGGGGGAAGGTATTCCTCTTTATAAACCGGATGACGTTTATGATCCTGAGTTGTACCGGTTCCGTCGCTAAATGAAGTTGCTCTAAAGAATCAGTCAGTCTTGCTACTGATAAGAAAAATGATGTTCTGCAGAGAGTATTGTTTGGAGCGCGAATCTGAGCACAAAAAAGGGCGCATCGAAGTGCGCCCTTTGCGATGTTAAGATCGATTAACGATCCGCCATACGCTTGTACTTGATACGCTCAGGCTGGTGCTCTTTGCCGTGACGACGTTTGTAGTCTTCCTGGAACTCGGTGTAGTTACCTTCGAAGAACTCAACTTTGGAGTCGCCTTCGTACGCCAGCATGTGGGTACAGATACGGTCCAGGAACCAACGGTCGTGCGAGATCACTACCGCACAGCCCGGAAACGCCAGCAGCGCTTCCTCAAGTGCACGCAGGGTTTCTACGTCCAGATCGTTGGTCGGTTCGTCAAGCAGCAGGACGTTGCCGCCCTCTTTCAGCAGCTTCGCCATGTGCAGACGGTTGCGCTCACCACCGGACAGGTCTTTAACAAACTTCTGCTGGTCGCCGCCCTTGAAGTTGAAGCGACCGCAGTACGCGCGGGAGGAGGTGGTGTAGTTACCCACCACGATGTTGTCCTGACCGTCAGAGATCTCTTCGAATACGGTCTTGCTACCGTCCAGTTCGCGGCTCTGGTTCACGTACGCCAGCTGTACGGTGGAACCCAGTTCGATAGAACCGGTATCCGGAGTTTCTTCACCGGAGATCATCTTGAACAGTGTAGATTTACCTGCACCGTTACCACCGATGATACCCACGATCGCACCCTGCGGGATGGAGAAGCTCAGGTCTTCGAACAGGACCTTGTCGCCGAATGCTTTAGAAATACCTTTCGCTTCGATCACTTTCTCGCCCAGACGTGGGCCCGGTGGAATATAGATCTCCTGGGTTTCGTTGCGGGTCTGGAACTCCTTGGACTGCATCTCTTCGAACTGCTTCAGACGCGCTTTGGACTTGGATTGACGGCCTTTCTGGCCCTGCTTAACCCATTCCAACTCGGAAGCTACGGACTTGCGGTGTGCCGCTTCCTGCTTAGCTTCCATCTCCAGACGTTTCTCTTTCTGTTCCAACCAGGAAGAATAGTTGCCTTCGTACGGGATACCGCGGCCACGGTCCAGTTCCAGAATCCAGCCGGCAGCGTTGTCCAGGAAGTAACGGTCGTGGGTAATTGCTACCACGGTGCCCGGGTATTCCTGCAGGAAGCGCTCGATCCAGGCTACGGATTCAGCATCCAGGTGGTTGGTAGGCTCGTCCAGCAGCAGCATGTCTGGTTTGTCCAGCAGCAGGCGGCACAGGGCAACACGGCGGCGCTCACCACCAGAGAGGTGCTCAATTTTCGCATCCCATGCCGGCAGACGCATTGCATCCGCAGCGCGCTCCAGCGCAGTGTCCAGGTTGTGACCGTCTTTTGCCTGAATCAGGTTTTCGAAGTGTGCCTGTTTCTTGGCCAGCTCATCGAAGTCTGCGTCCGGCTCAGCGTATGCAGCGTACACTGCATCCAGGCCTGCCAGCGCTTCTTTTACATCAGCAACCGCTTCTTCAACCACCTCGCGAACGGTTTTGGATTCGTCCAGCTTGGGTTCCTGTTCCAGGTAACCCACGTTGATGCCTGGCATCGGGCGTGCTTCACCGATGTACTCCTGATCAACACCCGCCATGATACGCAGCAGGGTGGATTTACCCGCGCCGTTCAGACCCAGTACACCGATCTTGGCGCCCGGGAAGAAAGAGAGGGAGATGTCTTTAAGGATTTCGCGTTTTGGCGGAACAATTTTGCCAACGCGATTCATGGAATAAACGTACTGTGCCATTCGCTCAGAACCTGTCAGTGAATCAAGATGCGGGAATTTTAAACGATTGCGGCTATTAAACGCCAACTTGATACCGGTCAAATATGCCGATGGCACGATTTTCCTTGCGAACTATGCTCATAACAGAAGTGGTCAATTAATAACCAGATAGTTCGGAGGAACCTCAGATGAAAGAACTGGCTCCTTTTAACAGCCTGTTTGATGATGCGTTTTTCGGTGATTTTTTCCGCGGGCGTCGTGGTAGCGGCGAGATGATGCCTGCCATTGATGTGAAGGAAGACAGCAAGGGGTATCACATCAAAGCGGACCTGCCGGGTGTGGAAAAGGACGACATCAAGGTAACGCTGAATAATGGTGTCTTAAGCGTGACTGCGGAAACCCACAAGGAGGAGTCGGAAGAGAAGGAAGGCAAGGTGATTCGGCGTGAACGTCATGTAGGGCGCTACAGTCGCTCCATGTCTGTGGGACGTGACATTGATCCAGCTTCAATCAAGGCAAGCTTTGAGAACGGCGTGTTGTCACTGGACCTGCCAAAGCTGGAACAGCAGCCACCTGAAAGCACCCATATCCGTATTGAATAACCCTAAATCGTTTCTGTTGCTTAAAGCCCTGCACCCGTTGTGGGGCTTTTTGTATATGAATCCCACTGAAGAATTTTTGAGGTCGTTTCAAGTGATGCAAATGTCGCATTCAGGTATAATGCGCGTTTTCTAAAAAGCTGTATCAGGTTGACCCGGTCAAGCCGGTAGCCGACAACTGCACAGTCGCCCCAACCTGGACACTTCTATACCTACCTTAGGGGACCGCCACACCATGTTTAGCAAAGATATGTCGATCGCTGATTTTGATGCTGACCTGTACGCTGCAATGCAGTCAGAGGCTACACGTCAGGAAGAGCACATCGAGCTTATCGCTTCCGAAAACTACACCAGCCCACGCGTAATGGAAGCGCAGGGTTCCGTACTGACTAACAAATACGCTGAAGGTTACCCGAACAAGCGTTACTACGGTGGTTGTGAGTACGTTGACGTAGTTGAACAGCTGGCTATCGACCGTGCATGTGAACTGTTCGGTGCGACCTACGCAA
Source organism: Pontibacterium sp. (assembly GCF_964228735.1). Lineage (GTDB taxonomy): Bacteria > Pseudomonadota > Gammaproteobacteria > Pseudomonadales > Balneatricaceae > Pontibacterium. The sequence continues at coordinate 23,091 of NZ_CAXRBQ010000158.1, read as the reverse complement.
ACGTACAGCCACATTCCGGTTCTCAGGCAAACGCCGCTGTTTACATGGCGCTGTGCCAGCCGGGCGACACTGTTCTGGGTATGAGCCTGGCACACGGTGGTCACCTGACCCACGGTGCAAGCGTGTCTTTCTCCGGTCGTATCTACAACGCGGTACAGTACGGTCTGAACCCGGAAACCGGTGAGATCGATTACGCGGAAGTTGAGCGTCTGGCTGAAGAGCACAAGCCTAAAATGATCGTAGCGGGCTTCTCAGCTTACTCCCGTGTGGTTGACTGGCAGTGTTTCCGTGACATCGCGGATAAAGTAGGCGCATACCTGTTTGTAGACATGGCGCACATCGCGGGTCTGATTGCTGCAGGCGTATACCCAAGCCCACTGCCATTCGCGGATGTTGTAACCACCACTACCCACAAAACACTGGGCGGCCCACGTGGTGGTCTGATCGTGTCTGCTAACGCTGACGAAGATCTGCAGAAGAAACTGAACTTCGCTGTATTCCCTGAATCTCAGGGCGGCCCGCTGATGCACATCATCGCGGCGAAAGCTGTGTGCTTCAAAGAAGCACTGGAAGATGAGTGGAAAGCGTACCAGGCACAGGTTGTTAAGAACGCACAGGCGATGGCTGAAACCTTCATCGCGCGTGGTATCAACATTGTATCCGGCGGTACCGACGATCACCTGTTCCTGGTTGACCTGATCGACAAGGATATCACTGGTAAAGATGCTGACGCAGCCCTGGGCCGTGCCAACATCACCGTGAACAAGAACTCCGTACCAAACGACCCACGTTCTCCGTTTGTGACTTCCGGCCTGCGTATCGGCTCCCCTGCAATCACTCGTCGTGGTTTCAAAGAGGAAGAGTCTGTTCAGCTGACGAACTGGATCTGCGATGTCCTGGAAGATATCAACAACGAAGAGACTATCGCCAAGGTTAAAGAGCAGGTGAAAGACCTGTGTGCACGTTACCCGGTCTACAAGTAATACCGGAAAGCCTGTACAATCCGGGGGCGGCCAATAGGTCGCCCTTTTTATTTGTGGGTAGATAACCGTTTTATCGCTTTTGTTGTCTGCTCTTTCGCTCTTTTTTGACAGGAAACGGCCATGCATTGTCCATTTTGTGCTGCGAACGAAACCAAGGTTGTGGATTCCCGTCTGGTTGCTGAAGGCCAGCAGGTCCGCCGTCGTCGCGAATGCACCCACTGTCACGAGCGATTTACCACCTACGAAGCCGCCGAACTGCTGATGCCGCGCCTGATCAAGGCCGACGGCTCCCGCCAGCCATTTGATGAAGACAAGCTTCGCGCCGGTATTCACCGCGCGCTGGAAAAACGTCCCGTTTCCATGGAAGAGTTTGAAGCGTCCATCAACCGGATCAAGCACCGTTTACGTGCAACCGGTGAGCGTGAGCTGCCATCGCGTCAGGTGGGTGAGGAGGTGATGTCTGAGCTGCGCAAGCTGGATGAGGTGGCGTACGTACGTTTTGCGTCCGTGTATCGCAGCTTCCAGGACATTAACGAGTTTAAAGAAGAGATCGATCGCCTGTCTGCTGATCAGGACGTGGCAGGGGATAAAGGGTGAGCACATTTTCCGTAGCTGACCGCCGCTGGATGGCACGGGCGATTCAGCTCGCTGATCAGGGGCGTTACACCACCCAACCTAATCCGCGTGTAGGTTGTGTCATCGTACGTGATGACGAGCTGGTGGGTGAGGGCTATCACGTGCGGGCCGGAGAAGGGCACGCCGAAGTGAATGCCTTGCGCATGGCTGGAGATCAGGCCCGTGGCGCGACGGCGTACGTCACCCTGGAACCGTGCAGCCACTTCGGCAAGACACCGCCGTGTGCAGAGGCGTTAAAAGGCGCAGGCGTTGCACGGGTTGTATCAGCAATGGTTGATCCGAACCCACGGGTGGCCGGGCGTGGTATCCGTATTTTGCAGGATGCCGGAATCGACGCCTCCCATGGTTTGCTGGAAGCCGAAGCCAAGCTGCTGAATCCGGGTTTTATCAAACGCATGGAGCAGGGCTTGCCCTATGTGCGTGTCAAAACCGCCAGCAGCCTGGACGGTCGTACAGCCATGCAGAGCGGTGAGTCCCAGTGGATCACCGGACCTGCTGCACGCAGTGATGTACAGCGCTTACGTGCGCAGAGCTCCGTCATCGTGACCGGTGTGGATTCCATCCTGCACGACGATTCGTCGCTGACGGTACGCGAACAAGAGCTGCAATTGGACAACGCGGCACTGGTGACCGAGAAACAGCCACTGCGTGTGGTGATGGACAGTCAACTCCGTATGCCGCTGCAGGCTAAAATCCTGACGCAACCAGGACGTACGCTGATTGCCACCCTGAGTGATGATGCGGAGAGAACGGCGCAGCTGGAAACTGCAGGTGCTGAAGTGATTCGCTTCGACGCTGAAAATGGGCGTGTATCCGTTACAAAGCTGCTGCGATATCTGGCAAGTGCAGAACAGTGTAACGAGTTGTTGGTGGAAACCGGTGCAACGTTGGCCGGCGCATTTATCAGTGCCGGAGTGGTCGATGAGCTGGTGGTCTATCAGGCGATGACCCTGATGGGTTCCGATGCCCGACCGATGTATGAACTACCTTATACACAGATGGCGCAGCAGATTCGCATGCAACTGCTGGACAGCCGGATGCTGGGCGATGATCTGAAACTAACCTTGCGCCCGGTGTTGGCTGAGAGTAACGAGAGTAATTAATGTTTACTGGAATTGTTGAAGCTGTAGGTACGATCGCCGCTGTGGAAGAGCAGCAGGGCGACCTTCAGCTTTATATCCGTACCGGTGATCTGGAGCTGGCGGATGTGAAACTGGGTGACAGTATTGCCGTGAACGGTGTCTGCCTGACCGCAATCGATCTGCCGAGTGACGGTTTCTGGGCTGATGTATCCCGTGAAACCCTGACCCATACCCGCTTTCCATCGCTGGCCGTAGGCGAGAAGGTGAACCTGGAAAAGGCGTTGATGCCAACCAGCCGACTGGGTGGCCACATTGTGACCGGCCACGTGGACGGCCTGGGTGAAGTGGTCGATCGCCGCGACGATGCCCGTTCGGTGCGTTTTACTATCAAAGCACCAGCAGCGTTGGGGCGTTATATTGCAGGTAAGGGTTCAATCACCGTGGACGGCACCAGCCTGACCGTAAACGCAGTGAACGGCGACCTGTTCGAGCTGAACATTGTCCCGCACACCGTGCAGGAAACCATTATCGATCACTACGTACCGGGTCGGCAGGTGCACCTGGAAGTGGACATTATTGCTCGCTACCTGGAACGTATGCTGGGCTACCGCAGCGCAGAACCTGAGGAAGAGTCCCAGGAAAGCAGTGGCGGCCTGACACTGGATAAGTTGGCAGAATTCGGATTTACAAACCGCAGAGGCGGATGAGACTAGAGCAATGAAACTGAATACAACTCAGGAAATTATCGACGATATCCGTCAGGGCAAAATGGTTATCCTGATGGACGACGAAGATCGTGAGAATGAAGGTGATCTGGTGATCGCGGCCGAAATGGTGCGCCCGGACGATATCAACTTCATGGCAACCCACGCGCGTGGTCTGATCTGTCTGACACTGACCCGTGAGCACTGTGAAAAGCTGAAATTACCTCTGATGGTTCAGAGCAACGGCGCACAGTTCTCCACCAACTTCACCCTGTCCATCGAAGCGGCAACGGGTGTAACTACGGGTATTTCCGCGGCTGACCGTGCGCACACCGTGCGTGTGGCGGTAAAAGACAGTGTGCAGCCGGAAGATATTGTTCAGCCGGGGCACATCTTCCCGCTGATGGCACAGCCAGGTGGTGTTCTGAGCCGTGCCGGTCACACGGAAGCAGGTTGCGACCTGTCCCGTCTGGCAGGCCTGACCCCAGCGTCCGTGATCGTTGAGATCATGAACGAAGACGGCACCATGGCGCGTCGACCAGATCTGGAAAAGTTTGCGGAAAAGCACAATCTGAAGATCGGCACTATCGCGGATCTGATTCACTACCGCACCACCAACGAACACACGGTTACGCGCGAGAGTGAAGGTGTATTGCCAACTGAGTTTGGCGATTTCAACTACATCACCTACCGTGATGAGATTCAGGATTGTACCCACCTGGCACTGACGCTGGGAGACGTGGAACCGGAGAATCCAACCATGGTCCGTGTACACATCCGTAACGAAGTGATGCGTGATGTCGTGGGTGCTGCGCAGGGTGATGAGCGCAAATGGACGGTGCGTAAAGCGCTGCAGCGTGTTGCCGAAGAGGGCAACGGCGTTGTGCTGCTGCTGGACACCGGTACGCGAATCGATCTGGGTGAAGCGCTGGAAGGCGTGCTGGTCGGTAAGAAGAAATCGAAAGTGGATGTGAGCTCCTCTGGTGCCTACCTGACGGTGGGTACGGGTTCTCAGATCCTGCGTGATCTGGGCGTGCGCAAAATGCGCCTGCTCAGCTCCCCGATGAAGTTTAATGCGATCTCCGGTTTTGATCTGGAGATTGAAGAATACATCCCTTGTGAAGAGTAAGCTGGATAAGAATCATGGCAGTGAAAACGTTTGAAGGCGATTTTATCAGCGGCAACGGCAAGTACGCGATCGTAGTTGGCCGTTTCAACGCATTCGTAGTTGAGAGCCTGCTGGAAGGCGCAATGGACACCCTGAAGCGTCACGGTGTAGATGAAGACAACATTCGCGTAATCCGCGTACCGGGTGCGTTTGAGATCCCTCTGGCAGTGAAAAAAGTTGCTGCGCAGGGCGATGCCGATGCGATCATCGCACTGGGTGCGGTTATTCGTGGTGGTACGCCACACTTTGAGTACGTGTCCGGTGAAGCGTCCAAAGGTGTGGCACAGGTATCTCTGGAATACAGCCTGCCGGTTGCGAATGGCATCCTGACTGTAAACAGCATCGAACAGGCGGTTGAGCGTTCCGGTACCAAGATGGGTAACAAAGGCGAAGAAGCTGCCCTCTCCGCACTGGAGATGGTTAGCCTGCTGCGTAAACTTGAGGTCTGAGTGCAGATGAGCGACAACACTGCGCCTAAACCAAAGAAAAAAGTATCCCTGACTGAACAGCGTCGTGCGGCACGTAGTTTTGCCCTGCAGGCGCTGTACCAGTGGCAGATGGCCGGGCAACCGGTCAACGAGATCGACGCTCAGTTCCGTGTGGACAACGAAGCGGAGATGCGTAACACCGACAAGCGCCTGTTCTCAGAACTGCTGACCGGTGTTGCCAGCCGTAAGAGTGAGCTGGACGAACAGTTCAAGCCGTTCCTGGACCGTGAACTGGACGATCTGGATCCGGTTGAGCTGGCGGTACTGCGCATCGGTTCGTACGAGCTGATCCACCGTCTGGAAGTGCCTTACCGTGTAGCGATCAACGAGAGTGTTGAGCTGGCGAAGATCTTCGGTGCAACCGAAAGTCACCGTTACGTAAACGGCGTGCTGGACAAGCTGGCACAGCGTGTACGTATGGCTGAGGTGAAAGCCCGGTCTTCCCGATAAGTAAGGGTTCGCGATGAGCACTTCCTCCCTCGGCGAGTTCGAGCTGATCCGGCGTTACTTTGCAGAGGCATCTACCGATGCCTCTGTTGCGCTGGGGATCGGCGACGACTGTGCATTGCTGTTACCGGAACCCGGTGAGGCGATGGCCGTATCGATCGATACCCTGGTCGAGGGTACCCACTTTCTGTCGGGCACACCGCCCGCGCATCTCGCCACTCGTCTGCTGGGTGCGTCTGTCAGCGACCTGGCTGCGATGGGCGCCCGTCCTGCCTGGTTTACCCTGGCACTGACAGTACCTGATGCCACTGAAGAATGGCTGGAACCGTTCGCGGTAAGCCTGATTAATACTGCGAAGCAGCTGGATATCCGTCTGGTGGGTGGTGACACAACCCGCGGGCCGCTGAGCCTGTCTGCCCAGGTGCATGGCTTTGTGCCTGTGGATAAGGCCTTGAAACGCCGTGGTGCCCAGGTTGGTGATCTGATCTGTGTCACCGGCACACTGGGTGACAGCCGTGGTGGTCTGGAAACGCTGCTCAAGCACGATACTGAGAGTGATCAGGTGCGTTACCTCCAGCAACGTTTCTATGCACCAACCCCACGTCTGCAAACCGGTATGGCCCTGCGTGGTTTGGCAACCAGTTGTGTGGATATCTCAGACGGTGTTCAGGCTGATCTGGGACACCTGCTGGAAAACTCCGCCTTTGGCGCGGATCTTGAGCTGAGTGCGTTGCCTGTTTCTGCACAGCTGGAAGCCTATGCCGGTCTAGAGCAGGCGCGCCAGTGGGCTTTGAGCGGCGGTGAAGATTTTGAGTTGTGCTTTACGCTGCCAGCCGTTGAACGGGGCGTTATCCAGAAACTGCCCGAACCGGTGACAGTGATCGGTCAGATCAGTGCTGAACCGGGTATTCGTATCGATGGTCAGGTGGCGAGCGGTAGCGGCGGTTATGACCATTTTGCCAAGGATTAATCATGAATGTAGTACCGCCGTCGGTCTGGCGTAATCCTGTCCACTTCCTCGCTTTCGGCCTCGGTAGTGGTGCAGCCCCCTTCGCGCCGGGTACCTTTGGTACGCTGGCCGCCATCATCCCTTATTTCTGGTTTCAGACCCTCTCCCTGCCTGCCTATGCCCTGATGCTGCTGATAACCACCCTGGTGGGGATCTGGTTATGTGACAAGACGTCGTCTGATATTGGCGTTCACGACCACGGTGGCATTGTTTGGGACGAGTTTGTGGGTTTCTGGATCACCATGTTTGCAGCCCCCACAGGATTGATCTGGATCCTGGTGGGTTTTCTCTGGTTCCGCCTGTTCGATATCCTCAAACCCTGGCCCATCCGCTGGGCGGACAAACAGGTTTCAGGCGGCTTAGGCATTATGTTGGACGATATTCTGGCCGGTATCTACGCCTGGATTGCACTGCAGGCCACGTTTTTTGCTTCCGGTATAGCGCTAGGTGAAATAGTTCTAAGCAATACCTGACCTTTCAGCTTGGTTTCAGGTTGCTCCTCTAACTTTATCTTCGAGACTTCTAAACAATCTTGGAGAGCCGTCATGAAAACTATCGCTAAACTGTTCGCTGCTGCATTCGTTAGTGTTGTAATGCTGACCTCTCAGGCATTTGCTGCTGGTTCTTTGTATCCACTGGACGGTTGGGGCCACTCTCAGGAAGGTCACATGTCTGCTGAATTTGAAACCATGGATGACATGGATAAAGGCCAGTAACAGAGACTGAAGTCAGGAGAGTGATCATGAAAACCGTTATGAAACTTGCTTCTGCTACCTTCTTGGGCGCTGCTTTGCTCAGCTCTCAGGCAATGGCTGCATCAGGTGCTTTATACGGCTTGGATGCTTGGGAACACAGCCAGGAAGGCCACATGTCCGCTACAGAATCCGGTATCAAACTTGATACGCTGAGAAGTGCGGGTGGCGGTAACGTTGAAGACCCATGGGGCGTGGATATCAATTCCAACTAAGCGTCACATGAAAACTGCTACAGTATACTGGTGGGTCCTGTTGCAAGGGCCCGCTGCTATATGTAGTTTCAGTATTAAGAAGGAACCACCTGTTCTTGTTGGGGAGGTTTAATGATGAGCCATATAAGACGCATGATGCTGGCAGCCCTAATCACTTTGGGTGGTTTTTCTGCGTTGTCGGCCCAGGGTGTGAGTAGCACACCCGGTACAGGTATTGATTCCTCAATGCCAATAACAAGTATGGAGCGCCTTGACGCTGAAGAGTGTCGCGTACTGGCGGAATCCGGTGAAATCCTGACCATGATGGAGTTGATGGACCGGGTGAAAATGCTCACCGATGGACATATGTTGGATACAGCCCTGATCAAGCAGGGTGATATGTACATCTACGAGATGGAGGTTGCGGGTAAGGACGGCGTGGTACGCATGCTGTTGGTTGATGCCCGTACAGGAGACATGATCAAGGAGAAGTAACTCGCTATGAGGGTACTACTGGTAGAGGATGATCCCCAGCTGGGGCCTGATTTGCGGGAAGAGCTTTTACGCTCAGGTTACGCCGTTGACCTTGCCGACAACGGCGTCGACGGAGAGGCGATGGGGTACGAAGATATCTACGATCTTGTTGTGCTCGATCTGGGTCTCCCCCTGCGCTCTGGACTTGAAGTGCTGCGCAACTGGCGTAAGCGCCGTAACAATATTCCTGTTTTGATTCTGACCGCACGATCTGCCTGGCAGGAACGTGTGGATGGTTTTGAAGCCGGTGCCGACGATTACCTGGGTAAACCTTTCCACACCGAAGAACTTCTGGTGCGTATGACGGCACTGTTGCGCCGTGCGAACCAGCAGATCAGCAGCACTCTGGAAGTTGAAGGGCTGGTGCTGAACGAGAAAACCCAATCCGTTACCCTTAACGGGGCTGAAGAAGTGACGCTCACAGGTACCGAATACCGCCTGCTGCGCTACTTTATGCACAACCCCTCCCGTGTACTTTCAAAACTGCAGTTGGTTGAACACCTCTACGATGACGGCGCTGAAAATGACAGCAACGTGATCGAGGCGTACATCAAGATGCTGCGCAAGAAGATTGGCAAAGAACGTATCCAGACCAAGCGTGGTCAGGGATATGTGTTCGTAGCGAATCTCTGAGCCTCGCTATGCTGAACTCCATCCAGACGCGCCTCAACAGCGGATTCCTATTGGTCTCGATCGTGGCTATCGTGGTGCTCTGGCTGGCCAACAGCTGGTACCTGCGTCAAACCGCCTATGACTTTGTCAGTGCGCGCCTGTCCAGTGATGCATATACGATCCTGCGTGCTGTTGAGATGGACGGTAAAGGCGGCTGGCGGGTAAACAGCGAGCTGATTGACCCGGTATATCTCCAGCCGATGTCCGGGCATTACTTCCAGGTGAAGGTGAACGACAAATGGCTCTATTCTCGTTCGCTCTGGGATGAGATGATCCCCACCACCGAAGGTGAGGATATCGGGCAGGAGTATGTGCGTCGTGTGATAAAGTCGGGGCACCCCTGGCTGGTGCTTGATCAGGCCTTTATGAAGGAGGGGCTGAAGGTACAGCTGGTGCTGGCGGAGGACGTTGAGCGTATTGATCAGTCGTTGCAGAAGCAGGGCTGGGCGGTTGCTGGCACCGGGATGATTTTCCTCTTTGTGCTGTTGGCGGTGCAAGCAATGATTATCCGCAGTGGTTTGCGCTCGCTGGTCAGCGTACGCAGCGATATCGCTCGCCTGAAACAGGGCGAAGTGAGGCAGCTTTCCCATGTGAATACCTCGGAAGTTGATCCGCTGATTACCGAGATTAACTATCTGGTGCAGGCGATGGAGTTACGCTTGCAGCGCTCGCGTAATGCCGTTGGCAATCTGGCCCATGCAGCTAAAACGCCGCTGACAGTGCTGGATCGTCAGATTGAGGCGCTTAAACCAAGGGAACCCGCTTTAGCGGAAGATATGCGTGAGCAGTCGGTACGCCTGCGTGATCTGATGCAGCGTGAGTTGACCCGCGCCCGTATTGCCGGTGCCGCGTTGCCAGGGCAGCGGATCTATCTGCTACCGGAGATGGATAAACTGCTGCGCACGCTGAAGGCGATCTACCGTGACAAAGGCCTCAGCTATCAACAGCGCGTCAGCGACAAAATTTACTTTCCGGGTGAGCGTGATGACCTGATGGAGTTGTTGGGCAACCTGATGGATAACGCCAGCAAGTGGGCGCACTCCAAGGTGTCTGTGTCGGCTGATGCCGATGAAAACTGCATTACCATGGTGATCGAAGATGATGGGCCGGGTATTGCGGAAGACCAGATTGAGCGCCTGCTGACCCGCGGGGAGCGGCTGGATGAATCCACCGATGGTCATGGATTGGGGATGAGTATTGTGACCGATATTGTGCGTCAGTACGGCGGACAATTGGCCCTGGATCGATCCGAGCGTCTGAACGGCTTACGGGTCACCATTATGCTGCCGCTTCACACGAAAGCAGAGTTTCCGATTTCGCAACAATCGGAAGAAGTCGCCTGATTTCTAGCTGAAAATGGCCTGTAATCGACCTGACTACGGGCATTTTTACCAAAATACCCTTCTTATTACACTGCAAGTGGTTGTATTTCCCATATGTGCCACCATTAATGCAGGATGCGCCTGATTGCACAAGTCTGTAGAATATCGGGCTTCGATTCTTGAGGTAAGTTGAGTGACTGTTGAGTATGTGGCTTCCTCCAAGCTGCCGACACCTTGGGGTGTGTTCCAGATGGTGGGCTTTGAGGACCAGGAAACCGGTAAAGAGCACGTGGCTCTGGTATACGGGGAACCTAGCGGAGATGCGCCGGTTCTTGCGCGTGTTCATTCAGAATGTCTGACAGGCGATTCCCTGTTCAGCCTTCGCTGTGACTGTGGATTCCAGTTGCAGGAAGCGTTGAAACGCATCTCTGAAGCTGGTGAAGGTGTGTTGCTTTACCTGCGCCAGGAGGGGCGTGGCATCGGTTTGCTAAACAAGATCAAAGCCTACAACCTGCAGGACGGTGGTGCGGATACGGTGGAAGCCAACGAGCAGTTGGGCTTTGAAGCCGATATGCGTGACTACACCATGTGTCAGCCGATGCTGGACCATATTGGTATCAAGCAGGTGCGCTTGATGACCAACAACCCTCGCAAGGTAAAAGCGTTGGAGAAGTACGGTGTAACGGTGGCGGAACGTGTGCCGCTGCAGGTGGGTAAAAACCGTCACAACGAAGAGTATCTGGCAACCAAGATGGGCAAGCTGGGTCACATGATGACCGAACACCACTTCAAGGATGACGAATAAGTCGTTTAGTCCTTACCGCAGATGAGAAAAAGCCGCTGATTCAGCGGCTTTTTTGTGTCTATTTATATCTTGCAGGTGGGTCTTACCTTCCAAGTCGTTGCTGGATCGCGGTGATAATGCCGTTGGCATCCAGTCCACACTCGGCCAATTGCTCGTTGCGTTTTGCATGCTCAATCCACAGGTCGGGAATCCCTAGTTGCAACAAAGGTGTGGTGATGGCTTGTTGGTGTAGATACTCACCCACCGCAGAACCGGCACCACCCTGCAAAGCATGATCTTCCAAGGTGACCAGTAGCTCGTGTTTAGCGGCTAATTGATCAATGGCGTCATGATCCAGCGGTTTTACAAAACGCATATCGACCAGAGTCAGGTCCAGTGCCTCAGCGGCTTCTTTGGCCGCTGGCAGGAGCGGGCCAAAGTTCAGCAATGCTGCACGCTGACCGCGTCGTAAGGTGTTGCTCTTGCCAAGCTCCAGCGGTGCTGACTCACGGTTGACCTCGATACCCGTGCCGCTGCCGCGTGGGTAACGCACAGCTGCGGCGCCTTCGTAGTGATAACCGAGCGACAGCATGTCGTACAACTCCTGCTCGTCGGACGGGGTCATTACCAGCATGCCGGGCACGCAACGCAGGTAGCTAATATCAAAGATACCCGCATGGGTGGATCCGTCCTCACCAACCAGGCCGGCGCGATCGATCGCCAGCAGGATATCCAGATCCTGAATCGCCACGTCATGCACCAACTGATCGTACGCCCGCTGCAGGAAAGTGGAGTAGATCGCCACCACCGGTTTCATAGTGCGGCACGCCATACCGGCCGCGAGTGTGACTGCGTGCTGCTCGGCAATGGCGACATCAAAGTAACGCTCGGCGAAGCGCTCGGAAAACTCGATCAGGTCGGAGCCTTCGCGCATGGCCGGAGTGATGCCGATTAGTTTGCTGTCTTCTTCAGCGGTATCACACAACCAACGGCCAAAGATGTTGCAGAACTTAGGCTTTTTCAGCGCCGGTGTTTTTTGTCCCTGCGGTTCAATTTTGGTCAGGGCGTGATAGCCCACCGGGTCGGCTTCTGCCGGTGCAAAGTCTTTGCCCTTGCGGGTTACCACGTGCAGGAACTGAGGGCCTGGCCGGTTTAACGCGGCGGTCAGTTCAGGCAGTAATGCGTGGAAGTTGTGACCATCCACCGGGCCTGCATATTCGAAGTCCAATGCCTCAAACAGGGCGGCGGTTGTCTCGCCGTCGGTGCGCTTGGTGAGGTTCTTGGCCAGATAGGTCGCCAGGCCGCCGATGTTGTGGGAGATCGACATCTCGTTGTCGTTCAGTATCACCAACAGATTGGCGTTGGTGTGTGCCGCGTGGTTGAGTGCTTCAAAGGCCATGCCGGCTGTCATTGCGCCGTCACCGATCACTGCCACCGTTTTACGGTCCAGCCCCTGCAGTTGGTCAGCCACCGCCATGCCGAGCGCGGCACTAATCGAGGTGCTGGAGTGCCCGACGCCGAAATCGTCGTAACGGCTCTCGGCGCGTTTCGGGAACGGTGCCAGGCCATCTTTCTTGCGGATGGTCTGCATCGCTTCACGGCGTTCGGTCAGGATCTTGTGTGGATAACACTGGTGGCCCACGTCCCAGATCAGGTGGTCGTCCGGGGTTTGCAGCAGGTAGTGCAGGGCGATAGTCAGTTCCACTACACCCAGGCCGGCACCAAAGTGTCCGCCGGTCTGACCTACGCTGTAGAGCAGATAGGCACGCAGCTCCTCTGCCAGCTGTTCAAGGCTGTCAGCCGAGATACCGCGCAGGGCGGACGGACTGTCTATGCGGTCCAGCAACGGGGTTGCCGGACGCTGTTCGGGGATGGTCTGAAACATCAGTGGTCGCGGTTGACGATAAAGTCGGCCAGCTCAACCAGCGGTTGGGCGGCATCACCAAAGGGTTGTACGGCAGCGACGGCTTCCTGGTGCAGTTGGCGCAGCTTTTCTTTTGCGCCGTCCATGCCGAGCAGGGCGGGATAGGTCGGTTTATCCTGTTCGACGTCAGATCCCTGTGGCTTGCCGATGGTTTCAGTATCGCCTTCGATATCCAGGATGTCATCTTTCACCTGGAAGGCAAGACCAATGGCATCGCCGTAGCGACGCAGTTGCGCGAAGGTATCGTTGTCATTGCAGCCGCTGGATAATGCACCCAGGTCGACCGCTGCGTTGAGCAGGGCGCCAGTCTTATGGGCGTGCATTGCTTCCAACTGTTCCAGTGTCAGGCTTTTGCCGACATTGGCCAGGTCAAAGGCCTGGCCTACGACCATGCCACTGTCTCCGGACGCTTTTGCCAGTACCTTCACCATCTTCAGGTTACGGTTCGGCTGTTCTTCGTCCTGGGTCAGCAGTTCAAAGCCAAAACACTGCAGGGCATCGCCGGCCAGGATTGCCGTGGCTTCATCAAAGGCGATATGGCAGGTGGGTTTGCCGCGACGCAGGTCATCGTCGTCCATCGCCGGCAGGTCATCGTGGACCAGGGAATAGCTGTGAACACACTCGATGGCCGCAGCAGGGGCGTCGGCATCTTCAAGCTTGCCCCCCAGCATCTGATTGACCAGATACACCAGTATCGGACGGACACGCTTGCCACCGTTAAACAGGGCGTAACGCATCGCTTCCTGCAGGCGCGGCTCGATACTGTCTTTCAGAACAGTCTGGTCGAGGTAGGCATCAACACGCTGCTGATACTGTTTGAGTGTGTTTTTGATGGTCAAGATTCAGCTATCCTCGCCGCTATTAAAAGGCTGACTCTGCAGCTCGCCGTTCTTCTCGATCAGTACCTGAACCTTCTGTTCCGCCTGATCCAGAATCGACTGGCATTCACGGGTCAGTTTGACGCCCTGCTCGAACGCACCAAGTGCGTCCTCCAGCGAAAGATCACCTTGTTCGATCTGGTTAACCAGCGTTTCCAGTTCGTTCAGGGATGTCTCGAAATCGGTGGTTTTCTTGGCGCGGGGCATGGGGCTTACCTGTGTGTATAGAAGGCGTACACGTTACCGAAGCCGCAGGTATTTATCAATTAGCATAGATTAATCAAATTCATACGTTCGTTTAGGGGGTTAATGCGCGACTTTTTTTGCTATGATGGGTCGCTCATAAAACCTTGAGAATGCTGTGGTTGTGATCTGGAGACTATAGAGTGGATATAGCAACGCTCGTCGGGTTAATCGGCTCCTTTGGCCTGGTTGTCGCTGCGATGGTCATGGGTGGGGATATTGGCGTATTCGTCAACGTGCCGTCCCTGCTGATCGTAATCGTCGGCACCCTCTTCGTAGTGATGATGAAGTACACCCTGGGGACCTTCCTGGGGGTCGGAAAAGTCATCGGCAAAGCTTTCATGTTCAAATCTATCAGCCCGGATGTGATCATCGCGGAAACGGTAGAGCTGGCTGACGCGGCCCGTAAAGGTGGCCTGCTGTCGCTGGAGGACAAAACAGTTAGCAGTGACTTCATGCAGCGCGGTATTCAGCTGCTGGTGGATGGTCACGATCCAGAGGTTGTTAAGACACTCCTTAATAAAGAAGCCAAACTGGCGGCTGATCGTCACGATAACAGTATCACCATCCTTGGCGCGATGGGTGATGTAGGCCCGGCAATGGGGATGATCGGTACACTGGTGGGTCTGGTACAGATGCTGTCGAATATGTCCGACCCGAAATCGATCGGTCCGGCGATGGCGGTCGCACTGTTGACCACACTGTACGGTGCGATGCTGGCAACCATGTTTGCGCTGCCGGTGGCGGATAAGCTGGGCCAGCGCAAGGATGAAGAAGCGCTCAACCAGGCACTGATTACCGACGGTCTGCTGGCGATTCAGGCGGGACAGAACCCGCGTGTTATCGAGCAGATGTTGAAGAACTACCTGCCAGAAGGCAAGCGTGCGACTGACGGCTAACACAGGGTGGATATGTCATGAGTGACGAAGAACACGAATGCCCCCCCTGCCCCGCGGGGTTACCGGGATGGTTGGCGACCTTTGCTGACCTGATGTCTCTGCTGATGTGCTTCTTCGTACTTCTGCTCTCGTTCTCTGAGATGGATGTACTGAAGTTTAAGCAGTTGGCAGGTTCCATGCGCGAGGCCTTTGGTGTACAGAACCAAATCAAAGTTGAGGATGTACCTAAGGGTACTTCTATCATCGCGCAGGAATTTAGTCCGGGCCGACCTGAGCCTACACCGCTGAACGAAGTTCGCCAGATGACGGTGAACAACGATATGAATACCCTGGATATACGCTCGAAAGAGGGTGAACAGGAGATTCAGGATCAGGAGGCGAGCGATGCCTTCGAAGAGATGCAGAAGGAGATGGAGCAGCAGGCCGAAGAGGAAGCTGTGGAGTTTGCGGCTGCACTAGCGAAGGAAATTGGGCAGGGCAGTATCGAGGTCGAATCCGAAGGACGTAAGATCATTATCCGTCTGAAGGAACAGGGTTCGTTCGATTCAGGTCAGGCGGAACTGAAGTTTGAGGCGATTCCGGTACTCGCGAAGATTCGCGACATGCTGCTTACCGTAAAGGGTAAAGTAGCGATCGAAGGACACACCGACAACATCCCGTACAACGGACGTCGTTTTGAGTCCAACTGGGACCTATCTACCGCCCGTGCCTTGGCTGTAGCGCATGAGCTGTTTGGTGACCCACGCATCGAGCAGAAACGTTTCCGTATTCTGGGATACGCAGAAACCAAGCCGCTGACGCCAAACGAAACCCGTGCCCAGCGTTCGCGCAACCGCCGTGTTGAGATTGTGGTGCAGAAGGGCGATGACAAAGAGCTTCTGAAACGCCTGCAGGCAGGTGATCCGGATGATATTCGTCGGGAGAATGAAGCACCGGGCGAGGTGTTCTGATCTTTCAATTGCGTAATACGAAAAAAACCCGGCGATTGCCGGGTTTTTTGTACGTGCTGGAAACTGCTTACTTGGAGTTGTCCAGCATGTACTGGATCGCGCCTTTCAGCTCGGAGTCGCTGCAGTCCATGCACAGGCCTTTAGGAGGCATCGCACCTTTACCGGACTTAGCTACTGCCAGCATCGCATCAACACCCTGTGCTGCACGTGGAGCCCAAGCGGCTGCGTCGCCCAGCTTAGGAGCGCCTGCTGCGCCGCTTGCGTGACATACCGCACACTTAGTGTTGTAAACTTCCTGGCCTGCGCGTTCTGCCATCGCATTGGTGGACATCAGAACAGCTGCAGCTGCAAATACAATCGCCTTTTTCATTGTGGTCTTACCTCAGTGCTCACAAAAGTAGTTTTAGTAGTAAAAGATTCTACTCACCCGAAATCTGGTAAGGGCGCAGTGTAGTCATATCCCCTTAGTACTGTAAATACACAATTGTACGTTAACTGACGCTGAACAATCGTATGGTGGGAAACTGGTCTAAGGGAGTATATGGAAAGGCGGAGCAGGGCGGGTAGGGTAACGAGACTTAACGTCCGCTACCCAGGTGCATGGCGTATTCGGCCTGTTGGCGCTGAATGTTCAGGTTCTGCTGGTTGAAGTTGCGTTCCTGCTGATACTCAGCAATCACCTGTTCCAGCAGGTTTTTCGGCGCAGTCAGCATTTGACGCACATCGTTGATGGTGTAGCCGCGGCTCAGAAGCTGTTTCAGCTGAGCTTGTAGATGCATTTTATCCATTATCTTATCCTCTTTAATTCACCTTTTAATATTGCTCGATGAATATTTCAGAGGTGTTGCAGAATGGCGTATCTTTTGTTGCGGTACACGTTCATCAGAGAATTTATTCCTTTATCGTCAGTCCCAGCTTCTTCTCGGCAGCCTTGATCATCTTTGGATCAAGTTCGGGAGGTGTGATATCGATTCCTTCCGACAGCTGATCCGCTATTGTCTTTAAAACTTGGATGCGGGCAAACCACTTGTGGTTTCCGGCGATCAGATGCCAGGGCGAAGCTTGGGTGGAGGTATACGTCAGCATGTCGTTGATGGCCTCCGTGTACTGATCCCATTTATCGCGGTTACGGATATCTTCCTCCGTGAGCTTCCAGCGCTTGTAGGGATTGTTGAGGCGCTCATCAAAGCGGTGCAGCTGTTCGTCCGGATCGATGTGCAGGAACAGCTTTACGATCCTTACATCATCGTCGCTGAGCATACGTTCGAATTCGTTGATCTCGTGATAGGCTCGCTGCCAGGCGTGTTCCGGGCAGAGCTCCTCAATTCGTTCAACCAAAACACGCCCATACCAGGAGCGGTCAAAGATGGCCCAACTTTTGGGTTTGGGCAGGCGGGTTTGGAAGCGATAGAGATAGTGGCGTCCCTGCTCGTTGGACGTGGGAACACCAATCGGGTGTACCTTAAATCCCCTTGGATCCAGCCGTTCGGTGAGGCGGCGGATGGCGCCGCCCTTGCCGCTGGCATCCCAGCCTTCAAACACGATAATCGCGCGCCGTCCCTGGTGATGGTAGGCCTGTTGGATCGCAAGTATGCGCTTCTGCAACTTCTTCAACTTACTTTCGTAGCTGTCGCGGTCGGTGATGTAACTGCCGTCCAGATCCACGTCGGACAGCTGAGGTGGTTTCTTCTCGATTACGATCTTGCTTGGCTTCTGCATTGCTTTGAACGTCCTGTACGGCTTGAGCCTTCAGGGTAGCCAGTTCCGGAGGGCACAGCAATGTGGTCGTTAGGCATCTGGCTATACTGGGTAAATCGAAGCGATGTATTGATGACATGATGGCAAAGCGATATCTGAGGACTGGATTGGCCAGGGTGGTTATGTTAGCTGCGCTAATCGGGAGTGCGATTTGGCCCGGTCGACCGGTGGTGGGCGCGAGCTGGTCGTTGCACGAGGGGCAGGATCTTGTCGGGCGTGTGTTGTGGCACCGGGTATCCGAGGCTGACACGCTGGTGGCCATTGCGCGGCGTTATGGTGTGGGGTACGACGAGATAGTGCGTGCAAACCCCATGCTCGATATCTGGTTGCCCGAGGCGCAACGCGATCTGCAGTTGCCGCTGCAGTTTGTCCTGCCGTCCGGTCCACGTCAGGGGTTGGTGCTTAATCTGGCGGAGATGCGTCTCTACCACTATCCAGGCGAGGCGCCCAACAAGGTGTACAGCTATCCTGTTGGCATTGGTCGGGAAGGATGGCAGACGCCGGTCACCACCACCCGAATTGTCAGCAAGGTCAGTGATCCCAACTGGTACCCACCCCAATCAATTCGTGAGGAAGCGCTGGCCGCTGGCATCTCTCTGCCGGACGTGATACCTGCAGGCCCGGAAAACCCGTTGGGCAGCCACGCCCTGCGGCTGGGGTTGAGTGGTTATTTGTTACACGGCACCAATCGACCGGCTGGCGTAGGGATGCGGGTCAGCCATGGCTGCATACGTCTGTATCCGGAAGACATTGTGGCGTTGTTTGCACAGGTGGAGGTCGGGACAAAACTGCGAATTGTCGATGAACCGTTCAAGTTGGGTTGGTTAAATGATCAGCTTTACCTGGAGGTGCATCCTGCAGCTTATGCATCAGGTGAGCAGGGTGAACCTGTGGTACCAGCTGCGCTGGGGCGGCTGTTGACGGAAATATATGAAACTCAAGATTTGCAGCTGAACAGTGCTGCTGTCCAGGCCGCTTTGGATGAGGCGAGTGGTGTACCGGTTAAAATAGGGAGGCGCTTGGTACGCCAGCCCTGAAATGTGGGCTGACGGACCTGAATGCGGAGGTTACTTTTGCATGGACTGCTCAAATGCGCGGTTGATACGACGTGTATTGGCCTGACAGCACGCCTGTGCATCCCGTGCCGCTTCCATTGCCGCGGCAGCATCTTGGGAGGCTGCATCGGCTTTTTGAGACGCCTGCTGAGCCATGGACTCTGCCGCCTGGGCACGATCAAGCGCCTGTTGCGCCATCTCTCTCATAGATTCCATATCCGCTGAATTTGTGCTGGCACAGCCTGCCAGTAATGCTGCGAGTACCAAAGGAATAACTTGAGGTTTCATGGGTGTTTCCTCAAAAGGATTTTTAGGGAGTTATCCTTGGAAATTATAGGTGATCAATCGCTTTGTGCCTGTTTTTTGAGCAATAGTTGGCTTTTTCGGCAAGCAGGCAACCTTTCGGTAATCATATCGATTAGTTCAACGCAAACCGGTAGTGGCAATGGCTTTAGTGGGATATAGTGAGTTGATATGTGGATGTTGAGTAGACAGAAGTTTCTTGTGTTGCAGTTGCTGGTTTACGCGTAACCGGTTGCAGGGAATACAGGAAGTGCAGGAGGCATTGCTGAATGGAATGTGGAAACTCTGTACACCAAAGGGATATGCAAGTGCTCAAGGAAAAGCTGGTCGCCGCTGAGCACGAGGTTGAGCTGTTGCGCGCGACGCAGCGTGACTGTCTGGCCTTGCTCGAAAATACCCCGGACTTTGTTTACATCAAAGACGCCGAACACCGTTTTACCTGTGTGAGTAAAGCGTTTGCATATCTGACGGGTCACCAGTGCTGGCGTGAGCTGGTGGGTAAAACCGACTTCGATATCTTCCCCGCTGAACACGCCGAGCGTTACTACCAGCATGAGAAGGCAGTTATCAGGGAAGGGTGTCCGCTGCTCAACCATGAAGAGCCCTATTACAGTCTGGAAGGTGAACTACGCTGGGTCAGTTCCAGTAAACAGCCTGTCATCAACGATCAGGGCGAAGTGGTTGGTCTGGTTGGCATCAGCAAAGACATCACTGAGATCAAGCGTTATCGCGCCAAGATAGAAGCCTTGGCCCGTTATGATCAGCTGACCGGCCTGCTCAACCGCATGATCTTTCAGGACGTTGGTACGCAGATGCTGGCTGCTGCCAGTCGACAGCAGCACGCCGCGTCCGTCCTCTACATCGATCTGGATAACTTCAAGCAGCTGAATGACGAAGCAGGTCACCTGGCCGGGGATGAACTTCTGTGTGCGTTTGGTGAAATGCTGAAAGAGTGCACGCGGGAGTCGGATGTTGTTGCGCGTCTGGGTGGGGATGAGTTTGTCGTGCTGGCCAGTTGTGGCACCACAGAAGCGCAAGCGCAAGAGTTGGCGGAACGGATCTCCCGGCAGTTTCATCGCTTGGAGGAAGTACAGGGCACGGAGATCGACCTGGGGTGTAGCATCGGCATCGCGCGTTTCCCACAGGATGGGCGCTCACTGGATGAGTTGATGAAGCGGGCGGATGAAGCGATGTATCAGGCAAAACGTGAAGGTAAGCACGGTGTTGTGCGCTACGGCCGCCGCAATACTCAGGCCCGTCAGGTGTTGCCTAAAACCTTTCTCGAATAAATAGCTTATGTTGCGAAAACGGCAACGGCGTCATTGCTCTGCGCCATGGAGCCAATCTTGGGTCTGCTATTCTTAGGTTACATCTGAAGAGCAGATCGGTCAGGAAGCACAGCGTCGCGCCTGACAACCGTCTCAGGGATGGCCCTCTCTGAAGTGAGGCTCCTCAATGTTCGCACCCACCACCGTCATTATCGCCATTGTAATGTACATGACGTTGTTGTTTTTTGGTGGCCCAGTGGGTCGAACATCGCGTTGAAAGGAGCAACCGCAACAATCATCCTCTTATCTATGCACTTTCTTACAATGTCTACAACACATCCTTGCCGAACTTTAGTGCCTCCCTCGGCAACACGAAGCGATGGAAACTGAACACAAATCATCGGTGGATGCATTTGCTGAACAGCGGGCGGTGATCGCCCAACTGCAGCAAAAGGTACACGAGTTGGAAGAGCGTCTCGACACAGAGCGAGAGAAGGACTTTCAGCATCGGCTTGAGATACAACGATTAAAGGCTGACAAGAGGGAGCTGAAGGAGCAGTTGGCTGATCTGCACTATCAGAATGAACGTGAGGATTGGCAGCGCCAGCCCAAAAAAAGGAGCAAGCCAGGTGGCGAAGATGAGCAGTAAGGCCACATGAAGTAGCGCTAATTCCGGATTAGAAAAATTTGCATGTTTTTAAGACTAAAGTTGCATCTTGCTGCAGTAACTAGAGCTATACTCGGAACTGAACATATTTATTAATTTTGAAGTTCGGAGACTCGTCGGACATGGCAACTGAGCAGTTCGAAACCCTGAAGGAAATGGGGATAGAAGATGTACATGACATCGAGAAATACACCTCGCGTATCGAAGGTGATATGGATATCCTCAAAATCTACTTCCACCGCCACCAGGGCGAATGGTTTGCCAAAAGCAAAAAGTTCAAGTTCAAGCGCGTACAGAAGGAGATACTGGTGAATGACGGTCTGGTACCGTATCGCTCGACAACCGAGCCATCGCCATTTTTTCTCCGTGCCGTGGCTGAGCTGGACGCTCTCGTAAAAGAAGAGGTGTCTGCTCAGAATAAGAAAGAACAGCTGCTTGAAGAACTGGAACACTTGGAAAAAGTGGTAGCCCGCAAGATCGAGGATATCCGTCGTCAGATCGACGAGATGTAATGATCTTTCCTACAAGGCGCGGCGAGCCTTATCTTGTCGTGCCCTGCTTTCCTCATCCTCCTATTATCTGATCACGTTGCTGCAATAGCTTGTCTGCGGTCTTTACGCCGCGCCCGGATGAAAAACTCACTCTAACGTCTAGGTTCGACTTTGTTCTGTAACAAATATCTCTTATCGTATGCGTACAAACTGGTATACACCAGATTTAATCATTCAATGACAGTTTGACGAGAGCGAACATGCATCCATTTATCCAGCAGATCATCGATCTGTACGAAGCTGAAGGTCACCACACCTACGGTGAAGGCATCAACCAGACCGAGCACGGCGTTCAGTGCGCGGAGCTTGCACGGCGCGCAGGTGAGTCTGCTGAACTGGTGACTGCAGCCCTGCTGCACGACGTTGGCCACCTGATGGCAACCACCGACATCGCCTTTGGCAACTACAAGCATGACTCCATCGGTGCTGAGTACCTGGCGCCGTATTTCCCGCCTTCGGTGACTGAGCCGATCCGCCTGCATGCTGAAGCTAAGCGTTACCTGTGTGCGGTAGAAAAGGGGTATCTGGAAGGTCTGTCGCCGGCGTCTCTGGACTCTCTGCACCACCAGGGGGGCTTGATGAATGAAGAGGAGCAGCAGGCATTCCTGCATGAAGAGTACGCGGAAGACGCGATCAAGCTGCGTCGCTGGGACGACGAAGGTAAGGTGGAAGAGCTGAGCAACAAAACCGTGGCTCACTACCTGGGTAGCATGAACGCTGCGCTTTCCGCGGACGCAACGGCATAACTCCATAGGTAAGGATCAAACGATGGCTAACAATAGCGACATCTTTAAAAAGCAGGGGTACATCGTTCTGCCTCAGGGCCTGAACCAGGACGACATGAAAACGCTGGAGTCCAGCAGCCAGGCGCTGTCCCAGCGTGCAGGTGAGTTGCTGGCAGAACTCGCCGAAAGTGGTGAAAGTCTCAGCGACTACTACAAGCGCCACGACGATGAACTGATCGTGGTACCGGAGATCGATGATCCGTTGAAAGTGTGCCGATACGAATACATTGACGGTTACAGCGAAGCGATCAACACCCAGATTGTGCCTAAGCTGAAGCAGTACATCGAAGAGCTGACCGGTAGCAAATTCCTGCTGTTCAAGGACAAATGCAACGCGAAAAACCCGGGTGGTGGTGCGTTTGATCCACACCAGGACGTGATCGCGTACGACCAGTTCAAGCCAGCCTACCATGTAACTGCTGCAATCTTCCTGGACGATGCCACCGTAGAAAACGGCTGCCTGCACTTCCCGGAAAACTATCTGGAAGATGTGGCAGAGCTGGATTCTCCGCTGACTGAAACCCCGATAGGTAAGCTGCCTGTGTTGGAGAGCTACGACGGAGGTCCGGATAACGGCAATATCTGTCAGGAGATCTGCGACAAGATCCGCTGGAACCTCGTGCCTGCAAAACGTGGTGACGTTGTACTGTTCGACTCCTACGTGCCGCACTACTCCGAGAAGAACAACTCCGATAAAACCCGCCGTGCAATGTTCTTCACCTTTAATGCTGCCGCGGATGGTAACTACTATCAGGATTACTACGCGATGAAGCGCAACGAGTTCGACAATCCGAAGTTCCACGTGGCCACGCCAACGGCGCATGCCAAGCTGGAAGGTTGAGCAAAAAGGGAAAGAAAAAAGGCTGCCTCAGGGCAGCCTTTTTTGCGGGTATTTGGTGGAGCTGGCGGGTTTCGAACCCGCGTCCGCGAATCCTCTGCCTCTAAATCTACATGTTTAGGCTTCTCTATTGAGTTAACCCGTCGCGACCCGAGAGCCAGGGTGCTATGGGCGAGCCTCTTTAAGTTTTAACCGTT
>NZ_CAXRBQ010000157.1:0-38104 GCF_964228735.1 Pontibacterium sp. | reverse complement strand
CGCAGAAGATGGTCCTGGGGCACCAGAGAGTCTAGCGTGACCATTTCCAATTCAAATTGCTGTGCGGCTTGTTCTTTTAACATCAGACCAATAAAACAAAGCTCCGGTAAAAATACCAGAGCTTTGTCAGCAGTCTGAGCCCGCGATTGCGGCCTTTTTTATTGATTGCGCAACAACGCGCAACAATTTAGCCAAGCTTCATCAGGATCTTCACTGACTCGCGCAGACGCTCAAACGCTTCCGCCAGGCGCTGGATCTCATCGTTGGAGGTGATGGTGATCGCGGTGTCCACCTCCCCCTTACTCAGCTTGTCGGCGGCTTGAGTCAGGTAGATCAGCGGGCTCGTTAGGGAGCGAGACAATGTTTTAGCGATAACAATTGCCAGCGCCACTGCCACAACCACAAAGATACCCAGTGCAATAACGAAGTTATCCAACAGTTTCAACACCACGGACTTCGGTGCAATCGCCACCAGGCGACCCATCACGTGTTGTTGCTGCTCGTCTGCGTACAACGGTGTTACAGCAACCAGGTCATCGCTCAGGTCGATCTGGGCGCTACCACTCACCGCCAGCACTTCACGCGCCAGCATCGGCCGATCCACAGGCATGGACTTGCCGTGGTTCAGGTCGCGGGCGCTGCCCCACTCCAGCTCAGCGTTGCTGTTCGCCAGGTAGTAACCGTGGTCATCCACCAGCGCAAACTGTACACCACCCGGGGTAGAAGCATCCTTGATCTGTTTGAGGAAGGCGTTGGCATCCACGTTCAGGATCAGCACACCCACCAGGCGGTTACCCACCGCGAAGATTGGGGTAGCAAAACGAATGGTTGGGCGGACCGGATCTTCCAGTTCGCCGTCTTCACGGTTCAGGTCGATCGGGGAGACGTAGGTCTGACCAAACTCCAGTTTGGCCGCTTCACGGAAGTAAACGCTGTTGCTCTTGTTACGCAGCTGGTCCGGCTGCAAAACGCGGCTGTAGCCCTGCTCTTCGTTGTGTTCGATACGGATCAGTTCCTGCCCGTCAGCAGCGATAAAACGCAGCTGGTTGTAGATGCGGCGGTTCTTGGCCAGGCTCAGGAAGTCACGCGCCAGGGCACGTCCGTTCACATCCAGCGTGTTCTGGTCCTTGATTACAAGAGCACGCCCGTACTGGAACATGGAGGCGGAATCACGCAGGTAACTCAGGTCACCCGGCACATGCTTCAGCACCCCAAACGCGGAGCCGGACAGCAGCTGAACTTGACGTTCCAGGTTGCTCACACTGGCGCTTTTCAGAGCGTCAGTGGTGGAGTAGTAGACGTAACCCGCCAGAACCAGCACCGGCAGCAGGGCCACCAGTATCAGGACACGTTCAACTTTCGACTTGATCGTTTTCACCGCGTTTCTCCGTTCTATCCTTTAGGCAGTGATGCGTTGGCACGGCGGAGGAACTCCGCTCGCTTCTGTTCGTTATCGATAAATTCAGCCAGACGGTCACACAGACCGGTCAGGGGCTCACCTGCCGCCTGCCAGCTGTTTTGAGCACGTCCGAATACCACGCGGGCTGCAGGCCCGATCTGCTCGGCCAGCAACAGCTTGAGTTTCTCCATATGCACATCCAGCTTTTCCGACGAAATGGCTTCAGGCGCTGCAGACACCGCCTCCTCGGCCGTCTTTTCAGCCACAGCTGCCTGCACCGGTTCGGTAGCCGCCACACTTTCGTTGAGTGTTGCCAGCAGCCTCGCCGTGGCGGAACGCACTGCAGTCTTGATCAACGCAAGGTTGATGTTTTTCTCTGCCAGAAGCGCGAGGATCGCACCATTTTCCAGGCGGTAGCCGATCAGCAGGTTATCTTCGAGTTCCACGTGGATTTCGCGATGGTTACGCTGCACCCCCTCAACGCCCATAAAGATCTGGGTCATCACCTTGGCGACGCCGGTGAGGTTGTCGTTGAGGATGCTCGGGAAAGTGGAGGCCTGCACCTGATCCTGATGAATCACACAGCCGTGCTGCACGCCGCCCAGGATCTCAAGATCTTTCAGTATGTTTTGCATCGCCTGTTATCCCCACTGCAGCAGATCATCGAGTTGCTGGCGCAAAATGCGGACGGAGGTGCGGTTGGACGATACAACGCCCAGTACCTGTTCCTCTTCCACGTACACCGACAGGTTCTCGCTGTTGTCGCTTTTCAGCACTACACTCTGTACCTGGCCCAAGTCGGATACCTGCTCAAAGACCGGCACGATGCCCGCCATAAAGCCGATAAAGTCATCCAGCTCGGTATCATCCAGTGACGAGGTCACGATATCGCCCATTGCGGTTGCCAGTGCCGCACCCTCTACGCCTTTGATGTTCAGGACGTCATCCACTATGGAATCTTTCATGACGATGTTCTCTCCAAGGTAATCGCTGACCTGAGCCGGTGCCTGCTCAACCGTGGGCAGGGTCCGCTCGGGCGCGTTGTCAGCATCGGCCAGCAACTGCGGCCAGTCCGCATCCACGCGGTCGCCGATAAAACGCTGCAGCAATGCCAGCATGTCGCTTTTGCGGCGCGCATCCAAAAAGACCACCTCTGCGGTGAGCCCCAGCTCTTCCACCCAGCTCTCGTACTGGGCCCGCTCGGGTTCGGCTCTCAGGTCAGAGCGGGTCACGCCGATGATCAGCTTCTTGCGTGCAATCAGGTTGGAAAACTCCTGCGCGTAATACTTCAGGTCCCGGAAGGGGGACGCCCGGGTGTTGTCGATCAACAGCACCAGGCCTGCGCAGTCTGCAGCCAGTTCATTGGTCAGCAGTTCCCACATAAAACGAAAACGCATCTGCCCGGGGGTGCCGTACAGATGGATTTTCTGGGTTTCGTTCAGATTCAGACATCCGTAATCCATCGCTACGGTGGTGGTCGCCTTACGCGCCGCCGTAACATCGGAAACCGCTTTGTCTGTGTTCAGGCTGGGTTTATCGCTGAGGACATTGATGGCCGTGGTTTTGCCTGCACCGACCGGTCCTGCAAAGATAAGTTTGAGTTCTGACATACGCCTGTGTAATTCCGCTTGCGGTCCGACACGGGGCATTCCGCTGCCCCGCGAATGAAAATCAAGAACGCAATGGAACCATCAGGATGTGACGTTTGTATGACGTACGGCCGGCACGCCGCTGTATGCCTGAAAAAAGGAGGTCATGGAGAAAAAGACTATAAATTACTGCAGTAAAAAGAAGGAGTTACCCAAGGCGTTGCTTGGGTTTAGGCATAAGATACGCGAAGAAACTAAGGTATCAGTTACGGTGAACCAGCTCGCGGGTTATCACTACGGACTCTTTCAGGAACTGCTCGCGCTGGTCGCCCGCCAGTTCCGCCGCCAGCAACTTGAGCAGCGCCGGTAGCTTGTACTTGTTCATGCCGTACTGGCGTTTCCACTCGTTGAGGATACGGTAGAAGCTGATCGCGCCGCTGGAACCCAGCAGGTCGACCATCTTGTCACACAACTTGTTCATCAGCTCACTCAGGGCCGCCGCGTCTTCCTGATCCTGCACGGCACCCGCCTGGATAAAACCGGTTTCCCCCACCGGGAACACCGGCTGCAGATCAGACGATGGCAGCTCCGCGGATTTGCTGAGGGAGTCGAGGATACGCTTTTTCACCGAGCGCACCGAAGTGGTCATCAGCGCCATGTTAACCCCTTTGCGGGTCAGCATCAGCAGCGTGCAGTCATCCGAAAGCCGGTAAGCCAGCAGCAGGTGGCGGTCCAGCTCCAGGTGTAGTTCGGCGTAGTTGTGGCCACAATCGTTAATACCCGAAAACAGCTGTGCCACCACACTCTGACTGCGGATCAGGTCCTGTTGCAGGTCTGCCGGACAGGTGGAGGCGATCAGGTTGCCCTGCCAGCTTACTCCACTGTGCTTAGCGCCACTGTAGGCTTCGAGATCATGCAGAATACTTAACACGCTTTACCCCCACTGCAGCAGATCATTCACCTGCTGACGGATCATGCGGGTCGATGTTTTTCGGCTGGACACCACGCCTAAGGCCATCCCTTCCCAAACAAACACTGACAGGTTGTTTTCATGACGGTCGCGGAACACCACGTTATTCACCTGTCCCAATGAGGAGTTTTCACCCTGGTCCTGTACGATGCCGGAAACCAGTGCGATAAAGTTCTCCAGCTGACTGCCCTCCAGTGAGGAGGTCACCAGGTCGCCGTTGGCGTCGGTGGCAGCCAGGCCTTGTACACCTTCGATGTTGAGCAGGCCGTTGACCACACTTTCCTTGATCACCACCTGCTCGCCCTGGTATTCGTCTATCTCCAGCTCGGCGCCGTTGCTGGTGAACTCCATGTCCTTCTGTTCAGCTTCGGCCAGACGCTTCAGCGTGGCCCATTCGGAGTAGTCACTCTGCCCTTCAAGGATCAGCTCCACCAGGCTAAGCAGGTCCGATTTGCGGCGGCCGTCGATAAAACACACCGCGGCCTCTTTACCCAGCTCCTTTAACAGGCCGTAGTATTCCTCCGTCGACGGGCGCGCCCGTAGGTCGGATCGGGTCACGGCAATGACCAGCCGTTTACCGTCGATGACGTTGGCAAATTCGCGGGCGTAGTATTTCAGATCGCGCATTGGGTAGTTGCGGGTGTTGTCGATCATCATCACCACACCAGCACAATCTTTGGCGATCTCTTCGGAGAGCAGCTCCCACATAAAGCGGAAACGGGCCTGTCCCGGGGTACCGTACAGATGGACGCGGGATTCTTCACTCAGGGTCAGGCGGCCATAGTCCATCGCCACGGTGGTGGTCTGCTTGCGACGCCCGGTCACGTCGGATACCTGCGCTTCGGTATCGAGGCAGTCGATATCACTGATCGAGCGGATGGCAGTGGTCTTACCTGAACCGACAGGTCCGATAAAGAGAACTTTATGATTTTCCATGCAGAATCTACTTCGCAAGCATGCTCTATTTCCCCACGGATGAAGCGCTAACACAGCGGTCATCCGCGGGCAGGCTCTGCTAGTTCGAACCTGAACCAGAGCGCCATATTCCCCAATTAATACTAGTCATTTGCGACTGATCGAGATACTACAGGAATATGGGTTAACTCGTGTTGAGAGAGGTCAGCTTGCCGTCAGATTACTGGCTACAGAACAGCTGCTGCTGGCGCATCAGCAAACGGCAGTTGTCGCCGCGGATATTGTTGTCCAGGCAGTAATCCTTGGCCCACTCTTTATCGTCTTCGGTTGGTTTCTCGCGGAACTCGGGTACACCGTCACAGAAACCTTCACTGATGGAGGCTTTGCTCAGGCAAGCCTTGAGGAATCGACCCGACGCCACGGTGCACTGGTAGCCCATGCAACCATCGAAGTCGGCCAGCGCCTGATCCAGGCACTGCTGTTGGTTGGCACGCGCGCCAAACTGCAGACCCGCTTCGGTACGTTCCTGCAGCACCCGGTTCTGCTCGGCATTAAAGTCATCTACCCAGCCGCTGTTATACATCCACACCAGCACCAGTCCACCGAGCACAACCAACGCCAGCAGCGCCATCCACAGTTTCTTTTTCATCGTGAAAATCCTTAGAGCTTTCCTTGGGCTTAGCGGGCGCGGGTGTACAGACCGGCCAGGCAGAAGAACAGACCGACTACAGAGAGCAGCATGCCGCCATTTACCAGCAGTGGGTTACGCACCATAAACGGGCTGAACGGGTGCTTTTTTGCCTGGTCGCAGACCGCATTGAGGTAGTCGTAGGAGCCCCCGGCGCTGAGACACTCCTTCACCACCGAGAGTTCATTGAGATAGAACGCCATCATGACCACACCGGGCACGATCAGCAGAAACAGTCCGATTCGCAGTATCATTCGCTGTCCGTGATCCCGATGTTGCTGAAGCCTTCGTTGTGCGCCAGCTCACGCAGTGCAGCGATCAGGTCTTTGTTGGGTTTCTTGCTGGATGTCACACGCTCCAGTACTTCCTCCTGAAACGCCTCTTCCTGCTCCATCATCTCGTGGGTGTTGATCAGGCGCACCACCTCTTCATCGGATAGCTGATCGTCCGCTTCGCTGATCTCGATAAAGCTGGCCACGCATTCACGGGACAGGTTGGCCACGTTGGCCGCCTCTTCCGGATCGGCTGCCAGGATGATGTTCAGCGTGGAGAACAGGGCCACCACGGCATCATTGGCAGGCAACGCACCGTACATGGAGAACTCTTCCAGGTCGGGAATGTTGGCTTCCACCTTGTCCAGCTGAACTTCGAAGTTCATCTTGGCACCGGTGTTACCCAGCTTGTCCCACACGCCGTTGAGGATCTGGCGCAACTGCTGGGCGTTGCCAAATTCAACCAGGCGCGAGAAAAGCGCAAAGTTTGGGAACATACGTTCACTCAAGGCTGCACTGAAGGCAACCAGCTGCCAGTCTTGCAGCTCCGCCAGCTGCGTTTTCATAGACTGATCGGACATAGTCTCTGCTCTCCACCGATAGGGACTGATTAGTTGCGCCTATTGTACGGTTTTTCCAGCAAATATCCGAATAAGATCAAGTTACGTGATACTACGAATGCCGCTAAATTGAGCAAAATTGTTATACTTCCGGGCTAACAATAAAAAGCTTCATAGGGTAATCAACCGTATGACCTCCTCTAACAACTCAGCTCTAAGCACTATTGTGCGTCTGATTGATGCAATCAGTGAGTGGTCTGGCCGGGCTATCTCCTGGTTGACCCTGGCCATGGTGCTGGCCACGTTTACCATCGTGGTAATGCGTTATCTGTTTAACGTGGGCAACGTTGCCCTGCAGGAATCTGTGATCTACATGCACAGTTTCGTATTCCTGCTAGGTGCGGCGTATACCCTGAAACACGACGGCCATGTGCGCGTCGATATCTTCTACCGCCCGATGAGTGAAAAGGGTAAGGCGATCATCAACCTGTTCGGCACGACCTGTCTGCTGATCCCGGTGGCGGCATTTATCTTTTATATCTCCTGGGAGTACGTGGCGACCTCCTGGGAACTGACCGAAGGTTCGCAGGAAGCCGGCGGTATCCCGCTGCGCTACATCCTGAAGACCAGCCTGTTGCTGATGCCAGCGATGATCATCCTGCAGGGCATCGGTGAAATCCTGCGCAGCATTCTGGTACTGACCGGCAAAGGACATCTGTTAGAGGAAGAGGAGGGCCACGCGCTATGATGGAGTTTCTGCCGCTGCTGTTGTTTATCGGCGCGATTGTTGTCCTGCTGCTGGGCTACTCGGTTGCCTTCTCCCTGGCGGGTACCGGCCTGCTGTTTGCCGCGATCGGCGCGTACACCGGTCACTTCGATGCCGTGTTCCTGGAGGCGATCCCCAACCGTCTGTTTGGCATCATGAACAACGAGGTACTGATCGCGGTACCGCTGTTTGTGTTCATGGGTGTGATGCTGGAGAAATCCAAGATCGCCGAAGAGTTGCTCGACACCATGGCGCTGCTGTTCGGCCCGATGCGTGGTGGTCTGGGTATCTCCGTGACCCTGGTAGGTATGCTGCTGGCAGCATCGACCGGTATCGTCGGTGCGACCGTGGTGACCATGGGTCTGCTCTCCCTGCCCACCATGCTACGCCGTGGTTACGATCCATCGATCGCCACCGGCACCATCTGTGCCTCCGGTACCCTGGGTCAGATCATTCCACCGTCCATCGTACTGGTCCTGCTGGGTGATGTGATCTCCTCCGCCTACCAGCAAGCACAGCTGGATCAGGGCATCTTCTCACCGGATACGGTTACCGTGGGCGACCTCTTCCTGGGTGCACTCATTCCGGGCCTGCTGCTGGTTGCCGCCTACGTGATGTACCTGGTGTTCAAGGCGATCACTAAACCTGATTCTGTTCCGGCGATCCCAGAAGAGGAACGTGCCGCGGTCGAGAACCTGACCGGTCGTGTGATGCACGCGCTGGTGCCACCGGTGCTGCTGGTTGCACTGGTACTGGGTTCCATCCTGGGTGGTCTGGCGACGCCAACTGAAGCAGCGTCTGTGGGCGCAGTAGGTGCCATTGTGCTGGCAGTCATGCGCAAGAGCTTCAGCCTGAGCGTGCTGCGCGAGGTGATGCGTTCCACCACCCAGGTGAGCTCCATGGTGTTTATCATCCTGGTGGGGGCGTCTATCTTCTCGCTGGTATTCCGTGGTTACGGCGGTGACGACATGGTACGTGACTTCCTGAACGACCTGCCGGGTGGTGTATTTGGCGCGATGCTGCTGGTGATGCTGGTCATTTTCCTGCTTGGCTTCTTCCTCGACTTTATCGAGATCACCTTCGTGGTGGTGCCAATCGTTGCCCCTATTCTGCTGAACATGGGTCTGGATCCGGTGTGGCTGGGTGTGATGCTGGCGCTGAACCTGCAGACCTCGTTCCTGACGCCGCCGTTTGGTTTCGCCCTCTTCTACCTGCGTGGCGTGGCCCCGGATAGCATCTCCACCATGCAGATCTACCGTGGTGTGGTGCCGTTTATCATCATCCAGCTGGCTGCCCTGGCATTGCTGGCTTACTGGCCAAGCCTGGCAACCTGGCTGCCGGAAGTGGTGTACGGCTAACGCCCTTTAACTGCAGCACCAGTCGGCTGCTGCAGTTTATCCGGACACAAAAAAAGCAGGCTAAAAAGCCTGCTTTTTTATTGCCTGCGAGGAAACTTACAGAGTACGTGCGTTCAGGTAAGCCTGCTCGGATACCGCGTGCCATGCAGTCGCCTGCTCGCGGAACTTGATGAAAGAGTCGTACACTTTCTGTGCCATCGGATCTTTCGCCGCTTCCTCTTTCACCACCTCGTCGGACAGTGCTTTCAGCTTGGTCAGAACCTCGTCCGGGAACTTACGCAGTTCCACACCGTGCTGGGATACCAGCTGATCCAGTGCACGGTTGTTCTTCGCTGTGAAGTCAGCCAGCATGTCCTGGTTCGCTACGCGGATTGCGTTGCGTACCGCAACCTGCAGGTCTTTCGGCAGTGCTTCGAACGCTTCTTTGTTGATGAAGCTTT
This sequence comes from Pontibacterium sp., assembly GCF_964228735.1. GTDB lineage: Bacteria > Pseudomonadota > Gammaproteobacteria > Pseudomonadales > Balneatricaceae > Pontibacterium. The sequence goes on along the minus strand of NZ_CAXRBQ010000157.1, from coordinate 29,147 downwards.
CCAGGGTAGTGCCCGGCTCGTGCCATCCTGGGTAGTAGTAGTATTTGGCCGCCTTATACAGACCAAACGCCAGGTCGTTGTATGGACCCACCCACTCGGTTGCATCGATTGCACCGGACTGCAGTGCTGGGAAGATCTCACCACCCGGCAGCAGTACAGGGGTACCACCGGCACGTTTCAGTACTTCACCACCCAGACCCGGCATACGCATCTTCAGGCCTTCCAGGTCGGACAGGCTGTTGATCTCTTTGTTGAACCAACCACCCATCTGGACACCGGTGCTACCCGCTGCACCCGGTACCAGACCAAACTTCGCGTACAGCTCTTCCCACAGCTCCATACCGCCACCGTGGTACAACCAGCTGTTCATCTCCTGCGCGGTCAGACCAAACGGTACCGCTGCAAAGAACTGTGCCGCTACGCTTTTACCTTTCCAGTAGTAGGCTGCGCCGTGGCCCATCTCTGCAGTGCCGCGGGAAACCGCGTCAAAAATCTCCAGTGCGCCTACCAGTTCTTTAGCACCGTACACTTTTACCTGTACGCGGCCACCGGTCATCTCACCGATCAGTTTTGCCAGATAGTTGGCACCGGTACCCAGCCCTGGAAAGTTCTTTGGCCAGGTGGTGACCATTTTCCATTTGAATTCTGGTGCTGCCTGAGCTGCGCCGGATGCCAAAGCACCTGCTGCCAGCGTTGCTGCGCCGGCGCCTTGTATAAATTGACGACGTTTCACTAGCCTACTCCCTTAACATTATTTTTCTTCAACGGTTTGAAAAAATAGCACTGCCAGCGCTAGCCCGCAATTGACATGTGACAGCGATCCTTCTGCAATCCTCATCTGGTACCAGCGCAGAACCGCAAATTGTGTTACTAAATGACATGTAGAGCCCTTACACATCGTTATGGAGGGTCCCTAATGTACGTAAGCTTGTTATACTTTTGCCGTTTGTTGTTCCGTGGGGAAAAACGTTGAATTCCTTTAACCTGTTGAAGTCCATTGCCGATGCCCGCCCGAAGCTGCGTAAATCAGAGCAGAAGGTGGCCGACTTTGTGCTGGCACATCCCAATGACGTGATCCACATGCGTATCGTTGACCTGGCCTCCGAAGCCAATGTCAGCGAACCAACCGTGGTGCGTTTTTGCCGTGCGCTCAACTACGATGGCTTCCAGGATTTTAAGCTCACCCTGGCGCAGGGTGTGGCGACCAACCCCAACTTCGAGCAGTTTTCCCTCAACCGCACCGACACTGTCACCGAGTTCAAGACCAAGATCTTCGACTCGATGATCGGCAACCTGATGAATATCCGCGAGCAGCTGGATCCACAGATCCTGGAAGACGCGATTGCGGTATTGGCCAAGGCCTCCCGCGTTGAATTCTACGGTTTTGGCGCATCGGCGCCGGTCTGCACGGACGCCCAGCACAAGTTCCACCGTATGCAGATCAACGCCACCTCCTACTCCGATCCACATATGCAGACTATCTCCGCAGTCACCCTGAAAGAGGGCGATGTGGTGGTGGCGATCTCCCAGACCGGTCGCACCAAGGACCTGCTGCACACAGTGAAGCTGGTGAAAGAGACCGGCGCTACCGTCATCTCCCTCTGTCCGGGTGGTACACCGCTGGCGGATCTGGCCTCCATCGCCATTCCGATCGATCTGGAGGAAGATAAGGACCTCAGTACCCTGATGTCCTCACGTGTTGTGCATTTGGTGGTAATTGACGTCCTGGCGGTCGGCGTGGCGATGAAGCTGGGTCCGGGCCTGTTGGATCACCTGAAAACCATCAAACGCAGCCTGCGTTCCCTGCGCCAGAACGACAAACGTCCTCCGATCCGTCGCACCGATCGCAGCACGCTGGATCGCGAGTAAGACCGGATAAACAGGCGATCCAAAGTGGTCGCCTTCAACTTACCTACCCACCTCATACTAAGGTCTATCCACTTCTCTCAGGCTTTCATTTTTCTGCAATGGAGAGCCTTTAGCATCCCTCCTGTCTCGCAGATTGATTGATATTTGTTCATATCTGCGATAAAAGAAAAACCAAGGGATGACTGCTTCCGCTGATTTCCCCATACGCCAAGGGCGTATCTGCTTGGAACGGACCAGCGTTGTTATCCCTTTTTGTAGGCTATCTCAGTGAGATCCCCGGTCGTCCGGGTGGGCAACATATATCTGGCGATCTCCTGACTGTGATGATCTAGGAGCTAGAGTTATGCTGGTTAGAAAAGAGCAGGACCTCAATCAAATTCAGACGGAAGTCTTCGACCTGTTGGTCGGTTTCGATGAAGAAGAAAAAATAAGCCGTAAACGTGTCGCGTCAAGCCGCTCATTGCGAGCCCGTCGCGCCATCGAGCAGCACTTCGAAGAGAAAAAGCTGCACGACGAAATCTCCGAACTTTGGTACGACGAATAAGCCGCCATGAAAAAGCCAGCCCTGTTTCCAGAGCTGGCTTTTTTAGTTGTTAACCGCTCAGTATTCCGGATAGAGGATATTCAGCGGTACCGAGCGACTGCCTTCAACCACGATCGCCGCATGCTGACGGCGTAACTTGCGTGGCTCCGTCACACCACAGGAGTGTGCGATCATCTCGACCTCGTGCACCAGGTGGCTGTGGTAGTTGGCCACCCGCTCCGCTTTATCCTCCGGTACCAAGCCCCGATGCAGATCCGGATTATGGGTGGTGATGCCGGTTGGACAGGTATTCTTATTACACTGCAGCGCCTGGATACAGCCCAGCGCGAACATATAACCTCGTGCCGACACCACAAAGTCGGCCCCCATACAGATCGCACCCGCCACATCGGTTGGGTTGATCAGCTTACCTGACGCCACCACGCGGATACGTTCACGCAAATCATGAGCAACCAGCTTGTTGACCAGCATCGGTAAACTTTCACGCAGCGGCAGCCCCACACTGTCCATCAATGGCATCGGTGCGGCACCGGTACCGCCGTCGGAACTGTCGAGGGTAATAAAATCAGGTGCCGCCTCGATACCCCGCGCTTTAACCTTCTCGCAGAACTCGTCCAGCCAGGTAGCATCTCCTATCACCAGCTTGAAGCCACAGGGCTTGCCGGTGACTTCACGCACCCGCGCTACCATATCCAGCAGATCGTCCACACAGGCGATATCCGGATGACGGTTCGGACTTAATGACGCCTCCCCCACCGGGATGCCACGGATCGCTGCGATCTCGTCGTTTACTTTTTCCGCCGGCAGGATCCCCCCTTTGCCCGGCTTGGCACCCTGACTGAGTTTGATTTCAAACATCTTCACCTGCGGCAGTGCGGCTTTCTCACGCAACTTATCGTCATCCAGCAGGCCCTGGTCGTTACGTACCCCGTATTTGGCAGTACCGATCTGATACACGATGTCGCAATCGCCTTCCAGGTGATACGGCGATACACCGCCTTCACCGGTGTTCATCCAACAGCCAGCCTTACGGGCACCACGGGCCAACGCCAGGACAGCTGGCTTTGAGAGCGCGCCGTAGCTCATCCCAGAGATGTTAAAGAACGAAGGAGCATCGTAAGGCTGACGGCAGAACTGCCCGATACGCATCGGCTGAGTGGCGCTGGCGTCCTCTTTCAAGGTTGGGAACGGACAGCTGAGAAACAAATAGGTACCCGGTACACGCAGATCACGGCTGGAACCAAAGGCGATCATGTTGTCGACGTTCTTGGCCGCACGGTACACCCAGGAGCGTTGAGCACGGTTAAACGGCATCTCTTCGCGGTCCATGGCAAAGAAGTACTGGCGGAAAAACTCGCCGATATGCTCAAACAGATAACGGAAACGCCCAACCAATGGGTAGTTTCGCCGGATCGCTTGTTTGGTCTGGTGTTTGTCGACCTGGTAGATCACCACTGCGGTGATCAGGCCACCGACAACCAGTAACAGCATCAACGCACCGGTAAAAGCGATAAAGTTGATGGCAAAATTGGTAACCGTTTCGTTCATGACACCTCCCCACTGGGAACCGGCTGTTCCCTGGCCCTGCGGCTCTTTTCATTGTTGTTTTGGCAGTGTAACCGATGACGGCTGACGGGCGCATCAGCTAGCCACTGACACGGATCAGCAGCGCAATGATTGCATGACCAGATGATTTATCCCTGAAAAAAATAGCGGCCGAAGCCGCTATTTCTGAATCACCTATGTGTTGAGCAACAATACATTTTGACACAAGGAATGTATAATTATCAGATAGTTACAGGTAAGTCTGTTAACACTAGTTAGGCTATATATTTTGACACAACACCTCTTCATAGCCAGTAAACACATCAAATAGACAACAATATAATTTGACACAACTGGTTTCGCTCCTCTCGATGAACCACCAACTGCCTTTTTTCCCCCACTCATTGCCCGATGAGTCTCTTATCTCTCGCGTGTCTCGCTACCACATCCTCTCCGGTAACAAGACAATTAACGGTACCTTCGATGAGTTATTCGGCAAGAAACCTTTCTCACTCGAGCAGGTTGTCCCGGTGGGAATCGATGTCCTAGCCCAACGATTACCAGGTGAACAAAGAAGTTCTCTGAAAGCACTATTGTTGGAGAACACCCTGTTTCCAATATTCTTGCCATTCCTTGCTCCCAATAGACCTTCAAACTTTGCGACGGATTCATCAGAAATAGTCAGCCATATCCCGCGCCGAGTAGTAGGCATGCATGGTGAAGCCCACCTATGTATCGACTGTGTCGCTGAAGACCGAAAGGAACATGGAGTTCCCTATTTGCATCGCTCTCACCAAATTCCTGGGGTCTCAGTGTGTTGGAAACATCAAACGCCACTACTAAGTAGCTGTCCGCTTTGCAGCTGTCCTTTCTTATTTCCGAAGAAGCTGCTGGGTATGCCTTGGTTACCATGCCGTTGCAGTTGGCAACCTACCGTCAGCTCCTCTTTACTCCAGAGCAACGATGAAAAGGCATACCAATACGCAGTTTTCGCTCATGACCTCCTTAAACAAAACCTAAGTCCTATTTCTCCAGCGCTTCTGTTTTCTATTTATAAGAAGCAAGCACGCCAATTAGGATTCAGTAGAGGAAAGGGGATAGCTGCTGAAGAGCTTCAGAACGCTGTTATCGATCATTATGGTGAGGCGTTCATAAAAGATACTGATACTGCATATGCATCCGCACGTAGAAAAAACTGGTTGCGGCTGACTTCCTACCAGTCAGCTCTGGATACACCAATCACTCGCCATATCCTTCTGGGCCTCTTTCTATTCGAGTCTGTAGAGCGATTTACACAGCAAATACTTAAAGAAGAGGTCCAACTAAAGTTAGAAACACGTTCAAGACACCAAGAGACAAATAGCGCTTTTCGAGACACTAAGCTCAGTTCTCACCAAAGAGAACATCACCGTAAAAAAGTGCTCAATTTAAAACAGCGACGCCCGACGGCCACCATCCAAGAGATATGGAAGCAAGCCTTCAAATCAATGTCTTGGCTTTATGATAATGATCGCGTTTGGCTACAAAAGTACGGCCTACAGCCGAAATCAATAACAACTCATAAAACTGTTAGCCCTTCTATCGACGACGAGCTATTGGCTGCACAAGTCGACGATTTTGCCAAAAACTATTTTTCAAACGATTCGGGGAAACCACACCGGTTGACCGTTGGTCGCCTACTCGAGTGTCTCGGAAAAAAACTATGCCCCTCTTCCGACTATCGGAAGCGGTTCCCGTTAACCTTTGATCGTATCGATTACCACACTGAATCACCATGGCACTTCCGAGCCCGACGTATCCTATGGGCTATTGGTGAACTGCAGAGCTTTGGCGAATCAATATCAACTTCGAACATAGAAATGATTTCCGGTGTCAATTTCCATTGGATCAATGATATCGTCGACTACTGTGAGTGGAATTATGCGTCTCTCGCCCGGCAATCGATAAACATCCCAAGCTTCCTTTTAAGGTCGGGAATTCCTCACAATTGGCCTGGCCCTAGGCGTCCAGACAGCCGAATGAACGGCGGCCGACGCCATATCAGTCAAGCAAAGATAGAACCGAAATCTTATCTGGATTTCATTCTTAATTCAGAGACGAGCAAGCCTCATAGCTGAGCAGCGGCCTGTAGCCTGTAGAATGATGCCTGCCTGGTGCAACTTTTGACTACCTAACGCGGTTTGAAGAAGAATCACGGGGCATTCCGGAATAGAGCTGGAATCAGGCGGGTAGCTCCTGACTGAAACCATAAAATCAGCCATCTGAATCCTCTTCAGCTAAGGCCGGATACCATACAGCTGACTAGTTTTGGTCAGTTGCCCCAGATTAGGTGCTGGCAACACCCGGTATGCTCAACCTGATTAGCCAGGCTAGCGCTTGTATGCTCTGGTAGGCCTGTGTACTCATAAAATGATATTCGCATTATTTGAAGCAGGTCTGTTTTTTCCGGGCTTAGGTTTTAACAAAGAACAGTTGGAACAGTATCTCTTCGGTTCTGCTGTCTTGTGGTATAGGCAACAGGTACGACGAAAACGAATGGGGCCTTTATCGGTATGGCAGACTGGCTGGCGAAAACGCTGCAGGGGGTTATAACTGGTAGCAAACAGCTCAGGGGAGGCCTGTTGCAGTAACCAATCACAGTCAGCCTGCGCTTGCTGGCGGGCAGCTTCAGAGCAGAGATTGTGCATCTTGCATTCATACACTGAGTACACCCGTACAGCTGTGTTCTCCCACAGATTCCGGATCGATATACCTCCCACTTTATGCAGGATATCCCATAAAGGTGCTAGCAAATCTGCAAACAGGGACCACACTAACTCTTCCCGCCAAGCTTCCCTCTGCCCCGCTACATAAATGGAGGGGGCAATGGAGTGCAGTGGCATGCAGGAGGTCCAGAGGCCATCTTCATGACCATATTCGATCAGGCTGTTATCCCGCGACAATAACAGCCCCTTGTCGTAAACCGACATTGAATACAAGCAAGCTCCCGTAGCCAGAAAGGCGATCCTTTTTGCCAACAAAGAGGCTGTCACCGCCTGGTTGGGAGCATTCAGCACAGGTGTCAGTTGATCCAACAGCTGACGACACTTGTCTTCATCCAGCAGATCAGTTGCACTAATCACTCTATGGTCACTTTCCCCAGCCTGCCGCAAGCGGAAGTGACCATTCAAAACAGCCCATTCCTGTTCATTAAATGCACCAATAAACGCTGAGCTTTCCGGACTATTCATAGGCTCGTCGCTGAAATAGTCTCGTCATCTGCGGTAGACTTCATCTCTACTTCACTATTAATAACAACCATCATTCCAGTATCTCCAGACCAAAAGAGATACTCAGAGGCGTTCCAAAGAAGGGATCGGTATAATGCGACTGTTCAGGTCAAATACCTTGGTTACCAAAGCCCCGGTCAGGGTATCCTTTAGCACCCTACAAACACGAAGTGTCCATTTACTCAACTTGCTTTGGCCTGCGGGCTGTCCAAGCTGATCTGGTCCAAATAGCGAACCCAGCCGTCAGCGGTTGCTTTCAACTGCTTGTCAGCTGCTGCAGCTGACAACGCATGTCGGGCCTGTTCATAACTTTTGAGCTTAATTCGGGTTATACCTAGTAACAATTGCAACCGAGCCTGCTTACCCTGGCTGTGCTTTAACGCTTTCAGCAATGTCGCTTGAGCCCCTTGCCAGTCCCGCAACTCAATCTGCATATGCGCCAACCGTGTCAGGCTCTGTCTGCTTGGAGCCAACTGGTTTAGTTGTACAAGCACATCAACTGCCTTCTCACTTTCATGAGCCTGGATCCAACTGCGACTCAGGAGTTTTAGGGTTTTCTTATCAGGGTTGAGTACACCATTCTCCACCCCCTCCTGAATGACTAATCCGGCAAAGTAAGGAACCTGAGCTTGCAACATCATCTCCGCCAGCAGGCGGTAGTCGCTGTCTTTGCGCAGTAGATTGCGCTCAAAGCCCATGCGCTGTGTTGCTAGGGCAGCTTGCTGGTCTTTCACCTCCAGCTGCAGGGATACAAGACGGCGCCAGTGCAAGGGCTTATCGGCGTAGTGACTGATCAGCCGCTTCTGCTCACGGATCGCCGCCCGCCACTGTCTCAGGCGGATATGTGCCACCACTTTGAGCTGATACCAATTCTCCGGCGCCACGTCACGACTATTAATGGCGGCGCTGACCTGTTTAACCACCTTCGACCACTTCTTAAGTCGACTGTAAGCCTGTGCCAACAGAAGGTGGTCGTCCCCTTTAACCTTACCCGGCGCCTGATGCATCCACTGTTCTAGAAGGGAAGCACAAGTACTCCAGTTCTCTTCTATGCAATTGAGCTGCGCCAGCGTACGGATCAGGTTGATCTGCTGTTCTTTCGGCAGAGCATTCAACTCGTACGAATCACGCAGGTGACCCAGGGCCTTGCCATAACGCTCGCGCTGCAGCTCAACCTGCCCCAGATTGTGGGAGATCAAAGCACGGGCATAGTCATTCCCGACCTGACTTTTGGCCTCCATCAGATACTTGTGCGCTTCAGCGTACTGCTCGGCTTCAATAAGCTTGAACGCCTGCGTCAGGAGTTGGTAATCCCGCTGCGAAAGCTGCGCTTCCGCTTGGGCCGTCAGTGGCAGCAGCATGAGTACGGCGATTAAAAAATGGCGCATCCTACTTCTCCAGCTTAAATTCCAGCTTCTGACGTGCTTTAAACGGCACTGGCTGCCCATTCACTAAACGCGTTTTAAAGCGCCAACGTTGAATGGCACGCAAAACAGCCTTGTCAAAAACGCCCGACGGCGTTGATTCCACCACCACAACCGAACCCGGTTTCACAGTACCCATTTCGGTAATGGTGAACTCGACTACCACCTGGCCCTCCTGACGTCGGCGTAGCGCTCGCTGGGGATAGCGTGGTGGGAATTGGCTGAGCACCGTCGGATTGGTATCCATGGTCATGGTGGGGGTAGGCACTGACAGATTGTGAAGCGACGGCGATAGGCTTATCTGAATCCCCATGTCGATATCGGGTAGGTCAATGTTCGGCAGATCCGCATTTACCGCCAATGCGCTTTGTGGCTGGAGTTGCGGTATCTCCGGCTGTTGCTGCTGTACCAGCTCCTCCGGTTCTGGCGGGAGCTGACGCTTGCGCAGTTCGATTTCAGACTCCTGCCGTACAAGCAGAAAGTCCAGATTAGGGATGAACTGCTGTTCTGGCACTCGCAGGTCATCCACACTCGTAATCAGCGCTAACAGATAAAAAAGCAGCAATGACAGACACAGCGCAAGCGGCACTGAAACCATGAAGCGCAGCATTACTGCACACCCACCTGAGTGGCCACGGTGTATTGCACTTTTGCCAACCGTAGCTGATCGATAACACTAATCAACTGACCGGTACTGGAGTTCTCATCGGCCTGCACAACAACGTTAATCTCCGATTGTTCGCTCCGCAGTCGTTCGATCGCGGGGCGCACCATCCGTAGATCCAGCGGCTTGCGATCAAGCCAGATCTCGTCATCCGCAGAGATCGCTACCAGAATGGCCGTTTTACTCTGCGAGTGACTGGTTTCTGCGCTCGGACGATTCACATCGATACCGGACTCTCGTACAAAGGAGGTTGAGACGATAAAGAAAATCAACATGATAAACACCACATCCAGCATGGGGGTCATGTTGATTTCAGCATCGTCCTGCTGTTGCGATAGATTCAGACGCTGACGCACGGTGCTTCTCCTGGGTTCTCATTCAACACAAGACGCAGGGCCTGACGCTCATTGTCTGACCAGCGACACAAACGGTTGTGAAACAGCAATCCGGCAACGGCTACAGCCATGCCAGTCATGGTTGGAAAGGTGGCACTGGCAACCCCCGCCGCCATCAATCGGGGATTACCTGTACCGTAAATCGCAAGGCTGTCGAATACCTGAATCATGCCGGTGACGGTACCCAGCAGGCCGATCAAGGGACAAAGGGCAATCAGCGTCTTGATCAGTGCAAACTGCGCCTTGAGCGCCAGATCCAACTCGCATAGCAGACTAAGCTTTTTTACGGTAAGAGACTCCGCACGCAGCGAGGACAGCGTACGCTGCTTCTCCCTTGGATAGCTAACCGCACGGTACAAAATACGCTCGATGATCAGCGTGAACATCAAAAAACTGACAACTAAAATCGGATAGAGCACCCAGCCGCCGGTCTGGAAAAACTGCCCTAGCGCAAACAGCCAGTCAGTCAGGGTTGGCAGTTCAGGCAGCACGCTCAAACGCCTCTCTTGCGTTCAGTGATTCAGCCTCCGCTAACATACCCAGGCTTTTCTCCTGCAGGATCTGAGTCAACCGACGCCCACGTGCAACCAGGTAGCTGTGACAGAACAGGAGTGGGATTGCGACAACCAGACCAAGCACCGTAGTTATCAACGCTTGGGAGATACCACCTGCCATCAGTTTCGGATCACTGGTACCAAACAGAGTGATACTCTGAAAGGTGGCAATCATACCGATCACGGTACCAAGCAATCCCAACAGCGGAGCAACTGCAGCGAGTAGTTTCACGAAGCTCTGGCCGCGCTCAATGCGCGGTAACTCTTTAAGAATCGCTTCATCCACTTTCAGCTCACGCTGCTCCTGGCTCAATTGCATATCACTGACCGTCAACAGTACACGCCCCAGCGCATTACTCTGATTGAGGTGATCGGCCCGACGCAGCTGCGTCCGTACTTTCATCTCGTCAACTAGCATGTTCATCATCTGCAACAGTGCAACCAGCAAACCTAAAGCGCCCAAACCCAGAATCAGGTACCCCACTTCACCGCCCTGATGTACGCGTTCCATCAGTTTGGGTTCACGGTCAAGCAGCATAAACAGCTGACCACGGGTAGGATCTACCCGTACTTCATTACTGACGCCTTGCAGGTAACCTGACAGCTGTGCCAGCCCCCCTTCCGGCTGGGTTGGCAGCACGGCTAGCACCTGCTGATTTACATCCCAGTTTAGGAATTCGCCCTGCTCTGTTGCCGCAGCAAACAAACCAAAACGCACCACAGGCTGGGATACTGCATTACCAGCCTCTGTCACAACAGGTGCATCAAAGCGGCTTATTTCACCCGATGCAATCATCTCCAGCTGCAACTGATACCACAACGTTTCCAGCTCTTTTAAAGTTGGTATCCGCTTGGACTCTGCAAACGCTAACTGGGCAGCTCGCCCTGGATTGTCAGCACTGCTCAAGGAATCCTCCAACAGTGAACGCAGCTCGTCAGCCTCCTCTTTCGCCACGCCAAAAACCTCACCTAACTGACCGGCGCGCTGCTGAATCAGCGCTTCCATCTCAGCCAATTTAAGATCATTGTCATCAAAGGCTTTTTTCAGACGTGCCTGCTCGGCTTCTGCCGCTTGCAGACGATGTTTACTCTTCGTGAGCAGCGCTTGCTGCTGATTGAGATCAGCATTGAACAACCGCTCTCGTGCTTTGTTCAACTCACGATCCGCGGAACTGAATTGATGCACTTCCTGTAACAATCCATCCAGGGTTGCCGGAGCTTTCTCGGCACCGTAGGCTATACTGGCCGCCACTAAAAACAACGTACTAATCATCATCTGCTTTATCATGAGCGGGACTCCAGTGCTGGCAAAGGCAGATCAATCAAGCTAGGGATCTGTTGTTGCTGAGCAATTTGCATCGCTTTCCGCAGGGCTAGGTTCTGTTTCTCGGTCAGAATCTGCCAACGCTTTTGCGCCTGCAGCCAAAGCCCACTCTCCTGTCCTCCCAGCGTCTGGTAATACAGTGCGGTGCGTCCCAGGCGCAGAAAGTTAACCTGACGGCTATTTCCTTCCTGATGCAAACGTCCGCTATAGGCTTCAAACGTCCGTCCATATCGCACTTCCACCATATAAGCTTCAAGAATCTGACGGTACTTTTCCGCCACGCTGACATCTGCTCGCAGTAACAGATCATTAAGCTTATCCAGACGTTTTTGACGCTCTTCAGTCAAAAATGGCAGATCCGCCACAACAAATTTGCGCAATGTTTCGACCATGCGACTCAACATCGGCAGAACCGCCTGATCGGTCTCCTCAATTGACTGCAACTGCGCATTCAAATCAGCCAGTTCACGTTCTTGTGATTCCACAAGCAATCTGATCTGGCGGTTGTATGCCTCGGTCACATCGGACATGCGTTCGGTGCCAAGGTATTCGGCACGCATCTCGCGAGTCACGTCATCCATTTTGTCTATACGCTGCTGCGATCGCTGCGCTTGCTTATGGTTCGCAGAAGCCTGTCTCTCGCTGCTAGTCAGTTCACTGGCCAACAGGCCAGTCTGCGCAACGGCTGATAAGCTGAGCATGCTAGCAGCAAGAAAAGTTTTAGTAAGTAGGTTCATAAGGCCATTTAACAGCGAAAATAAAAATACGAATAATTATTATACACAAAACAAAAATATTGAAATCATCCTGTGATTTCTCACATATGGATCGGTGGAGAATGGGTTTGCCCCCCTATTAAGATCCATACGCCAGATCCTCATTTCCCTACATCCAGCTTCTGATCGGAAATGCTACAGGTTCCATCTGGGCTGCACTCTAGCGCTTGCTTTGGTAGGAAGAGCGTGCCTGACCAGCCAGGTAGGCACGCGATGGTTGGCATCAACTCCTTTTAGAAGTTGGTTACCAGTTCGATAAACGCCGTGCGTGGTTCTCCCACGTACAACCCACCGTTGTTCTCGATACTGGCGCGGGTAAAGTAACGCTTGTCGAACAGGTTCTTGATACCCAGACTCAGGCTGGCATCCAGCCCCGCCAATTTCAGATCACGTTGTGCGGTCAGGTGCCAGCGGGCGAAACCCGGGATCCGGCCGTCCGCGCCGTCGGCACTGGCTGCCTCGGTGTTGGCATCGTCAGAAAACTGGGAGGATTGGGCGAAACTACGCAGGTTCAGACGCCAGTCAGCATGGCGGTAGTTCACCCCCACGCTGCCGGTGTGTCGTGAATACAGACGCAAGTCGTTGCCGTTGTTGTCGCCACTGGTATGTTGTGCCTGGGTATAGGCGTAGCTACCGTCAACGGATAACCCCGACAAGAGCAGATCGGACAGGTCGTAATTTAGCGCCAGCTCCAGACCTCGATGACGAGTTGAGCCGATATTCACATTCGCGCCGACACTCGCGTCATATTGAATCTGGTTGTCGAAGTCGATGTAGAACAGTGTGCCGTCTAATGCCAGCGGGCCGGACTCGTAGCGTGCACCCAGTTCGTACAGGTCGGAACGCTCCGGTTCGAGCGAAGAGTCGCTGGATGTAGACAATGCCAGATGCCCTACAGCGGCAAACGAGCGGTTGGCATTTGCATACAGCTTGGTACGCGGACTCAGGTTATAGCTCGCGCTGACGGAAGGCAGCCATTCACTGTAGTCCTCTTCATCGGTGAAATCGGTAAGCAGATTGGTACGCGATACTGAGATATTCTCGTAACGCAGCCCCGGTACCAGCTCCCAGTCACCCAGCGTGATGCGGTCGTCGATGTACAACGCATGAGCGTCGGTCTCGCCATCGGTATTACGGTTGAGCACCTCCGCCACAGAGGTCGGATCGAATCCGGCCGCCCCAGATCGGCGGTAACGCTTTTCGTTGCTCTCTTCACGGATAAAACGATAGCCTACAGACCACTCATGGGAGCTATCACCGACAAAACTCAATCGCGAGAAGCGGGGTTCGAAACCGAATACCTGATACTCACGCGGCAGACGATCAAGCCGGGTCAGGCTGCTATCGTTGCCGTTGGCCAGGGTGAATTCACGAAAGCTGTCACTGGCAAATACACCGACCTCAAGATCAGTCAAAGCATCAATCTCGTTGATGTAGCGTGCGGTCACTTCCTGACGATCACCATCAAAACGTTCATGTAAATGGGTGGATTGGAAGGGATCCGCGTCGAACTCCGTGCTGGTCAACGGGCCAGGCAGGACCGCTTCTGCGTCGTACAGGTTAACCCGTCCCTCAATGCGTGACGTGTCATTCACTGGAACCGTATATTTCAACAGCAGGTTGTCGATATCCTGCTCGTTGTTGTCGCGAAATCCATCTCCATGATCTCCGCTGTAACTCAGCAGTACACCTGCACCGTTGTCAGCGCTACCGCCGACACTGAAACTACCGTTCAGGCGTCTTTCGTCACCCTTGTCGGTCGACACTTCGGTGCGCAACGCTACACGCCCGGCGAATTCGTCCGGGATAGACGGCGTAATGAAGTTAATCACGCCACCTATATTCTGCGGTCCATAGCGGACAGCACTTCCTCCCTTGACCACATCGATCGCTTCAATGTTCCCCAGGCTAACCGGTGCCAGCGAGAGCTGAGGTTGTCCATAGGGTGCGTTTGCCAGCGGCACGCCATCAAGCAAAACCGTTGCACGGGACGTCAAACGTGAACCTAAACCTCGCAGACCGATATTGAGGGCGAAGTCACCGCTGCCGGTGCCGTTGTTTTCCGGCACCTGCACGCCGGGTAGCAGTCGCAATGCTTCAGCCACGGTATTCGCACCACTTTCCTTGATCTCCTGCTCGCGTGCCACATGGCGCGCTCCTGGATGGGCCTTCACCAGTTCCGGATCGGCATCGCCCAACCAGTTTCCGACCACTGTCATCGTGTCGTTTTCCTGTGGGACGGGTGTTTCCGCCGCTGTCGCTGTCGCGACGGTTACCGCCATCGCCAGCGGCGCAGCGCCAACAATCAACCCAACTTTGCGGGTTAGGATTTCAGTAGCCATTCAACCTCCTGTTTAGTATCTGTATTCAATGTGTGATCGTCAGGGAAATTCGGTGAACAAGTACGCACTGCCGGTATTGGGATGCGTTCCAGATGCTGACTGTCGGAAAACTGCTCCGGCAGCCGTAACCATTCAGCTGCCTGTCCAGCACCTCGCCAGAGTGCACAACCCGGTCGTAGGTGGATAAAGGGCACGGTCCGGGAAAGGTTGTAGGCCCCCAGGCCTTGCATCAGCAGCAGGTCCCCCTGCTGCAGCGGCGGTAACTGTGCCTGATCGGTGATGCAGTCGTGGTTCATGCAGGAGTTACCCAGCAGGCGAGTCACAGCTGTCTCGCCATCGGCGCTGCCACCAGCGGCCAGACGCAACGGATGACGATAGGTACGGACCGTGGGTGATACATTGATGCCACCATCCACGATCCAGCTACGCTCACCACGTGAGCCAATTACTGACATCAACAAACCGCCACAGGCATCAACCAGGGTACGTCCCGGTTCAAGAATAATGCGGCAGTTGGGCGCAACCGCCAGCAATGCCGGCAACGCTGCTTGCAGGTAGGACTCGGCCGACATCGGCGGATAAACACTGCTGCGAGGCTCATCCCAGCGGGGACTGATGCCCGCCAGTCCGCCACCGATATCAAGCCACTGCAACTCCGTGCCGTACTTCTGGCGCAGCAGGGTAACAACTTCCGCCAAGGTCTGTCCCATCTGGCGAAATCGCTCCAGATCGCGGATATTGGTCCCCAGATGACAGTGCAAACCGGCCAGACGTAAGCCGGGCTGGCGATGGATCCATTCGATACAACGCCACGCCTCGCCGCTATGCCAGTCAAACCCAAACCGGCTCCAAGCTTCATCACACCGCTCCACCACCAACCGTATCCCGACCGGTAACGGGCGATTGAGTGCAGTTCCCAGCGCTGCCAGGCGCTGCAACTCTGCCAGGTTATCGGCGTTCAGCATGCAACCGTCGGCAACGGCCTGGGCAAGATCATCATCGCTTTTCGCCGGACCGTTAAACACGATCTGTCCGGCGGGCACACCCAGGCTGCGTGCCAATTGGTATTCGTGCCCCGATACCACTTCAGCCCAAGCACCATCGCGGTGTAACAGACTGATCAAACCGTGTAAGGGGTTGGTCTTGTAGGAGTAAGCAATGACACCGTTAGAGGTCATCCGCTGCAGTGCCGTCTGAAGTTCCATCAAACGTGCACGCAGGGTACGCTCACAAATCAGGTAGAGAGGAGAGGCAAAATCACGTGCCAGGGCACGCGCGTCTGCCGGTGAAATATCGTCAAACGGGTGTAACATGGCCGGTCTCTTTTTCCATTCCGGGTTGTGAAAGGGAGTGCAGGCGGAGACGCCATAACCACAGCGCCAGCAGCAGATAGGTCAGCGCTACCGCACTGAACGCCAGCGAAAAACTGAGCAGTGCCGCTACCAGCCCACCCAGCAGATAACCGCTGAAGTTGCCGAGCTTGACCGCAGCCTGTCCCGTGCCCACACTGCGCCCGGACGTGGCACGCAGTTGGCTAAGCAAACCAAACAGGGACGGCATCATCGCCGCCAGACAGATGCCCCAGGCGAAGCGCAGGGCCAGCAGGCTCCATAAGTTCTGCTCCAGGGTGTGCAGCAACATCAGGGCTGCACTGAACATCGCCAGTACTGCGGTCTGCAGCAGCACCACATCGCGGTGTTGCCCATCGAGCCGCCGCCCCCATAGGGGTGCGGTGATCAGCATCGCCAGTCCACTGGCGCCATACAGCACTCCGATCAGCATATTGCTTCCCGGCATACTGTCTTCCACATAAAGGGCGAAGAACGACTGTGGCATCATGCGGGCAATCTGGGAGAGCACCAACGCCAGCAACAGCCCCTGCACAATAGTTCTGGTACAGGCTAGTGAGGGCGTGCCCGCTTCGGTCGACAAGGTTCTCGCCGAAGCCAGTTTGCGGTCGTCAATCAGGGTGAAAAGCATGACCAGGGCAACACCTATGCATGCAGCAGCAGCCACCTGAAAGATCTGCGTATAACTCCACAGATCCGATACCAGCCCCCCCAGTACGGGTCCCATCAGGGTACCGGCAGCGGTGGCGCTTTGGAGGTATCCCAAAGTGCGACTGCGCGTATGCGCGGTGCACAGCTGGAGGCCATACGCCATAGCGGCAGCAATCACACCCGCCAAGGCACCCTGCAGCAAGCGCAGACACAGAATCAACAGGGGCAGCTCCTGCAGGGCGATCAGCCACTGTGTGAGTGCCAGACCCAGCAGCGCCCTGAGTACCATCCATTTATGACCGTACCGATCACCCACCCGTCCCCAGAACGCGGCGGTGGCAAAGGCGGTCATCATCGGTGCGGCGATCAACGCCGCACTCCACAACACTAGCGCCTCGCCGTGCAAACCCACCTGCTGGCGCAGAAAGAGGGGCCAGAACGGTCCACTCATTTCCATCGCGGCAATGGCAAGACACTGACCACCCCACAGGAACCAGAGGGAACGGCGCCGGGCTGCGTCAGCCTTCATCGTGCAGCCCTTGCAACGGATTCGGCAAATCGATGTAAATGTAGTGATGCGAGGTTTCGTCCAGGCGCATCCGGGTCAACGCTTTCAGTTGCCACGCCTGGGTCAGAATAGCCCGGTACTCCGCCTGCCAACGGTCCGATGGTACGTGTGGTCGCAGTACGGTGAAGCGTTCAACCACTGCCTGCGCGACACAACGCCATAACGTCGATTCGGCGATACCGAAGGTGCGATGCAGGCACAGTACAACTTCGCCCAGATGTCCCTGCAATACCGCATGCAGGAACTTATTGCGAACTTCCACTGCGTCGTCGGTGACGGTGACCGCTCCCGGGTAGGCTTTCAGTTCGAATCCATGCTGCATCAGGGTTGGAGCATGGATCCGGATACCACCGAAATCGCGTGCCAGCACCCGCTTCAGGCGATGTTGTTCATCAAATACCGCCACGGCGTTCTGCTGATGGGCTTCCAGCGCGATACCATAGCGCAGGAACAGGTCCAGATGCCCGGCCAGTACACACGCCGTATAGTCGGCAAAGTACGCCACGATAGTGTCGTTGTCCGCAGCCCCGGCTGCTGCCAGAATCTCCGCCAGTAGCGGCTGTCGTGTCACCGGGCTGTCCACGAACAAGGCGGCCACCGCCAGTGCGATCTCTCCGGTGCCTGTGCGGCTTGCCGGGCTCCCCCTGAACAACGCCGACAGAAAACGCATATCGTCATCATGCACATCACTACCCGGGCGGCGCAGATGCATGCCTACCGATTCAGGCAGCACCTGCAACGCAGAACCGATATGTTCATCACGGGCACAAATAGCCTGCAGAATCGCGGTAATCTGTGGTCCGGTCTGTACAGACGCGGGCGATACGGTACGCACGGCACTGGTTGCCTGCACCGCAACCGGCAGCTTGATGTGAGGCGCCTTTGGTTGGTCGATTGGCGCCATAGTACGGAACGACATGGTCGCTCCGGTGGTCATCTCCGGACCATCCAGCATACAGATGTGCTGAGCCGCTAGTTCCGCGGCAAAGCGTTGCGGTATAACCGTCTCAGCCTGCCAGTGGTGGACCGGTACCGGCGCATATTCATCAGCATCAAGACCACGCTGAGTTAACTCGGCGTGCCACTGCGCCAGCCAGGCCGGATAGTGATCTGTCAGCCAGTTCTCCGCCGTGTCAGTGATCTCCCTTCCGTTCTGAACATGGAGATGGCTGCGTCGTACAGCAGCCAGGCGTACACTTGCACCGCCACGAAACTCCGGCGAGTACTGCAAGACCTCGGCAGGCTTCAGACCCAGCTTGGTTTTGGAGCAGGGATGGTAAGGGTGTCCAATCGCCGCCCACTGTTCGAAGAACAACGCCGGATCACTGCCTACGCCACCGGCGCGAATCCACTGCCAGAAACTGTCATGCCCCGCATGCTCGACCTGCTGGGCAAGCTCATCGTTCCAGCGTCGACGGTAGGCCAGGCACATGGCATTGTTGAAGATGCCGTTGTTCAGCTCTTCTTTCAGAGCCCGCCAGTCTTTATCGGCCGGGCTGGCTCCGGTTTCTGCGGCTAGCAACGCTAGCAGCTCCTGCACATCGGTCAGTTCACGGCTTTCAGCTGATTCATGCCCAATCAGCTCAATCCCTTCAAGTCCCTCAAAACGGCATAGCGAGACCTGATGGATCCCTTTCAGCAGAAGCATGGCACGGCTGCGCCACAGCGGTACAACCAGCTCGCCGGTACCACGGTCAACAAAGCTGAGCATGTGCTCTCTCAACGCGGCCTGCAGCAACTGCTGCAAACACTGGCTGGTCGCCTGCGCCTGAAATCGCTGCAATGCCGGAAAACTGTTCACATCGTAGATGTTCTGAGCGGTGGTCGGATCCATGTGCCAACTCTCCCTGGATACACGAATAAGTTTGTAATGAGCTTGCCCGGGGGCAGGAAGATCTCCCCCCGGAAGATACAAGATCATATTCCGAGTCGTATACTATATGATAATAATTCGCATTACCAGTAGCGTTTAATTATTAATTCCCTTGCGCGCTTCGCGATAAGATCATGCGAATCATGGAAATATCGCTGCGCTCAGCAGGATAGGGGCTGGCAGTAGGTCGACATCAGGAGACAGGATTTAATGCTGCACGGCTACCAACAGATCAGAGGCGATCAATTCGGCAGCATGGATACCACGTCCTAGTGACCAAGCGCTGGGATCAACCTGAACGATCTGTTGCCGTTTTGTTGCTGTCAGGTACGCCCAGACCGGGTGTTGTCGCCAACGCTTCAGGATATCGGAGCCGCCTTGTCGGGATACATAATCACCCAGTAGCAACCAATCGGGATTAATACCGGCGAGTTGCTCCAAACCGACCGGGATATAGGCCCGATTATCATTGCTTGGGGCTGCATTATTGAGCCCCAGACGTCGCAAAACCCCACTGGCAAAGGCGTGGCTGCCATGCAGGGTGACACTTTTGTGGCTGGTGACGGCAAACAGCATGCGCTCGTCTCTCACTGTCCGTTGCAGTTGCACCGCATAGCGATCCATCGTCAGTTGATGTTGGTGTAATGCCCGCTCAACCCGTGCTTCCCGCCCCAGCGCCCGGCCTATTTTTCGAGCCTCCTCCAGCAGCGTGCCATATTCCGCGCCATAGCTGAGTAGCAGCTGCGTCGGCGCGATCGCTTGCAACTTGTCATAGATCGCCCGATGGCGGAACCGGTCTGCAATGATCAGATCTGGTTGCAGACTGGCGATGGTTTCCAGATCCGGCTGTCCCCGTAAACCCACCGATTGATACGGCCCCAGTTGCGCGCGTATAACCGGTAATATTCTTTGTGCCCGCCGGTCATCAGCGATACCCACTGGACTGATACCGGCCAGAACGACCGCATCCAGAAAAGAATACTCTAGCACCACCACACGTAACGGCTTAGCATCAGGAGTCTCGTACCGACCGGTATCCGACTGGGGGTGAGCATATACAACACCAAACAACACCAACCCCACCAAACCACAGGCCCACCTAAAGAACATCATCACTCACACTCACTCATCACAAGGAATAGATCTGAACCGCGTCTCTGTAACACTCCACTCTGCCTACCATCAGCCACACTAGTTCCACTCGAGCTAAAGTATCCAGAATAACCTTGTCGCAGTAAATACAAATCATTATCATAACGCTTATCAAGATCTTATAATGGCCATACTGCATCGGTATTGTTTTCCGATATACGCATACAATAGGCACTCTGAGCGCACCGTCGTCATTGGCTGTTTCAGCTTGCAAAGTAGATACCAGCACTTTTACGTGATTTGGCGCTACGCTCAATCTTTGGGACACAGATTAACGGGTGTGTATTTAGTTTTTAGGACTTTCTGCAGGGATCAGGTCAATGATTTTCCGGACATCACCGTTGTTATCTGTCGCGCTGCTATTGCTGTTGACCTGCGGGTTTATGATGGCACTGCTCGGTGGCTCCACCTTTAACCTGCAACCAACGCACCTCTGGCAGGCATTGGCGGGTAGCCAGACTTTGGCAACGGAACTGCTGCTAAGCCTACGCCTACCACGGGTGTTGATCGCGGCCACCGTCGGGGCCACTCTTGCCATCGCCGGAGCCCTGATGCAGGGGATCACACGCAATCCGCTAGCATCCCCGGCCTTATTCGGCATCAATACCGGCGCTGCCTGCCTGCTGGTTGTCGGCCAGACGCTAAACCTCCCTCTGATATCCAACATGCCATTGCTGCAGACCACATTTGGCGCACTGCTAGCGGGTGCAGCCGTATTCCTTTTGGGCGGCGGGGGCACCGGCCGTTTACACCCAACCCGCTTGGTTCTGGCCGGGATTGCGGTTAATGCACTGTTTCTGGCACTAACCCGAACCCTATTGATCCTCGACGAACAAGCCCAGTCGGTGGTTGCCTGGCTCGCAGGGTCACTGGCCGATACGGATTGGGGTCACTGGCAGCAACTCTGGCCCGCTGCGTTACTCGGCACCGTGGCGGCATTTACTCTCGGTCCAAAGCTGAATTTGCTGGCGTTGGGCGATGAAACCGCTGCAAGCCTTGGCGGTTCACCCGCCCGTGTGAGGCTGCACGCGTCGGCAGTGGTGGTGTTGCTGGCGGGATCGGCAGTCGCGGTAAGTGGCCCTATCGCCTTTATCGGATTGATGGTACCGCACCTGGCCCGTCTTCTGGTGGGTCAGGATCATCGTATTCTGCTGCCTGTCACGGGGCTACTGGGCGCCGCCTTACTATGCTGGGCTGATTATCTGTCCCGGTTGCTGCAGTACCCTTCAGAAACCCCAGTCGGCTTAGTTCTGGCTCTGCTGGGCGCACCCTTTTTTGTCTGGCTGTCACGCCAGCAACAGGAGACCACCTGATGGCACTGCGTATAGGCATGATTGCGGTCGGCCTGCTGTTGATGGCGGTTGCCGGTGTTCTGCTTGGCACCCTGAGTTTGGAACAGGCGATGACACGCGCGTGGGTGATGCAGGACCTCCGCCTGTCGCGCGTCGTGATCGCCATACTGGCCGGATCCGCCTTAGGGGTTGCTGGGGCGCTCACACAGGGCGTGATTCGCAACCCGCTGGCGTCACCGGACCTGATCGGTGTCACGGCGGGTGCCAGCTTGGCGGCGACTGCAACCCTGCTGTTATTCCCACAGCTGGCCCACGCCTGGCTGATCCCTGCCGCGATTGTTGGCGGACTTGTAAGCCTGCTGATTCTGCTCTGGCTGGCAGGGGACAGTAAGCTGAATCCAACCCGCTTGGTACTGGTGGGGATCGCGCTCAGCTTCTGGTTTGGAGCACTGGTCGACTGGCTGCTGAGCAGTCAGCCCCAGCAAATCAACGCGGCCCTGGTCTGGCTTACTGGTAGTCTCTGGGGGCGAGGCTGGTCCCATGTCTGGATCCTGCTGCCCTGGCTGCTGGTACTACTGCCGGCTGCATTCACCCTGAGTCTGAAGCTAGACCTGTTGGCTCTGGGGGATGAAAGCGCACAGTGCCTAGGCACTGATGTAAAACGTGTACGCCTGTTGGCCCTGATCCTGGCAGTCACACTAGCGGCCGTCAGCGTCGCCGTGTGCGGTGCCATCAGCTTTATCGGTCTGGTTGCCCCCCACTTGGCCCGCCTGCTGGTTGGTGGCCGTCACTTATTGCTGATGCCAACTGCGGCCCTGCTGGGTGCAGCCCTGCTGCTGTTGGCAGATATTACCGCCCGCACCCTGACGCCACCCATTGAGCTACCCGCCGGGGTGCTGACCGCAATAATCGGTGCACCTTACTTTATATTCCTACTGTTGAGATACAGGGGCTGGTGATGAGTTATCTGAATATAGAGGGCCTGCGTTTGAGCTACGGTAAGCGCACGGTGATCGACAATCTGGATCTGGAGATTAGTGCTGGCAGGATTACCGCGCTGATCGGCCCCAACGGTTGCGGTAAGTCGACACTGTTGAAAACCATCGCCCGCGTGCTGACGCCACAGAAGGGACGGGTGAGGCTTAAGAGCCAAGATATCCACAAACAAGACAGTCGCACCATCTCACAACAGCTGGCGCTGCTGCCACAATCACCCATCACGCCGGAAGGAGTCAGTATCCGGGATCTGGTCGGTTACGGACGTGCGCCCTGGTGTGGACGCTGGGGTCGACTGTCGAGCAACGATGAGCAGATCGTCACCGACGCTCTGAATCAGGTCGGTTTGGCCGAACTGGCAGACCGGCCCGCTACTGCTTTGTCCGGTGGTCAGCGTCAACGCGCCTGGATTGCGATGATCCTCGCCCAGCAGACCGACCTGGTGCTGCTGGACGAACCCACCACCTGGCTGGACATAAATCACCAGATCGAACTCTTGCAGATGATGCGGCGCCTGAACGACAGCGGTAAAACCATTGTGGTGGTACTGCATGATCTGAACCAGGCCTGCCGTTACTGCGACGAACTGGTGGTACTACAACACGGCCAACTTCAGTCCCAGGGTGCCCCCGCCGATATTTTCACCCCGCAGTTGGTAAGCTCCGTGTTTGATGTACAGGCGGAGATCCACCGGGATCCGGTCTCCGGCAGCCCGACCTTGGTCGCGCTGGATTAAACGGGGATAAATCCCGGATTTTCCTACATCCACGATCCGCCACTCTGGTGCCCACGCGTCCCAAATCATCCTTGGCAGTTGGCAATGCGCATCTTGTGTTCGCCCATCATACGAGCGAAATGGCAGCAGATCATGACTGTGTCCTTACCATGTGGAACCTGTTTATGGAGCCAAGTATGGTCTATTGGTACAGCCAAATATACTCTAGACCGCGCCGTAATGGCTTGGTGTGCAAGTCGCTTTGGAAACGATTACAACGCCTTATACGGTTCCTGACGATCTCGTTTGGTTCACCATGTCAAACTCAGCGTTACCGGACAAGACAACCTGGGGGTACCGATGCGCAAAATACAAATGCGCCACCTACCGATGTTGCGCAATTAAGCCCGCCAAGAAGCGCTGACTCTCCGCCAATAACGAATAGCCATCATGCTCAACACCGGGCACCGTAACGAACTGAACCGCAATCCCCTGCTCACTGAAGTTCCGATGTAACGCATGTAATCGTTGCTGGCGACTGCGCATCCGGCCATCGGGTGTGACATAGTCATCCATGATCAGCTCGTTATCCTCCCCCCCAATCACCATCTGAACCGGTACCTGCCGCATGCTGCTATAACACACGGCACGCCCAAAACACTGCTCAAAATCGGCAATCCCCCGCCCCCAGGAATACTGCTCATCCAGTAAGGTCACCTGGCCTGGAGCCGCGATTGAAAGCGCTTTCAGTCGCTGGGGATGCAAATAAAAAAAACGGTGTGCAAACTGGGCCCCCCCCGAAAAGCCATGCAGAAACAGGCCCGGTAACACTGCGTAGTTGGCACTGACTTCATCGACCATAGCAAGCAATATCAGGTCATACCGTACGCTGCTGGGACACTGCATTTTGTAACTGTCTGCATCACCCGGAGCCAGGATTCCGACGGGAAACAACGGCACCAGCACAATACAGCTGTACTGCTCTGCGAATTCGATAAAGCGGTCACGGTAACTCTCCGCTGTACGACTGGAACCATGGATCACCACAACCAATGGCAGGGCGGTGCCAGGCTGCTTAGGCTGGATTTGCGGAACATAAAGACAATAGGAAAACCGTGGATCAGCCTGACAGGCGGTGAACGGTATACGTCCCTGATGATAACGTAGCTGAATCTCTCTCACATGACTTCCTTTCCGTTGGAAAGCACCAACTCCGATGCCGACAGCGGCCCCTGAGCAATGCAGAAGGGCTTTCCATTATCCTGCGGGATAACCTGTGCCCGCACGTTAAATACCCACCCAAGCGACACAGGTATAATGACCTGCGCTGGCTCCCCCTGCGCAATCAATTGTCCCTTCTGCATGACAACCACACAATCCGAGTACTGCACTGCTAAATTAAGATCATGCAGCGACATGACAGCGGTCAAGCCCTGTTCGCGATTAAGGTGGGATAAAATCTCGAGTACTTCCAGTTGATGCCCCCTGCCCAGAGAGGTAGTGGGCTCATCAACCAGCAGATCGGGGCCAAAGGTGGAGATCGCCACAGCTCGGCTTGCCCCGTCAGACACCTCCACTGTCACCACACGATTATCAGTGATGGCTGCTGCCTGAACCGTCACCGCTAACCAGCAAGTGAAAAGCCCAATAGTTAACAATCCTGCTCTGTCCATCCACTTTTTATTCGGGGGTTCAATACTTGCAATTATTTCGTTTTTCAGGCCCCACTTCACCGCATAATTGGCACCAAAAACAGACTGTTTTTTCTGATTTCATGGCTGTTAGCGTGTAACATTGCCTGCATTCGAGTTTGCAAGGATGAATAATGAGCACCAAGAACAAACTGCTTACCGACCAAGCCACCAAAGAACTTATCAGCCAGCTAAAACAGAAAATAGGTACCGGTGCATACCTTCCTGGCGAGTGGCTCAGACAGATCGATATCGAAAACACGTTCAACGTAAATCGCTTTACTGTGCGCTCTGCGTTTACCGAACTCAGCAGCAGCGGTTTTCTTCAGCATGTCCCTTATAAAGGCTACCGTGTTATCGAGTATTCCGTGCAAGAACGTATCGCGATTACAGAAGCTCGTGAATTGCTGGAAAGCGCAGTGGCACTTAAGGTCATGGCTAATATTGACGACGCCGGCATACAGCAGCTGCAAGACCTGGCAGAAGGATTTCACACCGCCATGAAAAAAGAGGACCTGGAGCAGATGATGGAGCAGAACTTTGAGTTTCATCGCTCCTTTTACAGCTACTGCAATAACCACTACCTCTCCAACATGATTGATGAAATGCGTGAGCGCGGCGTCGGCAGTGCAAACCAAGGCTGGAGCAAACGTTCGACCATCGCAGCCAGCAGCCAGGACCACTTCGATATGGTCACCGCCCTCCATGAACGCAACATCGTTCGCCTACAGTCACTTATCCATCTACACCTGAATCGCTGGCGAGAAGGTTATCAAGGCCTGTAGGCCGGCCCCAAGCAGCCGTTGCGAGTCTTACACAGCCAAGCTACTTAAAAGCGCAACGAGGTCTGAGTCACCCAGACCAACATTGGCGCCAATAAGAACAAATATTATCAGTATTTGCAACTGATTGATCTTCACCGATGATTACTTGCATTTGCAGCACCCTGGCTATAAATCCATTCGGCCACGGAGAAGACCGGCACATAGGGCTGCCTGGATTTGTACCGCCACATTTCAGCTATACCTCTCCTGCATACAACTCACTTTTGCAGCCGCTTATTCGCCCCCCCATATCAATGGACATCGCAAAATTACTGTACAGGCTAATACGGCGTTAAAAGTCGGCTCACAATGTTTTTTATAGCCCACTATTCAAGCCAGAAAAGAATCCGGTATAGCTAAATACAAAACCAAATGACAATCATTATTATTTGATTGTATTGGCGCCAATTTACCTTTATGATGCGCCCCACATAGCATGACCAGATTCAGAAAATGTCATGAAGTGACATGCAAGCGCCTGCGCCCCCACAGCGGCACAATCAGGACACCCGTGTAACGAAGAGCTATCAGCAATCAAGGTGCTGATGCCATAACCACCAGGGGATCTAAACACAATGACCATCCGCATCCGCCCGCCAGTCAGTCCGCAAAACTTTGCCCGCAATACACTCTACCAATTTTGTCTGCTTGCCAGCCTATCTGGTCTGGCACAGGCCAACGAAGCCAATGACCTCAATACAATGGTTGTGAGCGGAAACTGGTTAGGAACGGCCAGCACCGAAGATGTTCAAATCTATCCTGGCTCACGAAATCTGGTTACTGAAGAGGAACTTCACCAACGTGGCGCATTGAATCTAGAGGATGCACTGCGTGCCACCCCTGGCCTGCAAGTACTTGACGAAACCGGTACCGGCATTTTGCCTAACATCGGCGTACGCGGCCTAAACCCATTGCGCAGTGAGCGTGTACAGTTTCTGGTGGATGGTTATCCTATTGCCATCGGACCTTATACCAATGTTGGCGTTTCTTTGTTCCCGGTCACTCTACCCAGCATCGAAGCCGTCGATGTTGTCCGTGGTGGCGCGGCAGTCCATTTCGGCCCGAATAACGTCGGCGGTGTAATTAATCTGCATACCCGCCCAATTCCATTGAAAACAGAGCACACGCTGCATGAAAAACTAGTCATTGCAGAAGAAACCGGTAATGTATTCAGCGATACCTATTACCGGGTAGGCGGTCAAGTAGATGAAGACCTGGCGTTACAATTCC
Source organism: Pontibacterium sp. (assembly GCF_964228735.1). Lineage (GTDB taxonomy): Bacteria > Pseudomonadota > Gammaproteobacteria > Pseudomonadales > Balneatricaceae > Pontibacterium. The sequence continues at coordinate 2,100 of NZ_CAXRBQ010000157.1, read as the reverse complement.
AGGCTAACGTACAGCGCGGTGACGGTGCCCGCGATCACTCCAATACCGAAGTAAACAACTTCATTCTTGACACCCAATACACGCTCAACGCCAATCACGACATCGCTGCACAATTGCAATACTATGATGTTGATGCAGAGTTGCCCGGCGCATTGAGCCCAGATGCCTACAGCGCAGACCCAAGCCAGTCCCAACGGCCGCACGATGGCTATAAAGCAGATATGTTACGTGGCACCCTGACCTGGACATTCACTCCTAACGACGATGTTGAGTTGCAATGGCGTAACTTCGCGCATGATGCAGATCGCACTTTTTTCTTTGGTCAGCGTTTAGGTACCGGCGATCACTGGGCTGATCCATCACTGCTTTCCACTCACGTGGCCGATTCACCGCGTCTTTTCAAGGTGTATGGCACAGAGCCGCGCTTGAGCCTCCGCCAAGGCAATCACGAGATCACGCTTGGTGCGCGTTACGTTCATGAAGACGTGGAGTTTGACGTTAATCGTGAGGAATTCGCCGCTAATACTTACGCAAACGTGCGTGATTGGAGCTTTGAAACTGACGCTTACGCTCTCTACGCCAGTGACACTATCAGCCTTCTGGAGGACCGTTTACAAGTTACACCGGGCCTGCGCTACGAAACCGTTAAAACCGATTACTTTGACGGTAAGTCCGGCAATCGTGATCAGAATGACGTTGACGAATTGCTGCCAGGCCTGACAGTAGGGTATCAAGCCACTGATCAGCTCTTCCTGTTCAGTAACGCCCAGCGCTCTTTAGTACCGGTACAAACGGCTCAGGTTACCAAAAACGGCGAAGTGGCAAACGAAACCGCGTGGAACTACGAACTAGGGGCACGCATTCAGGCTAGCGACAATCTAGCAACCAGCTTGACCCTATTCCGGATTGAACACGAAGATCAGATTCAATACAACAAAGCCAGCAACACCTATCTCAATTTGGGTGAAACCCTGTCTCAGGGGATAGAACTGAGCGCGGACTGGCAGACCAGCGCCAACCTGCAATTGGGACTGAGCTATAGTTATCTGGATACGGAACAGAAAAGCGGCGCCAACCAAGGAAAGGAACTGCCCAATGCACCACATCACCATCTTGGCGCAGAGGCGGTCTATAACTACGGTAACTGGCAGGCCAGCCTGAACGGTTTATATGTCAGCAGCAGCTTCAGCGATGCGGCAAACACTGAAATAGAGACCTCCAATGGCAGCGCAGGTAAGCTCCCTTCCTATACACTGCTAAATGCCCGCCTGGCACACAGTTTCCAACTGGAAAACGATAAGGATCTGCAGCTGTCATTGTCGGTAAACAACCTTCTGGACGAGGATTACTACTTCCGGGGCGCCGACGTCAGCCCTGTAGGTCGTGTACCGGCACCTGGAAGAGCGTTTATTCTCGAAGCCAAATTGGATTTCTAAAGCGATCCTCCCTATTACACTCTGGGTGGGTTTGCTGATTTTCAGCCCCCCCCTTCCTCACCCGGAGTGCCCTTTCACCCTGTGTATATACTACGTCTATATCGAGATTTGGTTTGGATTGTAGCAGCTGATCGAAAATGAGCTCCTCCATACTGAGAAACCAATGAATAAGCTTTTCTTATATCCGCTCCCTTGGTAAGGAGCTTGCAATTAGGTCCAGTCTCCTGCCCCTCTATGCCACATTTAGCGAATCTACAGACTCATTGAAGTAATCATGCCCGAAGTATCTCCCATAGTTCGGTCGCTACGTAGTGGTTTAATAACCAGAAAGCGTCAGTCATATACTCCTGAATACAAACTCGAAGCTGCCAGCTTAGTGTCGGATGTCCCTGAGGCTACCCGCTCGTTAGGACTCAATTTAAGGAGCGGGAAGCCCGGATTGATCTCGGTGTAACTTCATCGGAAAGGGACGCTTCTCGACCCAAAACCATCGTCAGACGTGTGCGGAAAGGGACGCTGCTTTGTGCCCAGACCGTGTGAAAAGTCGGATTGAGGATCAGCCTTCAACCATGAAGGGGGAATTATCCATTCTGATCGCCATAATGAGTCATCTTGGGGACTTACTTTCAGGTAAAGCCTAATCTATCCACTGCAAACCTACAGG
>NZ_CAXRBQ010000156.1:0-16146 GCF_964228735.1 Pontibacterium sp. | reverse complement strand
TGATACCATTCAGTTCTGAGATAAGGGGAAGCCGGGGTTTAATCTACAGAACAGCCTTAGGGACTAAGGGCAGCCACAAACTCACCGACTTCTGACGATGGACGGTAGCTAACCACCCATCTTGGAGAGATACAAGGGCAGCCTTTAGGCTGCCGGCAGGCTGAAGCCTGCCCTACAAAAACACTGCGGATATTTCCGGTTTCCAACCATCCTCACCCATCAAACCGATACCCCAACCCATGCACAGTCAACACGATCTTGGGATTCTTCGGGTCGATCTCAATCGCTTTGCGTAACTTGGAAATATGCTGGTCCAATGTACGACTGTTGGGCAGATAATCACGGCCCCAGCAGTGGTTGAAGAGGGCATCACGGTCGACAACCTTTCCCTTTTCCCTATGCAACAGCTGCAGGATCTTCATATCCCGCAGGCTCAGTTCGATTGTCTGGCCGTCACGTGTAGCGCGTAGTTCATCCGGAAACACGTCAAGGTCGGCCATCTGGAACTGGTTGCTGTTAACCGGTGCGTTGTAAGCAGCAAGGGCACGACGGGTAACCGCACGAATCCGCGCGATCACCTCACGGGTTCCAAACGGTTTTTTGATGTAGTCGTCTGCGCCTAGTTCTAGTCCAACCACTTGGTCGATCTCTTCAGACTTTGCGGTGATAAAGATCACGGGAACCTGAACATTCTGCTGTCGGATTGCCCGGCAGACAGCGTAGCCGTCCATCTTCGGCATCATAATATCCAGTAATACCAGATCCGGTTGATGGGCTTGGTATTGTGCCAGCGCAGCTTCACCATCCTCTGCCTCGACACATTTGTATCCTTCGGCTTCCAGCAGGTCTTTCAACCCCAGTCGGATATTGAAATCATCTTCTGCAATCAGGACGTTCATTATTGTGCTCCTTGAGGCGGCATATCGGTGCGAAGTGAAATCAGGAAACTCGCACCTTGATCCGACGACTCGATCACAAGATCCCCTCCATGGCTGCGTGCAATTTCTCGGGCTAACCCCAGCCCGATACCTGTACCAGTTACGCCGTCGGTGAGTTGGTTGCTACAACGGTAGAACGGGGTGAACACCATGTGCCAGTCGGCTTTGGGAATACCCGGTCCGTTGTCAGCCACCCGCAGGTAACTCATGCCCGCGTCACTCCAGCTGCGAATCGCAATTTCGCCACTGTTGGCGGCGTATTTTTCGCAATTGCTAAGCAGGTTATTAAGGATCTGTTCCAGCGCACCGCAGTCTATCTGCACCAGCGTGCGGTCTTCGGCAGAGTAAACCACCTTCAGGCCTCGCTGTGACAACGCGGGAGTGAAGTGCTCGACCACCGTTTCTACGCAATCCGCTACGGTACCCGGCATCGGGGTGATGGTATGGCTGCCACGCCCAAGACGGGAAAAGCTCAGAACGTTATCGATCAGCCGAGACAGGCGCTGACTCTCGTTGCTGATCACGCCCACGTATCGCTGCGAACGCTCAGATTCCGGATCATACGGCAGGCTTTGCTCCAGCATCTCTGCATACATCCGCACATTGGTGAGCGGTGTTTTGAGTTCGTGAGAGACCTGATTCACGAAGTTCACCCGCTGCTGTGCCAGCCTCATATCCCGTTGGTATTCCCTGTAGATCAACCAGGCGATAACCGATAGACCTAATGTCGTTGCAAGAATTACAAGCGCCATACTGATCCAGCTTGCCCCCTGAACGTTTAGCGCAGGAGCATAATACTCCAGACGCCAACTGCCCAAAGGATGGCTTAGCGGCAGAAGCTTAAGCGGTTTGCTGCTCTTGACTAGTGCGTCCTCAGCTAACTGTCCCCACGCATAGATTTGCTCACCACGACTATTGATCAAACGGATCTCTGCATTGTGGAGCGGAGCGTCGGCTTGAATCTGGATAGGGCTCGTAGGCAGGTTTGTGATCAGGTCTGCCGTGAGACGCGCACCGTTCAACGCAAAGCCAATCACTGTACCTTCGTTGTTACGCCTCCAGTAGATATGGTGCAAACGGGTATCTGCATACCAGGCAATCCAGCCTGATGCCGCCGTATCAAACCCTGCTTGAGGTTGTGCAGCGACGACCACTTGCTCAGTGGCAATATCTGCCTGGACGATATCTGCAGAGTAAGTTACCGCGGGCGCGCGCAACGTTATCTTCTGGGGTGGAGCAGCTTTCTGTGCTGCGATCGGTTCGCTGCGCAGGTACTGCTCGGGTGCTGCGGACTGCGTTGCCAGAGAAGGTGTAACGAGAGTCGGGTCACGTGGTTTGTCGTAGAAGAGATTGGGGGTCGCCAATAGTTCGTGTATCTGATTCAGGAAACGCCGCTCACCTGAGGTCAGCTCGCTACCCCGCATCGGATAGAGACGCTTACCGTCAGCCTCCATTACGAATACATTTGCGATCTGCGGACTCTGTTTTATAAGTGAATCAATAGCTTGCGGCTGAAAGGTAAAGTTTCCGCTGCGATAAAGGTCATCAATCTGCTGATCCAATGCATCTTGCAAACGGGCAAAATGCTGCACCATCTGGGCATCCACATCGGACAGCTGAGCCTCAATCAGAGCACCCAGCTGCAGCTTGAGAAGTTCCTGCTGGTTGCTCTGCAGGCGAACGCCGAACCACGCCAGCAAGATCAATGGCACGATAATAAGGCTGGCGAGCAAGATCGGCGTTCGTTTCTTCAAGGTATCTCGTTCCCTGTCTTTTCTTTGATTTACGTTAGTGAGACTTAATAGCTCTGCTGCGTTGCGCGTTTATACAGACGTTCCTTCAGCTCTTTGCGCTTCTTGTTCCAATCCTGGTCGCTTTCAAGCTCTTCGGCATCCTGCAGGGCTTCCGCTTTCTGTTCAAGCAGTTTAGGTGACGCCAGGCTCTGACCAAGATTATCCAGGTAGATGGCGTTCTGTTTGAGGACAGATTTAGCGGCTTCGATATCACCTTTGTCACGCAGTTCGATGGCACGACGGCTTTCTTCGTTAGCAACCTGCTCGGCAGCGGCTTCGTAGGTTTTTACATCTACCGCATCCTGAACCTGTTTCTTTGACTGGCTGAAGCTTGCCAGCACAGTGTTTCGCAGAGACTGGGCTTGTTTGCTGTACAGATTGGTATAACTCACACCAACATCCGCCACTTCAAAGTTTTTAGCCTCAGACTGAGCAGGGATTTCGACCTCCAGGATAATGAACTTCTCCTGTTCACTATAGAGCTGGTTCATACGGGTAGTGATACGGCTACCCCGAATCTCTGCTTCTCGCCCCAGAATACGCACCGGACGAACACCGTTTTTACAGTGAATTTCGATATTCACACCCTGCGCCACAACAGACAACACATCACCAAACTCGTATTGGAAGATCCGCGCAAGGTCTTCGGCATTCTCAACAAATGCGTGGTTACCGTCGCTGTAGCCAGCAAGCTGCGTCATCAGGTCTTCGTTGTATCCAAGCCCCAAACCGATGGTGGTAACACTCATACCTTCCTTCGCCAGCGACAAACCAAGCTGACCAAGCTCATTAGGCGTGCTCGGCCCAACGTTAGCGAGGCCGTCGGACAGAAGGATGACGCGATTAACCTTGTTCAGGTCGAGAAACTTACGCAGTTCCTGAGCGCCTTTGCTCACGCCAGCGAACAGGGCAGTATTGCCGTTTGCGTGGATATTACGGATGGCACGGGCAATCTGATGCTTATCGCTTACACGGGTTGCAGGCACAACCACTTGCACACGCGAGTCATAGGAGACCACGGAGACAATGTCGTTCTCGTTAAGCCGTTTGATCGCCATGATCGCAGCTTCGCGCGCCTGTTGTATCTTTTCGCCCTGCATCGATCCGGATTTGTCCAGGACGATAGCGATGTTAGCGGGTATCCGCGCTTCGCTCTGCTCCTGCTTGAAGCCTTCCAGGGAGATTTTGATAAAGGTTTTCTGACTTTGGTCTGCACTCATAACCGGTGTAGCCAGGCTGGTGGTGAGATTGATCTCACGGGCTTGAGCACTGGAAAGCCCCATCACTACAGCGAGCAGGGGAAGCATTAATCGGCGAGCGGCTGATTGTATGTTCATGATCTGTTTTCCTTGTTCAGATGATGTAGTCACTCTACGCCGCTAAGCGATTTGAAAAGTCAGATAAAGGTTCGGAGTTTGTAAAAGATTTGTAAATAGTCTCGCCTCTGAATGTCGATTTCAGATCAAGGATTGCGCAATCACAAATATACTGTATATTTATACAGCATATCGATTCTAACCCCTTCAAGTCGCTCTGAAGAGCTGCAGAAACCGTCAGGAGGCTACCGATGGCCATTGAGATTGTATACCGCGTGAAAGACCGGAACGGCAAGGTTGTAGGAGAGTACATGGATTCTAAGCTGGCAAACATCATCGATAAGCGCACCGATGTGATGTACGAGATGGCTGACAAGCTGATCGCCACAGGCCTAAGCGAAGAGCAGGCTGACACCGCCGCAGAGATGATCCTGAACAGCCGCCATGACTTTATGGATCTGCTGAAAAGCGTGAAGGATATCCCAACCCCAAAAGTGGTTGAGGGAAAGGGTGGCAAAGCGGCAGAGTCGGAGCAGGCAGTGGCTGCGGAAGCTTAAGTTAACGAGATTAGATTAGTACAGAGCACCAAGTCGGCTCATCCAGTTGTGTTCCCCTCACTGGATGAGCCGCAATTACCAAGACAAGAAGAGAGTTATTGGAAAACTTTCTTCAGCAGCTCGGTAGTACGTGCTGCCGGATTCTCACGAATTTTCTTCTCTTCTTCAGCCAGGACGGTAAACAGGCCATCCAGTGCTTTTTCCGTCACGTGGTCTTCCAGATTCACATTCAGGTTATTACCCACGTATGGCAGCTGTTTCGCTTCCTCTGCAACCACACCGTAGTATCGGGTAACACCCACGTCATTCATCGACTCAGTGATACTTGGCTTAAACAACTCGGTCAGGCGGGCAGAGGTTTTCTCACGGAAGTATTCGGTTGCAGCATTGTCCGGGCCGTCATAGATACGCTTGGCATCTTCAATCGTCATCTCCTTCAATGCACCCACGATCAGATCCGTCGCGTGTGGCGCCGCTTTCTCTGCCGCGCGGTTCATGCTCTCTTCAAACTGCTGAACCTGCTTTTCCATGCCCATTTTATTCAGCAGACTGGCTGCTTGATCCAGCGGCTCTGGAAGCGGTACGCGAATGTTAGCGTTATTCAGGTAACCACCGTCCTGGCTGATCGTATCAATAGCACGACGGCTTCCCACTTCCAGCGCCTCTTTCAGGCCTTGGATCAGAGTTTCCGTATCCAGTGAAGTTGGAAGGGCAGAGTCCGCAGAACTCCCCCCATTAAGCTGTTTATCCAGTACCTCTTTACCCGTGTCTTCCAGATTTTTAAGTAAATCACCAAACCCAGCCGTCGCGGTATGGGTGAATGACAAGCTCAGTGCAGTAGCGAGCGGTAACCAGATCAGTGTTTTTTTCATATCAACTCCATGTGTACCAGATACAGCGTCTATCTAAATATAGCGATCAGCCTAGATCGACGTAGCTTTATCCGTGCTGAATAAACAAGTGTGGGTTTAGTTTACTCACCGGCACCGCAGTTATGTAGCTTTGTGTTTGTGAGTCACGCTGTGTAGCGAAAATTACTACTTTGGAACGAACTTTGAGCCACTTTAAGAACGAACAGTATGCTGAACAGTCTTATGTACCGTATAACGAAACGGGAGCATACGATGATAAAGTTCATTTTCGCCGTAGTTGCTGTGCTAGGGATGAGTGCAAGTATGGCTGTTTCAGCGCATTCCGTGGATGAGGGCGTTTATCAGGATACCTTTAGCCATAACATTGAGCATATCTATAACCCATCCACCCGATAACTTAGCGGTGAAGCAGGGGGGCTGACTCCCTGCTCACGTCTTTAAGCTTGCAGAGTCAGCTTGCCACTCTGTATGGCATCATCACTGATCGAGCGTACCAGGTTTAAAAAGCTAATCGCCGCGATGTTAGAAATGGCATCCCGGTCGTTCGCCCAAGGCTTCTGATAACCAACGAATGGGGTAAGGCCCTCCATCGATGCTGAAATAAACAGCGCAACCTGTTCGCGGGATTGATCGCTTAGCGCAGGATTAAGGCTGGCGATCAGGTCATTCAGTACCAGGCGGGCTTTGGTATACAAGGCGTCCATGCGTTCCGCTGCATGCTCGTCATGGTTGGCCAATGCCCAAAGTTCTGGGAAGAAGTTGGTGGTTGCCTGTGTCCCCAAGTCGTCGATGATAAACCGGACGATAGCGATAAACTGATCCTCAAGTGAGACACCGGCATCCTGGCGGACGTTATCAAACTCAGCAATGTAGGCCGCTATCACCGTGTCGAGAAGATCACGCAACAGGTCCTGCTTGTTGGAGTAGTAGTAATTCAGATTCCCGACACTGATACCCGCGCCGGCGGCGACTTTTCGCAGGGTGAGGTTGTGATACCCACCGGAGATCATCAAATCTTGCGCCGACTGAAGAATTTTTAGCACGCGCTCCTGGCCCTTAGAAAAGGCAGCGGTGCCGGGTCTGACTTGTAGCTGAATCGAACGCATGGAATATCTTCTGAAAGGCCTGTTTTGTGGGAATTATCTCGGGTTTATCGGCGGTGTTCAATTTAGGTCAAAAAATAATCTAAATGTAGCTGTTTATAACGACATGGTCTTAGCTTGGCATAAAATAGGACGCTAGTCCTATTTTATTTTTCAGGACCTGCTGCTATGGTTAAATACATTCTAGGTCACACGTCCTAATAAATATAAAACTGAGTGTCCCAATATGAATGTTCCAGCCCTGTATCTCGGGATGGTTAAGGCAACAGACCAGCCATACCCGCCAGCAACGACTAAACGGACCTACCGCAGAAACCATTCACTCGATGACGGCTTAGTTTCGCTGTCTCAGTTTTGTTGAGGTTCCCGTTATGCTTGCCAATACGACACCGCACACTTCAGATGAGCATCGCATCGTTACGTTTCCCAAGAAGGGCACTCGCTCTGCGCCCCAAGGGAAGATCACGCTGCAAGAAGTCACGTTTCAGGATGCGGAGTTTTCCAAAGTCGCCCACCGCGGTGTAAAAGCACTGAACCACGAGATTCCAATACTGATCCTTGGCGAAACAGGGGCGGGGAAAGAGGTGCTCGCACGTACGCTGCACAACGACAGTTGCCGCGGCTCAAGTCCGTTTGTCGCGCTGAACTGCGCTGCCATCCCGGAAGGATTGATAGAGTCAGAGCTGTTCGGTTATACCGATGGCGCGTTTACCGGCGCGCGCCGGGGAGGAATGAAAGGCAAAGTCCAACTGGCGGATAAGGGTACTTTGTTCTTGGACGAAATTGGCGACATGCCCCTCGATCTTCAGGCGCGTTTGCTACGCGTATTGCAGGACCGCCGTGTTACGCCGCTGGGTAGCGGAAAAGAGATCCCTGTCGATATAACCGTCATCTGCGCAACGCACCGTGATCTGAAGCAGATGGTGGCTGAGGGTACTTTCCGTGAAGATCTTTACTACCGCCTCAACGGCATGACCATCCGTATTCCTTCCCTTCGTAAACGATCCAATTTCGATGATTTCGTTCATCACATGCTCCGGATCGAAGCTGGGCATGATCACAACATTCGTATTGATACAGGCCTAATGGAAGCGCTCTCGTCCTATCGCTGGCCAGGAAACGTAAGGCAGCTGCAAACCGTGCTAAAAACCTGCGTGGCGTTTTTGGAAGAAGGTGAAAACCTGATTACGCAGGAACACCTGACAGAGGATTTCCGCGAAGAGTTGTCATCAAACCGACACTTCCAGTTCACCGAAGGGAATTGCGCGGGTAAGGGCAAAACACTGAAAAGCGCCGAAGCCGAGCATATCCGCAAGGTGATCGCATCTACCGGTGGCAATATCTCCGCTTCAGCCTCAGCTCTGGGGATTAGCAGAGCGACGTTATATCGCCGCCTTCAAAACGCGGGCATGGAAGCAGAACTCACCGCACGCGATTAACCGCAGAGGTAAACGCCATGACCATTGCACAATCCGTCTGTCTCGATGAAGAAAACAAACAATATTCCGGTACTGGCGGTGTGAGCAAAGGAAACGCACACGCGAGCTTTATTCCAGCATTTATGGATACGGAGACCGGCCAGGTAGAGCTGTCACGTTTTAGTGATGGTCGAATTGCACCTTGCCACATGTTAGATGGCTTACCGGATAGCTGGATTACAGGCAGAGACTTGCGAGGACGGGTACGGAACATCAAAAACACCGTAGTATCCGGATTCGTGCGTCTGGAGCAGTTCTTTACCCGCGAAGAAGCCGCTCGGTTTATCTCCAATTACTCGTGACAGTGTGGAAGGTTAGGGAAGCGACTTGTTGTGATGCCGCTCCCCTATAGCGTTCTCTTTATTTCGGCTGAGGTACAATGCGCATATATGGTTTCGGTGCTTTCCAGCCGTCCGGGAAGCGTTTCCGGGCTTCATCATCGGAAACAGCCGGCACGATGATCACGTCTTCCCCTTGCTTCCAATTCACCGGAGTTGCCACTTTGTGGGCCATGGTTAACTGGCAAGAATCCAGCAAACGCAGAACCTCATCGAAGTTGCGGCCTGTGCTCATCGGATAGGTAAGGGTGGCTTTCACCTTTTTATCAGGTCCAATCACGAAGACGGAGCGGATGGTCGCATTATCAACAGCGGTGCGTGGCTGCGCACCACTCGCATTTGGATGGATCATATCGTAGAGCTTCGCAACGGTCAGATCCGGATCACCAATCATGGGGTAGTTCACAGCGTGCCCTTGGGTTTCTTCGATATCGCCGACCCAGGCTTCATGATCACTCACCGGGTCGATGCTCAGACCGATGATTTTAGTGTTTCTCTTATCGAACTCGGGCTTAAGCTTCGCCATGTAGCCCAGTTCGGTTGTGCAGACTGGCGTAAAATCTTTTGGATGTGAGAACAGGATGGCCCAACTGTCACCAATCCATTCATGAAATTTGATCGTTCCCTCTGTAGTTTCTGCAGTGAAGTCGGGTGCGTCGTCGCCGATTCGGATTGACATAACTCACCTCGAAATTTGTTTAATCGTCACCTGGCCGCATAGTCTCTTAACAGCATTGAACGCGTCCTGGCAGGTCGTTAGGTTAAAAGCGGTGTCTGTGGCGCGCGTACGGAGCGGCACAGTGCCGGAGGCCACTCATGTATTGAACGGCTGGCTCCGGCACTTTCACTATAGATCAGATAGGTATACCCGAAAGATTCGAGTCTTAAGGCCGGTTAGATGTTTTCGTAATGAACTCTTTCTGTCCGATCACTCACTGACCAGGTCACCGATAAGCGTTGTCACTGGTTTAACGCCAGACCAAGTTGGATAATTGAGGTCTTCCTCGTCATCAACCGGCGGACCGGTTCTGATCTTTGCTGACACCTCATCGATCGGAAAGCTGATCACAACCGTCGCCTTCATCTCGGTTTCATTGGGCGGACGTGCTTCGCTTGAGCGACCTTCACTGAATTTCTCCAACATCTGATCTAACGCAAAACGTTTGTGCTCTGGGCCTTCAATTACTTCACCCTGACCATAGAGCATGACGGAGCGGAAGTTCGCTGAGTGATGAAAGGCTGACTTGGCAAACACCAATCCATCAAGCAGGGTTACAGTAATACAGGCAGTTTCACCGCGAATGATCGACTGGAACAGCCCGTTTTTGCTTGATCCGTGCACATACAGCCGATCGCCGATACGCCAGTGAAAATTTGGCTGCACGGCCGCCGTGTTATGCATCGTCGCCCCAATATGGCAGACAAACGCCTCATCCAGTATTGAATAGATCGTCGTGCGGTCGTAGCACGCCTTTTTGGGTCCACGTCTGACCCGTGTTCTTTCCGTTACAGCGATAGATTCCACAGCAACAGCTCCCTTTCATCGTTAACTTGCAGTGGGTCCAGAATAGAGGCTAAATGGACTAATAAAGAGCCCCATTATTGCAAACTATATAGACCCACTTTTATGGCCTCTCAGTTCCCTTCATCTCTGTTTCTGCCATTTCAGGAATCCAGCAGCGAGTTAGCACAATACACAAGGCTGTTTCGAGCTTTCCAGCAGGCCATCATTAATGGTGATTTGACGCCCGGCGCAAAGCTACCGGCAAGCCGAGCGCTGTGCGCAGAACTTGGTATCTCCCGCAACACCGTTAAAACCGCGTATGAAATGCTACATGCCGAAGGTTATGTGGAAACCCGCCACGGTGCGGGCAGTTTTGTGGCAACCAATCTGCCATTGGATACGGTCGATCAAAGTGAGGATCAAGCACAACCACAGGCGCAAGTGCCGCCCAAGCTGTCTGCAATGGCGCAAACGCTGGTGGGTGTACGCAAGCCTAACCAAATGAAAACGGGGGAACTGCTACTTCCGGCCCAACCCTGCGTTAACAGCTTCCCCTGGAGCCAGTGGCAACGTGCGGTTGCAAGTGCCGGACGTCAGATGAAATACCAGCAGAATTCGGTTATGGGGAACAGCCAGCTTCGTGAGCAGATCGCAAACTATCTTCGCGTTGTGCGCGGTGTGAAATGCACCACAGACCAGGTGATGATCTGCTCAGGTTCTCAGCAGGCAATGTTTCTGGCGCTTAAATTATTGGTAGATGCCGGAGAGGCCGTCATCGCCGAAGACCCGGGATACCAAGGCATCGACGGAGCGATTGCTGCGGTGGGTGCAACTAAAATTCCGGCGCAAGTGGACAAGCAGGGCATTCAACTCGAAGACGGTTTGCAACAAGCACCGAATGCACGCGTGGTGATGCTTACGCCATCAAGAAACCATCCGTTGGGGCACACGTTAAGCCTCGACAGGCGGCTTCAGCTCCTGCAGTGGGCAAAGCGCAACGGCAGTTGGCTGATCGAAGACGATTACGACAGTGAGTTCAGGTTTGAGCAGCAGCCGTTAACCTCCTTGCAGGGGCTGGGCGGTCAGGATGTCGTGATCTATACGGGCACATTCAGCCGCATCCTCCATCCCGGAATCCGCCTGGGCTACATGGTACTGCCTGAACTGTTGTTGGAACCCGCCACCCGCGCCAAAACCTACATGGAAGGCGGCACATCGATTCTTCCGCAACTTGCGTTAGCCGAGTTCATGTCCAGCGGACACTTTGCTAGCCATGTGAGACGGATGCGCAAACTGTACCACCAACGTCGGGAGATCCTGCACAGTGCAATTGACGCTCGGCTCGGGGCCCAGTTGTCGCTCATACCCAGCGATGGCGGAATGCACTCGGTTTACCTCATTCCTGAGCAATGGGACGACCGCCGTATCCGGCAACTATGCGAAGCTCGTGGACTGGGCATACGGGACTTATCCCGCTATTACACGGGTCAGAAACGAACCTGTGGATTGGTCATCGGCTTTGCGGGCTACAGTGAAGCAGAGATCAATACAGGCGTCGATCGACTAGCCGCGGCTATTGATCTTTATAGTAGCGAGTAGGAACGCAGCCCCATCGCTGGTCTACGTTGTAGGTGGATGTGCAGATGTTGCTGTCCACCTATCTATGCCCACGTCATAGCGCTGTGCTTTACATAGCTTTTCACACTCTTAACGTCCCTTTGCATGTGAAATCCGTATCCTGCTGCCATCAATGACAACAGGACATCCACATGAAGAAAACCACTCTGGGTACGGCCTTGCTGGCCGCGACCGTTACTGCATCTGCCAATGCAGAATCGACACGAGATTTGCAGTTCGGATTGGGCGTTGGAGCAGCGTTCAGCGAGTCTATTTACACCGGCGTTGATGACCACAACGATGCCATTCCGCTAATTGACCTTCAATATGGCAACTTCTTTGTGAAAGGGCTCGAAGCGGGGTACACACTGCGGGAAAACGATCGTTATAGCCTGGTGGTTTCCGTCGCTGGCGATAGCCTCAACGGTGAACGCGACGACAGCTCTGCACTTGCTGATATGGGTGATGTGGATAGTGGTGTAAACCTGAAGCTCTCCGGCAAACTGAATACCGATTACGGCCGCCTGGGTTTGGCTATCGCACAGGATATCAGTGATGAGCACGACGGTACCGAGCTCACCTTCAGCTGGGGACAGCCTCTTCATTTCAATAATTTGGCAGTGATGCCAACTGTGTATGCCAGCTGGATGAGTGATGATCTCGTTAACCACTACTACGGTGTATCCGCAACGCAGGCGTTACCAGATCGTGCACAGTATGAAGGAGAAGACGGCTGGCGTTACGGTGTGAAGCTTGCGGCAACGTACCCGTTAACTAAATCGTGGAGCGTAAACGGTGGCGTTAAAGCGGAATGGTACGGTGATGAGGTAACTAACAGCTCCATTGTCGAGGAGGACAGCGCACTGTCAGGCTTTGTTGGTGTGAAGTACCAGTTCTGATACGTAAAGAAGAAGGGCGCAACTGGAAGGGACCTGTTGTGCCCGGTGAAATCGGATCAGACAGATTAGTTGAGCGAAAGCGACATCTCGTGCCAGCTCAGGCCACCATGATCCGATTCAGATGGCCCAAGATCCTGATAACCAAACTTGGCATACATAGTGATCAGCTCTTTCTGACAGATCAGGTAGATCTCATCCTTACCCATCAGTTTCATACGACCAATAAAGTCATCCATCAGCTTGCCCGCCATACCCTGGCCCTGATAGTCTGGGTGGACAACAACCGACATGATCACGATCTTCTTGCCGTTAGGATCGTGTCCTACCAGCTCCTTAAAGTCCTCATCAGAGAGCACCACGTTGTCTGTCGCACCCGCGTTGATAAAGCCGATGATCTCGCGCTCGTTCTCCAGAACGGTAAAACCTTCGGGATAGGTGCGGATACGTTTTAAGATTTTCTCTTTGCTGGCAGCTTCATCGCCACCATAGGAAACGGTTTCGATTTCGTAGCAGCGATCGAGATCCCGCTCGGTAACGTTGCCGATATTAAGGTGTGACATATTTTATTGTGGAATTCCGATGTAGGGCAGCCTTTAGGCTGCCTGGCAACCTAAAGGTTGCCCTACAATCCGTGTTTGAGATGGTGAGTAGGGTGCGTTAGCGAAGCGTAACGCACCCTACGTTTCACAAAAGAGGGAATTAACCCTCTTCAGGCTCGTAACCCAGATTCGGTGCCAGCCAACGCTCAGCCTGAGACATCTCCATGCCGGTACGGTGCGCGTAGCTTTCCACCTGGTCTTCACTGATCTTCGCAACACCGAAGTACTGAGACTCAGGGTGGCTGAAGTACCAACCGCTTACAGACGCTGCAGGCAGCATTGCGTACGCGTCGGTCAGGGTAATGCCGGTGTGCTTCTCAGCATCCAACAGTTCCCACATCAGGCCTTTCTCAGTGTGCTCGGGACACGCAGGGTAACCTGGAGCAGGGCGGATACCCTGGTACTTCTCTTTGATCAGGTCTTCGTTGTCCAGCGCTTCATCGGATGCGTAGCCCCAGATCTCGCGACGTACTTTAGCGTGCATCATTTCGGCAAAGGCTTCCGCAAAACGGTCAGCCAGCGCTTTTACCATAATCGCGTGGTAATCGTCGTGATCTGCTTCGTACTCGGCAACCAGTTCATCACAGCCGTGACCCGCAGTTACCGCGAAGGCACCGAAGTAGTCCTTCTTACCGCTGTCTTTAGGTGCGATGAAGTCGGTCAGACACATGTTGGCCTTACCTTCGGCTTTCTCGATCTGCTGACGCAGGTGGTGCAGGGTGGTCAGCACTTCGGTGCGGCTTTCGTCAGTGTACAGCTCAATATCGTCATCATTGATGCTGTTTGCGGGGAACAAACCAACAACCGCTTTCGCCGTCAGCAGCTTGTCATCAACCAGCTTCTTCAGCATCACCTTCGCATCAGCAAACAGTTTGGTTGCTTCTTCACCGATGATCTCGTCTTCCAGGATGCGTGGGTAACGACCTGCCAGCTCCCAGGAGTGGAAGAATGGAGACCAGTCAAAGTACGGCAGCAACTCTTCCAAAGAGACATCTTCAAACACCTGGATGCCCGTCTGATTTGGTACCGGTGGTGTGTAGTTGTCCCAGTCGATTGCAAACTTGTTCTCGCGTGCCGCTTCCAAAGTAACACGGCGCTTGTCGTTAGCACGTGCGGCGTGACGCTCACGCACCGCTTGATACTCTTCCTGTATCTCTTTGACGTAGTTGGCCTTTTTCTCTTTAGAGAGCAGGGCAGAGGCTACGTTTACTGCTCGGGATGCGTTGGTTACGTGAACCACCTGGTCGCGGTGGAATACCGGGTCGATCTTCACGGCAGTGTGCGCTTTGGAGGTGGTCGCACCACCGATCATCAATGGGATGTTGAACTCCTGACGCTCCATCTCTTTCGCCATGTGCACCATCTCATCCAGGGATGGAGTGATCAGGCCGGACAGACCAATAATGTCAGCATTCTCTTCACGTGCCGTTTTCAGGATCGTTTCTGCCGGCACCATTACACCCAGATCGACGATCTCGTAGTTGTTACACTGCAGCACCACGCCCACGATGTTTTTACCGATATCGTGTACATCACCTTTTACGGTGGCCATGATGATCTTGCCGTTGGAACTTGATTCGTTACCGGCTTTCTCTTCCTCGATAAACGGCATCAGGTAGGCTACCGCTTTTTTCATAACACGGGCGGATTTAACCACCTGCGGCAGGAACATTTTACCGGCACCAAACAGGTCACCGACGACACCCATACCGTCCATCAGCGGACCTTCGATCACTTCCAATGGGCGGGCGTAGTTCTGGCGGCACTCTTCGGTGTCTTCGTCGATAAATTCGGTGATGCCTTTAACCAGTGCGTGGCTTAGACGTTTGTTAACTTCCCAGCTGCGCCACTCTGCGGCCTGTGGGTCTTCCTCTGCTGCGCCGTCACCACGGTATTTGTCAGCAACCGCTAACAAGCGCTCGGTACCGTCTTCACGGGTGTTGAGAATTACGTCTTCAACCAGTTCACGCAGTTCGGTCGGCAGGTCATCGTAGATCGCCAGCTGACCGGCATTCACGATACCCATATCCATACCTTGCTTGATCGCGTGGTACAGGAACACACAGTGGATCGCTTCACGCACCGGGTTGTTACCACGGAAGGAGAAGGATACGTTGGATACACCACCGGACACTTTCGCGTGTGGTAGGTTCTTCTTGATCCAACCGGTCGCGTTGATGAAGTCAACGGCGTAGTTGTTGTGCTCGTCGATACCGGTGGCTACCGCGAAGATGTTCGGGTCGAAGATGATGTCTTCCGGCGGGAAGCCAACCTTGTCGACCAGCACACGGTAGGAGCGTTCACAGATCTCGATCTTACGCTCGTAAGTATCAGCCTGACCGGTTTCGTCGAAGGCCATAACCACAACGGCAGCACCGTAACGGCGGATTTTTCGGGCCTGTTCGATAAAGTTTTCTTCACCTTCCTTTAGGGAGATGGAGTTCACTACGCCTTTACCCTGGATGCACTGCAGTCCGGCTTCCAGTACGTCCCACTTAGAGGAGTCAATCATGATCGGCACACACGCGATGTCCGGTTCGCCGGCGATCAGGTTAAGGAAGCGCACCATAGCCGCGTGTGCATCCAGCATGCCTTCGTCCATGTTGATATCGATGACCTGTGCACCGTTTTCAACCTGCTGACGGGCAACATCCAATGCGGTTTCGTAATCGTTTTCTTTGATCAGACGCTTAAACTTGGCGGAACCGGTTACGTTGGTACGTTCACCCACGTTTACAAACAGCGTGCTTTCACCGATGTTCATCGGTTCCAGACCGGACAGGCGGCATTCAACCGGGATATCCGGCAGAGCACGTGGCGCGTGTTTCTGTGCAGCGTCGCCCATCGCCTTAACGTGCTCAGGCGTAGTACCACAACAACCACCGATGATGCTCAGGAAGCCGGACTCAGCCCAGTCGCTGATCTCTGCCGCCATCTGTTCCGGCGTTTCATCGTAGCCACCGAATGCGTTAGGCAGACCGGCGTTCGGGTGAGCAGAGACATAAGTGTCGGCGATGCGGGACAGCTCCTGCACGTACTGACGCAGTTCCTGCGGACCCAGCGCACAGTTCAGACCGATGGAAATCGGTTTAGCGTGACGTACGGAGTTCCAGAACGCTTCAGTGGTCTGAC
>NZ_CAXRBQ010000155.1:0-16886 GCF_964228735.1 Pontibacterium sp. | reverse complement strand
ATCTCGTGGGCATCGTCCGCTTTCAGACGCTCTTCAAACAGATCCGCCGGTGCACCACTACCCCAAGGGCATTCGATGATCTCTACATCCAGACCGTGACGCTGACACAGGTCGATCCAACGGTGAGAGAACATGCCGTAGCGTGCGATCAGCACCTTGTCACCTGGAGACAGGGTGTTGGTGATCGCCGCTTCCCAACCACCGGTACCGGTTGATGGGAACGTGATGATCTCGCCCGCCTCAGTACCAAAGATTCGCTTACAGTCACGCAGTACAGGCGCCAGTGTTTCGACAAAATCCGGTGAACGGTGATCGCGAGTCTGGACATGCATCGCATTACGCAAGCGGTCAGGGATATTGGTAGGGCCTGGAATAAAGACCGGATTTTGATCAGACATAGGGGTCCACTCCGTAAAGTCAGTACTTATTAGTTAGGGATGCTTTGCCGCACCAACGCTTTAGATACAGAGGCAACAATCCAAAACACTGAAGCCAAACTTTTGTATACACTTTTGCCGTGCAAGCAACTTGATTCACACCTTAAACCCGGCGGACTAGTCTCGCAATATGCAACGATTTCACATTATGAAAACTTGACCCGCAAGACAAAAAATACACATATATTACTGTTTTTATTGGTTTTATTTTTTCATATTTTTTATCATGACCATCTTTCATAATGTGAAAGACCATTTCATATTCATAAATCTGCATTTTTTGTATACGATTTACTCAAACACAAAGAACAATTAATGCAGGTTAATGGTATGACTACAGCCAGCTCAAAATCCGAATCGCGTATACAAGTTATTGATCGGGCAGCGCTTCTGCTGGATGCGATCTCTCGCTACTCCACTCCGGTGAAGCTAAAAGTGCTGAGCGCCGAGACCAACTTGCACCCGTCAACCGCCCATCGCATCCTCGGCTCACTGATCAACAACCGCTTTGTGGATCGGGACCAGAACGGCGAGTACCGCCTGGGGCAGCGTTTGCTGCAACTGAGCAGCCGCCTGCATACCGATGTGGATCTGCGTGCCTTGGCCCTGCCCTACATGGAGCAGCTGCGGGATAAACTGGGGGAAACGGTGAACCTGACGATTCGGGAAGGTGATGTGGTGATCTACTTCGAGAAGGCCACACCCAACCGCATGATGCATGTGCAGCAGATCATCGGCAGCCGTGCACCGCTGCACGTAACCGCGATTGGCAAGTTGATGCTGGGAGTGGGTGGCGAGGACGAGATCCGCAGTTATGCAGAGCGCACCAACCTGCCGGCGTACACACGCAACACGCTGTCCTCTTTGCCCGATCTGATCAGTGAATGTGCCACCAGCGCAGAACGCCGTTACGCACTGGACAACGAAGAAGCGGAAATAGGCGTGGGCTGCATCGGCGTGCTGCTGTACGACCGAAACGGCGTACCAACTGCAGGTCTGTCGGTTTCAGCGCCGATCGAACGACGCAAGCATGAATGGGTGGAAGATCTGATTGCCGCAGGTGACGCAATCTCCGAGCAATTGGGCTACGTCCCTGTTACTCAGGGCGCGGCGTAAACGAGGCTTAAAGAAAGCACTTTTAACACGATCAGAATTCGCGGATACAACTGATCGTTGCATATACTTAATCGGGTAAGGCTTTGAATTCCATTGACTCCAAGAAAGGAATCTCATTATGGAAAGACCGAACCTACCCTTCCCCAAAGTCATGCTCTTTGACTGGCATGGCACTCTGGTAAACACCCACGAAGCGATGTACCTGGCGGTCGAGGATATGCTGGCTCAGCTCGACGAACTGGACCTCATCCGCCACCTTCGCCCGGAAGCGGAAGCGAAAACCGAAGAAGACGAAAAGCTCCTGCGTTATATCCGCATCTTCCGCCACCTGCATCCACGGGTGCTGGCAGAACAACGCATCTCCCGCACCGATATCTTTGATGCGCTGTTTGGCGAAAACGAAAAAGCCAATGCCATCGCACACCACGCCTATAACGAGTGTTACCGCAATCACTACGGCAAGGTCTATCCGTTTCAGGATGGCGTATACGACTACCTCCGCTACCTGAAGAAACTCGGCATCAAGATCGGCGTGATGACCAACCGCAGCCGGGAATACCTTGCCCACGAGCTTGTCCACGTAGATAACGGTCGCTGGAAGGATCTTTTTGATATCAGCTTGTGCGGCAACGAAGCCAGGCGCTATAAACCTGCGCCCGACCCATTGTTGGAAGCCACCGAGGCACTGGGTGAGGTTGCGGATGGCAGCGTGTGGTATGTGGGCGACAGCCTGACGGATATGATCACCGCCAGCAAAGCGAGTATCTCCGCGGTCTTCTATAACGGCGCACTGTGGGATCAGGCCTGGTTCGACTACACCTTCTCTGTTGTTGACCACAACGAACACCAGCCCGACGTGATCGTCCACAGCTTTGATCAACTGATCGATCAGGTTGAGGCCGCGGCAGGCCCTGATGATATTGCACCAGCCACCAAGCAGATGCGCCCACCGCAGCTCCCACCGCTGCAACCGCCACCGCCACGACAGGAGCCGGACTGGCACCCCGCATTGGCCCAACTGACATACCCAAAAGTTGTGCTGTTCGACTGGCACGCCACTCTAGTGGACACCCTGGATGCGATGTACCACGCGGTCGACGACATGCTGAAAGAGCTGCGGGAGATGGGCCTGCTGGATCACCTGGTAGCACCCGAACACTGTAAATCACCGGACGATATGAAACTGGTCGAGTATGTGCGCAACAACCTGGCCCTGCATCCTAAGATCAAGCTGGACCGCAAGATCTCCCGCACCGACATCTTTGAGATACTCTTCGCAGACAATCAGGCCGCTAAACAGCTGGCGCACAAAGGTTTTACCAAGCATTACCGCAAATACTACGGCACCGCCCTGCCCTTCGAACCCAAGGTGAAACAGGTGCTGGAAGGCCTGCGAGGGCTGGGCATCACGGTGGGAGTAATCACCAACCGCGACCGCGAGTTTTTTGTCCACGAACTGAATACGATCGACGGCACCGGTTGGGCAGAGCTGTTCGACACCGAGGTGTGCGGTGATGACACCGTCAAACGTAAACCGCATGCCGACCAAGTGTTCAAGGCCGCCGATAACCTGAACATCGAGATTGGCGCAGATGTTTGGTACGTCGGCGACAGCACTACCGATGTGATCGCCGCAAAAACGGCGGGCATCACCAGCGTGTTCTTCAACGGCGCGTTGTGGGACCTACCCTGGCTGAACAAGATCTTCCCAGGTAATGAACGTTATCCGCATAAACCGGATGTGGTGGTAAACGACTTTTCAGAGTTCTGGGCGATGATGCTCAGCTGTCGACGTCAACATATGAAAAGCGCAGGTCAGACGACAAAAGTGCTGTAATCACCAGGGCTAGTACAACTAACCAAGACTGCACCAACCCGCATGTTGCCTGTCTAACCAGTGGGTTAGACAGGCACTGACATGTACGACTACATCACTTTCACGGCACCTGCAGGCTGGCTACTGTTGGTCAGCCTGGGGACGGCCGGCATCTTTCATATCCTTACACTCTATCTGGAGTTCAAGATAGACGAGGCGATATACACCGCGCGCTCCGAAGTCCATCACGTAGATACGACCCACATTGCGGTAAAAGAGCGCGAACAGCTCGAGATATGCAAGTCCGCCCGTAAGGTGTGTCTCTACATCACCCCACTCCTTTTGGCAGCCTGGCTTGTAGGCTTAGGCAGACCCTGATTCACAACCGAGTGACCAAGACATCCAACTGACCGACATCAATACTTAACAAAAGCATTTAATGAGAGTCGTCAGAAATTGACTAAGATTCATACAGATGACTTATCAATCTGAAACATCAATCTGATAGCAGGAGTTTCCATGTTAGGTGAAGATCACTCTCTCATTAACGAGTTTCCTGAGTATCGGGAAACTATCGACCACTTAACCCAGAACGATCAGGCATTTGCAGAGGATGCCAAACGCTACAACGGTCTGGACACCGAGATTCGTGAGCTGGAACTGAATAGCTCACCCATTGATGACCAGGCAATGCATCAACTCAAACACGACAGATCAGAGCTTAAGGATTCGCTGTATCAGCGGCTTGTCAGCGCCAAGAGCGACGTATCTTAACGATTCAAAAGGCAGGCTTCATAACGGATTCAGGCTTGCCTGACAGTTAGGCAGTGAGGGGAATATTCGTCGTTACACTCCTCCCCCTTCGGAGTCCGCGGCGAAGTTTCCTTTGCTGTCTCATATTTATCCAAATTCATCACGTGGGTATCTGTATCCCAAGGCACCGCAGCTCACCTTCATGCCAAGAAACCTCACTCAACATGGGCGGGGCTTCCATTGTGTTCACCAGCGCAGTTTCCAAGCAATCTAACTGTCTTTGGCCTCCACCTCCCATATCCGGCATTCCGAGCCACAATGCTCTAATCTGAAGCATAGCGGTCCTCCTAATAGCCTGTGACCTTCCCTATGCACGATCTATCTTTCTGAAGGAGCTTTCCATGACAACCGATGTCGAGATAGCGCAGCAATTCACACCGCGCCCCATTACAGAGATCGCCGACCAGTTGGGCATCGACGCCGAGCATCTGCACCCCTATGGTCGCGACATAGCTAAGATTGATCTAAAAGCATTACAGAAAAAAAATGGCAGGAAGGGCCGCCTGATTCTGGTATCAGCCACCACTCCGACACCATCCGGCGAAGGCAAGACGACCACCACGATCGGCCTGGGCCAGGCATTTACCCGCCTTAATGAATCAGTCTGCTTGGCACTACGCGAGCCGTCTCTGGGCCCCTGCCTGGGCATGAAAGGTGGAGCCACCGGAGGCGGTTACAGCCAGATTATGCCCGCGGACCGGATCAACCTGCACTTTACCGGCGATTTTCACGCCATCACCAGTGCCAACAACCTGCTTTCCGCCACCATCGACAACCATTTTTTTCATGGCAATAAGCTGGGTATCGATCCACGTCAGATCGCCTGGCGCCGGGTGATGGATATGAACGACCGCAGCTTGCGCAAGATTGTGCTGGGATTGGGGGGCAAGAATCAGGGGATTCCCAGGGAAGGCGGCTTCGATATCACCGCCGCCTCGGAGGTGATGGCGATGCTCTGCCTGGCCGACGATGCGAAAGACCTGAAGCGCCGACTGGACCGCATCTTGGTCGGTTACAGCTACGAAAACCAACCGATCTATGCTGAACAATTGGAGATCACCGGGGCAATGATGGCGCTGCTGCGTGATGCCATGCAACCCAACCTGGTACAAAGCTTCGAGGGCACCCCGGCCCTGGTTCACGGCGGGCCATTTGCCAACATAGCCCACGGCTGTAACAGCGTCATCGCCACCCGCATGGCGATGAATTATGCGGATTGGGCAATCACCGAAGCGGGCTTTGGTTTTGATCTGGGCGCAGAGAAATTCTTTGATATCAAATGCAGGATCGCGGGGCTTGATCCAGATGCAGTGGTACTGGTTACCACCGTTCGAGCTCTGAAAATGCATGGCGGCAAACCCAAGCATGAGCTTGAGACAGAGGATCTGGTTGCCCTGCGGGAGGGGCTGGGCAACCTGGACAAGCATATTGAGAGTGTTGAGTTGTTTAATAAACACCCGGTGGTGGCACTGAACCGCTTTGCCAGCGATAGCGACGCCGAGGTAGCGATGATCAAGGAGCGCTGCACCGAGTTGGGTGTCTCCTTCGCCGAAACCACACATCATGCCGATGGCGGCAAAGGCGCCCTGGAACTGGCCAAAGCCGTAATGGCATCGGTGGAGAAAAACCGTCCATTCGAGCCTTTGTATGATCTTGATCTTCCGGTTGTGGAAAAGGTGCGAGCGGTCTGCAAGGCGATGTATGGTGCCGACGACGTGGCCTTTACCAAGGATGCCGAGCGGGATCTGAAACATGTAGAGCAGCTGGGTCTGACCGGGTTACCGATCTGTGTCGCCAAAGCACCCAGCTCACTTTCGGACGATCCGACACTGCATGGCAGGCCACGGGGTTTCGAGGTCACCGTGCGACAGATTCAGATCAACGCCGGTGCCGGCTTCCTCGTTATTCTGACCGGTGACATTTTGCGTATGCCCGGACTGCCCAAAGAACCGGCGGCCAATCGAATGAAGCTGCTTGATAATGGCATTATCGATGGTCTGGAATAGGTTAGTCCCAATGTTGGACAACGCCGCTTCGCGGGTTGGCCAACCTACAATGTTCATGTAGGTTGGTCTTCGCGTCGCGAAGCCCAACAGATCCTCTGCTCTGCTTAAGTGAACAGCGTTACGCTCACAGTTGCGGGGCTTTTATTATTTTTTGCAGCACAAAGCTACACCAACTTACCGATTTTTCGCCTCTGCCCTCAGATCCAACACCCGACCGACGGTGCGGTTCCAGTTGGCGGCACATTCCGGTCCGCAACGCTCCGCCCAGCGCGGCAGGATGACGTCCATCGCGACTTTGTTCCGTACGGCCAGATCCTCAGTGGACGGTTCCACCAGCGTCATATTGCCTACTTCGCCAATCGGGCACGGGCCGTTCGCAAGACAAGCCAGGGCCACCGCATCCTCTTGTGCGGTCTCCTCCCACATCTTGTCGGTTAGCTGGGCAATCTCGCTCTTGAGCAACGCTTTCTGCTCGTCGTTCAGCAGATTCCACTTATTCATATTCATTGCGCCAAATGCCAACCCCCACCCCACTCGCAGGGTGTAGCCGTAGGATGCGACCTTGTACAACTGGCCGGTATACGCCGACATGGTGCCGGTGATTGCGCAATCAAAGATCCCCTTTTCCAGCGCTTCGGGCACGTTGTTAAACGACGCACTCACCGGGATCGCCCCCACGCCTTCAACAAAATCCCCCAGGGTCGTCAGGAATACCCGGATTCGCTTACCCTTGAGGTCTTCGATACCGCGGATCTCGCTGTTGCACCAGATCATCTGGCTGGGAAACGGATAGAGCATCATCAGCTTGGCGTTGTATTTCTCGGCAAACGCCAGCTCCAGGGTTGGGAAATAAGCTTCCGCCACCTGCCGCTGTACGGCGATATTCTGCACCAGCGAGGACAAGTCCGCGCCTTCGAAGATTTCACTCTCCGGCACCACATACCCGGGCAAGCCAAAGGCAAAGTCGAACACTCCGTTTTTCACCAGTCGCATAATCTCATAGCCGTGCAGGCCGAGCTCGGTGTGTGGTTTTATCTCACCCACGATCTGCCCACCCGAGACTTCGGCAATGCGCTTATTCCAGAATGGACCTTCGTGCTTCTGATAGTTGGTGAAATAATCCCAGGTACCGACGCCCTTGATAATGATGGTATCGTTCGCCGCGGCAAAACCGCTGGTTGCCAGCAACGCCAGACCCAGCAGAAACGACTGTAATACCTGCCTTAACTTCTTCATAAACACGGGCTTATTCACTTCCTCGGGAGACTTAGGAGAGCGGCTAATCTGTATAGCCATTCACTTTCTTATTTACTATAACCTGCCCCACGCGCTTATGCAGGCAGGTAATAAAACTGATCGTTTAAGTTTCGCGTTTGCTTAAATTCTATTTAAGCTATGAAATAAATAGTATTCAGCTCAGATATCTCAAGGCACGTTTAACAGATGAAACATCGGCAAAAGCTCGGGATACGAGGACGCTTTTTCTTAGCGTTCGGTGCGCTCAGTGCACTCACTCTGCTGACCAGCATTATCAGTTGGGTCTCCTATAACCGCCTTGGTAACGAGCTGAACCATGTGGTTGAGGGCAATATCCAAACCCTCGGCCTGATGGCCAGTCTTAAAGAGCAAGGTACAAAAATCACCCTGCTCGCCCCGACGCTGCTGGCTGCAGAGAACACCGAAAGTCGCCAGAAGATCTGGGAAGAGCTGAATTTTAACCTCGACACCATCTCGTACCTGCTGCCGGAAATCGCCGAAAGTACCGAGGACCGTAACGCGGAGACCGCACTCTCCGGCCAGATCGATATATTAAAGGCGACCCTGACCCAGCTGGATAGCAACGTACTGAAGAAGTTTGAGATCCAGCAGCACAAGCGTTCTGAAAACCAGCGTCTGCGCTGGATTGCCTCCAGCTTCCTGAGCGAGATTGATACCCTGACCGAGAATGCCCAACGGGATCTCTACAGCTA
The DNA here is from genome assembly GCF_964228735.1 of Pontibacterium sp. GTDB lineage: Bacteria > Pseudomonadota > Gammaproteobacteria > Pseudomonadales > Balneatricaceae > Pontibacterium. The sequence continues at coordinate 8,728 of NZ_CAXRBQ010000155.1, read as the reverse complement.
CTACAATCAGGATCTGCCCGACTCCTGGATTGTGATCAATAACTACGGTCAGGAAACAACCACCAAAATCAACGCCGATCTGCAGCGCCTGTATCGCATCAAAGCCGACGTGAACCTACTGATCAACCTGGTCGACCGGGCACAGCACCTGCCGGACCTGAACTCGCTTATCGCCACTCAGACCCATTCGGATGAGATCACCCAGCGGATCAAGGAGGATATCCAGGCGATCGACACCATGCCGGGGATTCAGGCACTGCGGCAAACAATCGTGAATATTGTTTTCCTCACTCGCGGCGAGAACAACATGTTTATGATCCGCAGCCGGGAGCGCGGTATTTTGCGCTCGGGCGAGTTGCTGCTGGAGCAGATGCGCCAGGAGCTCAACAGCTTAAACGAGCTAATCGCAATACAGACCGCCAAAGCTGAAACCTCCGCTCGCAGCTCTGCCAAAAGCGCCGAGGAAACCATCCAAAAGAGCCGTTTCTGGATGCTAATGATGGTGGCTGCCAGTTTGCTGTTCTCCATCCTGATCGTTTGGCTCTATGTGGGTCGTTACATGGTGGCCCGAATCACCAGCCTCGACAAAAGCATGCGCTCGATCGCCAACGGTAACCTGGAAGAACAGGTGCAGGTGAAGGGCGACGACGAGATCACCACCATGGCCCGCTCCCTGATCAGTTTCCGCGACCAGTTGACCACCCTACAGGAAGAGTTGGTGCAAGCGGGCAAGATGGCTGCGATGGGCCAGCTCTCTGCCGGTATTGCTCATGAGATCAACCAGCCGCTGTCAGCCATTGGCCACTACTCCCATAACGGCGTCCGTCTGCTGAACGCAGGACGCATTGAGGACACCGAGAAAAACCTTAACCAGATCTCACACCTGACCAAACGCGCCACCACAATCATCACGCGCCTGAAAGCACTGGCCCGCAACCAGCCGGTGAACCTTATCCCCGTGGACCTGGATCGCGTGATCAACAACGTGCTCCATATGCTCGAAGGTGACGAAATCAGGCAACAGACGACCATCAACGTGCAGTACCAGCAAGCAGAAAATCAGGTACAGGCCGACCCGGTGCAGCTGGAACAGGTGGTCATGAACCTTGTGACCAATGCCCTTGATGCCGTGCGCGAGCAGGAAGAAAAAGAGATCAATATCGAATGCCTGCACAGCCGCGACATGCTCGAGATTTATGTGCGCGACAGCGGTCCGGGCATCGATCAGGAGCTGCGCGAGCAGATCTTCGAGCCCTTCTTTACCACCAAACGCCGCGGCCAGAGCCTGGGCCTTGGGTTGGCCATCTCCTTCAACATCATCAAGAATTTCGGCGGCAAATTGACCGTCGATGAGAATGCAGGCGGTGGCGCATCATTTTGTATCCAGTTACCAGAACACCGGAGTAGTAAAAAATGAGTTCAGCCATGGCCAATGGCCAGGTCATCGTCATCGACGATGAAGAAATCGTACGCGAATCGATGACCCAGACACTGGAGCTGGAAGGTTACAGCACCAGCGCCTTTGAAGACCCGCACGACGCGATCAAGCATTGCTCCAAGAGCTGGCACGGTGTGGTGATCTGCGATGTGCGCATGGACATCATGAACGGCCTGGAGGTACTGGAGAAGATTCTGGAGATCGATCCGGAGATTCCGGTCATCATGTTCAGCGGCCACTCCGATATCGCCATTGCGATTAAGGCCATCCGCCAGGGGGCCTATGACTTCCTGGAGAAAACCGACGATCCCCAGCACCACCTGAATACGGTCGAGCGTGCCTTCAAGAAACGTGAACTGGTACTGGAAAACCGCCGCCTGCGCGAAGCGATCGCAGGTCAGCACGAGATCGACAAACGCCTTGTTGGCCAGACAGACGTGATGGTACGCCTGCGGGAAACCGTGCTGCAACTGGCCCAGGTGGATGTGGATCTGATCATCAACGGCGAAACCGGCACCGGTAAAGAGGTGGTCGCCAAGTGCCTGCACGACTTCAGCTCACGCAAAGACAAACCTTTTGTGGCCCTGAACTGTGGTGCGGTCACCGAATCGGTGATCGAAAGCGAGCTGTTTGGCCATGAGGCCGGCGCGTTTACCGGTGCCAACAAGAAGCGGATCGGTAAGCTGGAATACGCCAGCGGTGGCACCCTGTTCCTTGATGAGATCGAAAGCATGCCCGCCTCCCTGCAGGTACGCCTGCTCCGGGTCCTACAGGAGCGCGTTTTGCAACGCCTGGGTGGTAACGCCGATATCAACGTGGATATCCGGGTAGTTGCAGCTTCCAAGGAAGATCTGCGGGAGGCCTCCGACCGCGGCACTTTCCGTGAGGATCTCTACTACCGCCTAAATGTTGCCAGTATCGATCTGCCCAGCCTCAGTCAGCGTAAGGATGATATCCCGCTGCTGTTCAGCCATTTTGCCGAGCAGGCCTGCCAGCGTTTCAATCGCGAGAGCAAGCCGGTTCCGGACCTGCTTCTGCAACAGCTGTGCATGCAATCCTGGCCGGGTAACGTGCGGGAACTGCGTAATGCCGCAGAACGCTGGGCATTGGGGTTGCCGTTCGACAGTAAACTCAACATCACGGAAGCCCCCAAAGCGGGAAACCTTGACGAACTGGTGGAGAGTTACGAGCGAGAGATTATCTTCTCTGCACTCAAAGCCAACAATGGCCAAGTTGAGCAGACCGCCCAGGCGCTGGGTATTCCACGTAAGAAGCTCTACCTGCGCATGAAGAAATACGATCTGGATCGTAAGGACTTTACCTAAGCGCTCTTGCGCTTTCCCTCCCCCTTCAATGTGTCAAAAGTGACTCAGACGTTGAAATTCGTCTGAGTCAAAACCATCCCAAAGACCACCCACGCACCCCCACGTAAAAATTTAAGCCATTGTTTTAAAACACTTTTCCAATCTTGGCCCCTGCCTTGCAATACCTGTAACAGCCAATGCCATCGGTAGGGCCAAGGAACCTGCTAACAAGTCCGAAACGACTCTGGTTTATTCGCAGGTTCCATAAACAAAAAGATTTGGAGAATAAGAATGAAACGTTTTGCCAAACAAGCTGCTGTACTGCTGACCTCAATGCTGACGCTGGGCGCCACCAGCAATGTATTAGCAGAGAAGCGTTGGGATATGCCAACCCCGTACGGCGACGGCACACACCAGACTCAGGTTGCGCGCAGCTTTGCTGAAGAAGTAACCGCCAAATCCAACGGCAAGCTGACCATCAACATCCACTCCGGTGGCTCGCTGATCAAGCACCCGGAGATCCACCGCGCGGTTAAGAGCCGTCAGGTACCAATCGGTGAGGTATTTATCGGTCGCCTGGGTAACCTCAACCCGATCTTCAAACTGGACAACATCCCGTTCCTGGCCACCGACTTCGATAGCGCGGAACAACTGTATAAGGCGTCCAAACCGGAACTGACCAAAGCGCTGGCAAAAGAGAACCTGATCCTGCTGTACACTTCCCCATGGCCGGCACAGGATCTGTACAGCAACAAGGATGTTAAAAGCCTGGCAGATCTGAAGGGTCTGAAGATGCGTTCTTACAGCCCAACCACCTCCCGTCTGGCTGACCTGATGGGCACCACGCCAGTCAACATCCCATTCAGCGATGTGGCACAGGCGTTCACCACTAATGCCATCGACGCAATGATCACCTCCCCAAGCACCGGTGTGAACGGTCAGAGCTGGGATTACATCTCCAACTTCACCACCATCCACGCCTGGATTCCGAAGAATATGGTCTTCGCCAACAAGCGCATGTTCGACCGCCTGGATGCCGAGACTCAGCAGGTGATCCTGACCGCTGCAGCTAACGCAGAGAAAAAAGGCTGGGCCCTGGGCCGCAAACTGGCGGTAGAGCACACCAACAAGCTGGCTGAGAACGGCATGAAAGTGAGCGAGCCAAGTGATCAGCTGATCACAGAGCTGGAAGAGATCGGTTCCACCATGGTTAACGAGTGGGTAGCCGAAGCAGGTGAATCCGGCCGTACTGTGCTGAAAAACTACCTGGAAAAAATGTAAGACCTCGTCCCTGGGGCGCCTTATTGGCCATCGGTAAGGCGCCTCTTCGAGTAACACGCTGCATGAATAAATTATAAGAACCGACAAACCCGAGTATTTCGGATGATCAGTCCGACATAACAGCAATATGAATGTTTGGGTTTCTGGTCAGGCAATCGGGTGAGAATAAAATGCAAACACTTAAACACTACTTTTACTTAGCCTCCGCTGTGTTATCGGGCACCAGCCTGGTTGTGATGACACTGCTGATTTTGGCTCAGATCGCCGCGCGCATGTTTGGCGTCATCATTCCATCCTCTGAGGACTTCGCAGGTTGGTTGCTTTCCGCCACCATTTTTTTCGGACTGGCGTACACCTTTAACACCGGCAACCACATTCGCGTCACCATTTTGCTCAGTCGCCTGGAAGGCAAATCTCGCCGCCTGGTTGAATTTTTCAACCTGACTGCAGGTGTGCTGATCAGCGGTTACCTGGCCTACTACACCGCCTTTACCGCATACGAATCCTATATCTACCACGATGTAACAGACACCTATCTGGCCGTGCCACTCTGGATTGTTCAGACCCCAATGGCACTTGGCTCACTGTTCCTGCTGATCGCAATTGTTGATAGCTACATCGCGGCACTGCAGGGAGAAAAACCAGGGTTTATTGCCCACGAAGATGCGCTTAGCGCTGCGGAGTAAATCATGGATATCACAGTAATCGGTTTAATCTTAGTTGTTTGCATGCTGCTGATGCTGACCAGTGGCATCTGGGTAGCGCTGACCCTGACCGGCATCTCCATCATCGGCCTACAGCTGATCGGTAACGACAGCATCGGTCTGTTGCTGGGCACCTCCTCCTGGAGTGCGGTAACCGGCTGGTCACTGACCGCTCTGCCCCTGTTTATCTGGATGGGTGAGATCCTGTTCCGCACCCGTCTTTCGCAAGACTTGTTTGAAGGCCTGTCGCCTATGCTGTCCCGCTTCCCGGGCAAGCTGCTGCACGTGAACATCCTTAGCTGTGGCATCTTTGCTGCGGTATCCGGTTCGTCTGCAGCGACCGCCGCGACGATCGGTCGTATGACCCTGCCGGAACTGTCACGCCGTGGCTATAACGACACCATGGCGATCGGTACCCTGGCGGGCTCCGGCACCCTGGGCCTGTTGATTCCACCGTCCATCATCCTGATCGTTTACGGTGTATCTGCAGAAGTCTCCATTGCACGCCTGTTCCTGGCCGGCGTAATGCCGGGCCTGGTGCTGATCCTGCTGTTTATGGCCTTCACCGCTGGCTGGACACTGATGCAGGGCCGCAAGGGCGAAGTAGCAGACAATGTGCAGTACAGCACCAAAGAAAAGCTGCAGGCGCTGAAAAAACTGATTCCGATCGTGCTGCTGATCGGTGGTGTGCTGGGTTCGATCTATCAGGGTATTGCCACGCCGACTGAAGCGGCTGCGTTTGGTGTCGCGGGCTCCCTGCTGCTCTCCGCCATGTTGGGCAGCTTCACCCTCCGCGGATTCATCGATAGCGTCGCCGGTGCGGTGAAGAACTCCTGCATGCTGGGCCTGATCCTGGTAGGCGCGCACTTCCTGACGCTGGCGATGGGCTTTATCGGCATTCCGAATGCACTGGCGACATGGATTGCGGATCTGGGCCTGTCACCGATCGAGCTGATCATCTACCTGACCGTGTTCTTCGTGATCATGGGCTGTTTCCTGGACGGCATCTCCGTGATCGTGCTGACCACCTCCGTGGTTCTGCCGATGGTGACCCAGGCGAACATCGACCTGCTGTGGTTCGGTATCTTCCTGGTACTGGTGGTAGAGATGTCTCAGATCACCCCGCCGGTTGGTTTTAACCTGTTTGTGATCCAGGCATTGACCGGCAAGAACATCCTCTATGTAGCGAAAGCTGCGCTGCCGTTCTTCTTTATGATCGCGATCGCAATTGTGCTGATCACGATGTATCCAGAGATCGTGCTGTACCTGCCAACCATGATGACGTCCTAAGCAACACAAACAGTTAACACTTAAACGCTAGCCCCACCTCACTCACCCGGGGCTGGCGAACAGAAACAAAAGACACACCAAGCTAACACCTCACTCGAACCGTTAGCTGATGGATCAACAATTTGGCGACTCTTGCTTCAGCCGGCTCCGGCTGGCTGGGGCAATCTTTTTGCCGTCGCCCATAACCCATATCAGGCCCGAGACCTCTATCAAGATGAGCACCGCGATAACGCTCCAGCACTACCAGCAGATCCGCCATGTCGATGAAATCGTTGAAGTTGCCCTGGACAGTTGGTTTGTATACCGCCGATCGATAAAAGCCAATGGCTCTCTGAGCGTCAAGCGACGCGTAGTGTTTTTCGGCAGAAGCGAGGAGGAAGTTTCCCGCTGGCTTGAAAACCAAACAACCTCCGCTGCATTCAAAGCTTCACGGAATCCTTAGCGCACACGCCCCCACATGACAGTCGTATCACACATAGAATAATAAAGGTCCGTCCATGTACGCAGATAAAACACCCACCCAAATTCGAGCGCTGATTCGCCAAGGCGAATACACGGGCAACACTTCCGGACTTGCTCCGGGTTACGTTCAGGGCAACCTGGCCATCTTGCCCAAAGCCTGGGCTGACGAATTTCTTCAGTTTTGCCAGCTTAATCCCAAGCCTTGTCCAATCATTGGCAAGTCCAGCCAACCCGGTCAGTTTATGCTGCCGGAACTGGGCGAAGACCTTGATATCCGTCGCGATGTACCGCGTTACCGAGTCTACGAAAACGGTGAATTAACCCAGGAACTGACGGATGTCGCCGAAGTATGGCGAGATGACCTGGTGACCTTTGTTCTGGGCTGCTCCTTCTCGTTTGAAGAAGCACTGCTGGCCGATGGTCTGGAGGTGCGCAACATCACCGAAGGCGTGAACGTGCCGATGTATCGCACCAATATCCCATGCCGTCCTGCGGGTCGATTCAGCGGCACCACCGTGGTGAGTATGCGCCCGATGAAAGCCGCGGATGCGATTCGTGCCGTACAGATCTGCACCCGTTTCCCTTCCGTTCACGGCGCACCGCTACACCTGGGTGATCCATCATTGATCGGCATTGCAGATATCAACCAACCCGATTTCGGTGATGCGGTGACCATCAAAGACGATGAGCTACCGCTGTTCTGGGCCTGCGGCGTTACCCCTCAGGTCGCCCTGGAACAAGCCAAACCACCGTTCTGCATTACCCACAGCCCGGGCTACATGATCGTTACCGATCTGAAAAACAGCCAGCTGGCGATCTTGTAATTGGAGGAGATCCCGATGTCATTACGTTTAAATTGTGATCTGGGTGAAAGCTTTGGTTTCTGGAGCATCGGCCTGGATAAATCAGTGATGCCTCATATCGATCAGGCCAATATTGCCTGTGGTTTCCACGCGGGCGATCCCGTGGTGATGCAGAAAACACTGGCGCTGGCCAAACAAAACAGCGTCACCATTGGCGCTCATCCTGGTTATCCGGACCTGGTTGGATTCGGGCGCCGTACGCTTAAAGCGAATGCCGAAGAGCTGAAAGCGATGCTGCTGTATCAAATCGCTGCGCTCGATGGCATGGCCGCGTCCTTAGGGATCAAGCTGGAATACGTTAAACCCCACGGTGCGATGTACAACGACATGATGGCCGACGCTACCATACGCAAAACGGTCATGGAAGCGATCTCAAGCTACTTCCGGCCGCTAGTACTGATGCTGCAGAGCACCCCGAACGCCGCCAAACACCGACAGGAAGCACAACGTGCCAAGATCCAGCTCTGGTTTGAAGTGTTTGCCGACCGCTGTTATGCCGACGATGGCACACTGCTACCCCGTAGTGAGGCAGGTGCGGTACATACTACCGAAAAAATGCTGGCTCAAGTCAAACAGCTCAAGGAGCACGGCACGGTCACAACTGTAAGTGGCAAGAGGCTGAAACTGACTGCAGACACGCTCTGTGTTCACGGCGACAACATGGATGGCGTTAACGCAATCCAGCAGATTCGAGAGCTGATCAAATGATGCAGATAGAAGTAGCCGGTGAAAACGCCCTGATCGTCTATTTTGGTGATAATACCGATCCATCCGTATCCGCTAAGGTCCAACAGGCGGTGAGCCTACTCGAATCAAAGCTGGCCGATAAACTGATCGACTTGGTGCCCTCCTATGCGTCTCTGTTGGTGATCTACGACCTACTTGCCTGCGACCACCTGGAGATAAAAAGCACCTTACGCCAACTGCTCGACCAGCTAGACAACACCTTACAGTCCACAGGCGAGTTGATCACCCTACCCACCTACTACAGCCCTGAGTCAGGCCCGGATCTGAACGATCTGGCCCAGTGCAGAGGCCTCAGCATCGACGAGGTGATCCAGATCCACAGCCAGATGGAATACCGCGTCTATGCAATTGGGTTTGCACCGGGTTTCGCCTACCTGGGCGAAGTGGATCCGCGTATTGCTGCCCCACGTCTTTCAACGCCACGTCAGAAAGTACCCAAAGGTGCCGTAGCGATCGCAGACCGACAAACCGCCGTGTATCCCGCGGTGTCTCCGGGTGGTTGGAACCTGATCGGACTTTGCCCTACGCCGATGTTTGATCCAGACAAAGATCCCACCATGCCCGTACAAGTGGGCGATCGTGTGCGCTTCAAACCGATCAACCGTGATCAGTATCTGGAATTGGGAGGTCAACTCTGAG